>CAYWSG010000003.1:62187-98019 GCA_964461055.1 uncultured Enterobacteriaceae bacterium | reverse complement strand
GACGTGCCGGCGCGCCTTTGCGTGCTCTTCGACGTGCCCCTCGAGCGCCTCGACGCCGCCGAGCGCTGGAAGCTGCGCCTCGGGCGCTTCCTCTTCGGCGCCGAGCTGCCGCCTGCCGGCGTGTGCTACGTCTGGGACGCGAGGCTGCCGGCCGGCACGTGGCTGCCGAACGCATATACCGACCGCGTGCAAATGCTGGTGCTGAGGAGCGCCGCCTCGGGGCACGCGCAAAGCCACTGGTACGAGGAGTCGCGCGACGTGCGCGCCGACTTCGCGCAGGCTTTTCCGGTCGAGGCGCGCGACGGGCCGGTGCCGATTGCCGCCGTGGCGGTCTCGGCCGACGGCGACGACACCGGCGCGGTGAGCATCGCCTACTTCGACGACGTGGTCCTCGAGCCGCCCCTGCCTTGATGCGCAGGCCTTCGCCGATGAAGTTCCTCGAGCTGCGCGTGCCGCCGCCCGCCGTCGCGCTTCTCGCTGCCGGCCTCATGTGGGCGATCGCCCGGGCGCTGCCGGGCCTGCACCTGGAGATCCCGGCGTCGCGCTGGATCGCCCTCGCTCTCGCCGTGCCCGGGCTCCTCCTCGACATCGTCGGCGTGCTGACGTTCTGGAGGGCGGGGACGACGGTGAATCCGTTGCGCCCGCGCACCGTCTCCACGCTCGTGACCGGCGGCGTATACCGCTGGACGCGAAATCCCATGTACCTCGGCTGGATTCCGATCCTCGCGGGCTGGGCGGTCTACCTCGAGCATCCCCTCGCGCTCGTCGTCATTCCGCTCTTCGTCGCCTACCTCACGCGCTTCCAGATTGGTCCGGAAGAGCGGATCCTGCGCGAGCGCTTCGGCGAGGCGTTCGAGCGCTACGCGAGCGCCGTCCCCCGCTGGCTCTAGCGCGCCGCGGGCCGGCGCGCCACCACGGTATGGAACCGCTTCACCGTGTCGCCCGGCGCGGGGAATTCGTCGTGGCGCGAAAGCAGGATCTCCCACCCGGTCAACGCGGAGTGCAGCTCGTCCCGCCCGAGGAGGCAGTAGCCTGCCGGGTCGAACATTTCCATGTAGGTGGTGCCCTCGACGAGGACGTTCACGGCGGCGATGCCGCCAGGCCGCACGGAGCGTTGGAGCTCCCCGAGCACCCCGCGCGCCTGCTCGCAAGAGAAGAACATGAGCAGACCAATGGAAACTACGCAGTCGTAGCCGGCGGTGATCTCATCCTCTTCAAGTTTTCCCTGGTGTATCGAGGCGCGGTAGTGGCTGAGATCGGCGACCCGGGCACGCACAGGTAGCCCGGCCTGTTGCGCCCGCCGCTCGAGGTCTTGAATGCCTGCGTCGCTGGCGTCGAGGGCTGTCACCGTGCAGCCGGCATGGGCGGCGGCGACGGCGAGGTTGCCGAGCCCGCAGCCGAGATCGAGGACCTCGCCGTGCAGGTACGGCAGCACTGCGCGCTCGAAGGGGTTGAGCGCGTAGTCGCCCGCGGCGCTCTGGCGGCGGAACTGGCGGTCGAAGAACTCCACGGAGCGGGTCGGCACCCCCGTACCTTACGCCGGTAGAATGGGGTTTCCCATGAGATGCCTGATGCGCGAGGAAGACGAGATGGAGACGGCGGAATTCAAGGTCGAGGGCATGGACTGCGAGGGCTGCGTGAAGAGCGTCACGCGCATGCTCTCGGGGCTGCCCGGCGTGGAGAGGGTCGATGTGTCGCTGGAGGCGGGGATGGCACGGGTGAGCTTCGACCCGGCGAAGTCCGACGTCGCCGCCATGAAGAAAGCGGTCGAGCGCGCGGGGTACAAGGCGCCATGAAGCCCTCCCTGCAGGCCGGGCTCACCCACTCGCGCAGCGTCGAGATCGACGAGAAGCGCTGCATCGGTTTCATGGGCCGCGAGGGCATGGTGTACGCCACGCCGGCGATGGTGAGCGACGTCGAGTACACCTGCCGCGACTTCCTTCTCCAGCACCTCGACGAGGGCGAGGACTCGGTCGGCACGCAGGTGGTCATCGACCACCTCGCGGCGACGCCGCTCGGCCTCAAGGCTTCCATCGAGATCCGCGTCCAGGAAGTCGAGAAGCGGCGCGTCACCTTCGCCTTCACCGTCCGCGACTCGGTCGAGGAAGTGGGCCGCGGCACGCACACGCGCTTCGTGGTCGATACGGCGAAGACCCGCGAGCGCCTCGCGGCGAAGCGCGCAAAGGCCGGCCTCGCGTAGCGCCCGGGCGGGCCGATGATATGAAGGGCGAGCGCGACAAGATGCTCGCGGGCGAGCTCTACGATCCCATGGACGCGGAGCTCGTCGCGGCGCGCGAGCGCGTGTTCTTCAACTTCAACTGCGTGGTCCTCGACGTGTGCCGCGTGCGCATCGGCGAGTTCACCCTCTTCGGCCCCGCGGCGCAGGTCTACACGGCGACGCACCCGCTCGATGCGGCGCTCCGGCGCAGGCAGGAGTCGGGCAAGCCGGTCACGATCGGCTCGGACGTCTGGGTGGGCGGCGGCGCCATCATTCTGCCGGGCGTGACCATCGGCGATCGCACGGTCATCGGGGCGGGCAGCGTCGTCACGCGCGATATGCCCGCCGGGGTCTTTGCCGCCGGCAACCCTTGCCGGGTCGTTCGCGCCTTGGAGCCGCCGCCGAGGGGCTGAGCGATCGGCCCCGTCTCCCGTTACGGGTGACGGTTAATCTGCACCTGTCCCGGATTTTGAGATAAAGGTCTTCGGGTTCCAGCCGCCGCCCAGGGCGCGCATCAGGTCGACGCTGAAGGCGAGGCGCGCCTGGCGGTTGCGCACGAAGGCGAGCTCGGCTTCATTGGCAGTGCGCTGGGCGTCGAGGACCTCGAGGAAGGGCGAGTAGCCCGACTCGTAGCGCAGCGTGGAGAGCTCGAGCGCGTTGCGCGCGGCCTGCAGGCGCTCGCCGAGCTCGGCTTCGGAGGCGCGCGCCTGCTCGATGCTCACCAGCGCATCGCTCACCTCGCGGAACGCCGTCTCGATGGCGCGCTGGTAGGTCGCCACGGCCTGCACGCGGCGCGCGTCGGCCTGGTCCACGCGCGCCTCGCGGCGGCCCGCGTCGAAGAGGGGCAGTGCAAGGCCGAAGCCGAGCGACCAGATGCCGGCGCCGCTCGAGAGGAGCTTCGAGAACTCGGCGCTCTGCGAGCCGAGCGCCGCGGTGAGGGTGATGGTGGGAAAGAGCGCCGCGCGCGCGACGCCGATCTGCGCGTTGGCGGCGACGAGCGTTTGCTCGGCGGCGCGCACGTCGGGACGGCGCTCGAGGAGCGCCGAAGGCAGGCCCGCGGGAGGCACCGGCGGCACGGGCAGGGCGAAGAGCTCGCCGGCCGGCACGTCGAGATCGAGCCGGCCGGTGAGCTGCGCGAGCTGGCGCTCGACGAGCGAGCGCTGGCGCACGGCCTCGCGCCGCTGCACGCGCGCGTCGGCGAGGGCGCTTCTCGCCTGGTAGACGTCGAGCTCGGAGGCAAGGCCCGCCTCGAGGCGCGCCTGCGCGATCTCGAGGGCGTCGGCGCGCGCCGCGATGGAGCGCTCGAGAACCGCGATCTGGGCGTCGAGCGAGCGTAGCGCGAAGTAGGCCTGCGCCGTGGCGCCGGCCAGGGTGAGCAGGATGGTGTCGCGCGAATACGCCGAAGAGAGAAGCAGCGCCTGGCCGGCTTCGTTCAGCCGCGAGAGGCGTCCCCAGAAGTCGACCTCGAAGCTCGTCGAGGCGAGGAGCTGGTGCTGCCGGCGCTCGAGCGGCGCGGTGGAGGGGGGCGCGGGCTCGGTGCGCTCGCTCACGCGGTTGCGCGTCGCCGAGAAGCCGCCGATGACCTCCGGATAGAACGCCGCGCCCGCTTCGCGGAGCTGGGCTTCGGCCTCGAGCACGCGCGCCGCCGCAAGCCGCAGGTCGGCATTGTTCTGCTGCGCCGATGCGATGAGCGCCTCGAGCAGCGGATCGCGATAGAGCGTCCACCAGCCCTCTGGGATCTCGGCCGATGTTGCTTTCGTGTCTGCATCGGGCTTCTCGCCCTTCGTCGGCGTGGCTTCGGCGGGATACTGGCCGGGGAGCGCGAGATCGGGACGCTCGTAGTCCGGGCCGACCGTCGTGCAGGCCGCAAGAGCCAGGGCAGGGAGAACACCGGCAAGGAAGCCCTTCTTCATGTGCGCTCCTTGCGGCGGCGGGCGACGAGGGTGAAGAAGAGCGGAACGAAGAGCGTGGCGATGAAGGTGGCCGCGAGCATCCCGCCCACGACGCCGGTGCCCATGGAGCGCCGCGCGCCGGCGCCCGCGCCCGTCGAGAGCATGAGCGGCAGCACGCCGAGCACGAAGGCGAGCGAGGTCATGACGATCGGCCGGAAGCGCAGCCGCGCCGCGTGCAGCGCCGCCTCTACGGCGTTCTTGCCCTCGAGGAAGCCCTGCTGCGCGAACTCCACGATCAGGATGGCGTTCTTCGCCGCGAGGCCGATCAGCACGACGAGGCCGATCTGGAAGTAGATGTCGTTCTCGAGGCCGCGCGCCCACACGAAGGAAAGCGCGCCGAGCACCGCGAAGGGCACGGCCATGACCACCGCGAAGGGCAGCAGCCACCGCTCGTAGAGCGCCGCGAGGATCAGGAACACCATGACGATGGCGAGCGCGAAGGCGAACGCCGAGGCGCTGCCGGTGCGCTTCTCCTGGTAGGCCTGCCCCGACCAGGCGATCTGGTAGCCCTCCGGCAGCACCTTCGCCGCGACCTCCTCCACCGCCGCGATGGCCTCGCCCGAGGACACCCCCGGCCGTCCGCTGCCGATGACCTTGGCGGAGAGAAAGCCGTTGAAGCGCTCGAGCTGCTCGGGGCCGACGACATTGGCCGTGCGGATGAGCGCCTTGAGGGGCACCATCTCCTTCGTGGTTGCCGAGCGCACGTAGACGGCGCCGAGGTCCGACGGGTCGTCGCGGAAGCCCGCGTCGGCCGCCATCTGCACGCGGTAGGTGCGGCCGAACTTGTTGAAGTCGTTCACGTAGAGCGAGCCCATCGTGCTCTGCAGCGCATCGAACACGTCCTGCACCGGCACGCCGAGGGAGAGCGCCTTCTCGCGGTCGACCTCGACGTAGAGCTGCGGCACCGTCGGCCGGTAGAAGGAATTGATGCCGGTGAGGAGCGGATGCTCGCGCAGCGCCGCGAGGAACGCCTGGTTCACCTCGAAGAGCCGCTGCGCGTCGGCGCTCGTGCGCGACTGCAGGTTCACCTCGAAGCCGCCCGCGGTGCCGAGGCCCCGGATGGCCGCCGGATTGAAGGCGAGGGTGAGACCCTCGCGCAGCTCGGCGCCCATCGCCATGAGGTCGCCGGCCACCTTCTGCGCGCCGATGCCGGGGCGATCGTCCCAGTGCTTGAGCGGCACGAACATGGTGGCGGCGTTGGTCTTGTTGCCGCCGCCGATGAGGTCGAAGCCGTTGACGGCGATCACGTTCTGCACGCCCGGATGCGCCTTGACCTGCTCGCTCAGGCGCGCGGACATGGCTCGCGTGCGCTCCATGGTCGCGCCGTCGGGGAGCTGGATGTTGGTGAAGACATAGCCCTGGTCCTCGGAGGGCACGAAGCTCGACGGCACCCGCAGGAAGAGGAACACCGTGAGCGCGACCATGCCGCCGAAGAGCGCGAGCGAGACGAGCGGGCGCCGGATGAGGAAGCCGACGCCGTCGAGGAAGCGGGCGGTGGTCCAGGCGAAGGCGACGTTGAACGGCTTGAAGAGGCGCGAGTGGTGATCGCCCCGCTTCATGAGCAGCGCGCAGAGCGCCGGCGTGAGCGTGAGGGCGATGAAGCCCGAGATCACCACGGCGAAGGTGAGCGTGACGGCGAACTGCCGGTAGAGCTGGCCGGCGATGCCGCCGAGGAAGGCGACCGGGATGAACACCGCGCAGAGCACGAGCACGATGGCGATGACGGCGCCGGAGACCTCGCGCATGGCCTCGAGCGCCGCCTCGAAGGGCGGCATGTCGTGGTCGCGGATGAGGCGCTCCACGTTCTCCAGCACCACGATGGCGTCGTCCACGACGATGCCGATGGCGAGCACGAGCGCGAAGAGGGTGAGCGTGTTGATGGAGAAGCCGACCAGCCACAGCCCGGCGAAGGCGCCCACGAGCGAGACCGGCACGGCGATCATGGGGATGAGCGTCGCGCGCCAGGTCTGCAGGAAGAGGAACACGACCGCGAGCACGAGGAACGCGGCCTCGATCATCGTCTTGTTCACTTCCCGGATCGAGGCGTCGACGAAGCGCGTGGTGTCGAAGGGGATGGCGTAGTCGACGCCGGCGGGGAACTCCGCCTTCAGCTCGCGCATGCGCGCGCGGATGAGGTCGGCCACCTCGAGCGCATTGGCCCCGGGCTGCAGGTAGGTGGCCATGCCGATCGTCGCCTGGCCGTCGAGCGTGCTCGAGGTGTCGTAGTTGAGCGCACCGAGCTCGACGCGGGCGATGTCCTTCAGGCGCAGCAGCCCTCCGGGGCCCGCCGCGCGCACCACGATCTCGCCGAACTCCTCGGGCTCGACGAGCCGTCCCCGCGCGGTGACGGTGTAGGTGATCGCCTGGCCGTCCGGCGCCGGCTCGGCGCCGATGCGGCCGGCCGCGTACTGCGCGTTCTGCGCCCGCAGCGCCGCCGCGACGTCCGAGGGCGTGACGCCCAGGCGCGCCATCTTCTCCGGGTTCAGCCAGACGCGCATGGAGTAGTCGCGCGCGCCGAACACCAGCACGTCCGAGACGCCCGGGATCCGCTTCAGCTCGTCGACGATGTTGAGCGAGGCGAAGTTGGAGAGAAAGAGCGTGTCGCGCGAGTTGTCGGGCGAGACGAGCGAGACGAGGAGCAGGATGTCGAAGGAGCGCTTCTGCACGAGCACGCCGTTGCGGCGCACCTCGTCCGGCAGGCGCGGCAGCGCCGCCTGCACGCGGTTGTTCACGTTGAAGATCGCCTGGTCGACGTTCGTGCCGGGCTCGAAGGTGATGGTGATCTGCAGCGCGCCGTTGGAGGACGAGGAGGAGCTGAAGTAGGAAAGGCCCTCCACGCCGGAGAGCTGCTCCTCGATGGGCGCGGCGGTCGTGCGCGCGAGCGTCTCGGCGCTCGCGCCCGGGTAGCTCGCGCTCACCCGCACGGTCGGGGGCGCGATCTCCGGGTACTGGGCGACCGGCAGCAGGAGCGCCGAGACGAGCCCGGCGAGCACGATGACGATCGCGAGCACGCCGGCGAAGACCGGCCGGTGGATGAAGAACTTCGAGAGCATCGCGCGATTCCTGGGTGAGGGGCGCCGGCTGCGGCTAGGAATTCCGGGGCTTCTGGACCTGTACCGGCGTCCCGGGGCGAAGCCGCGAGAGGTTGTCGACGATCACCAGGTCGCCGGGCTGAAGCCCCTCGAGCACGACCCAGTCGTTGCCGACCCAGCTTCCCGCGCGGATCGGGCGCTGCGCCGCCTTGCCGTCGGGTCCGGCGACCCAGACGAAGCGGCCGCTCTGGTCCTGCAGCACCGCGCTCTGCGGCACGACGATCGCCTCCTGCGAGCCGGCGATGACCTGCACGCGAACGTACTGCCCGGGGAGAAGCTGCTGCCTCGGATTGGGCAGCGCCGCGCGCATCTGCACCGTGCCGGTCGCCTCGTCCACGGTGGAGCCGGCGAAGTTGAGCCGCCCCGCCTCGGGGTAGGGCGTGCCGTCCGCGGTCTGCACCTTTACCTCGATGCCGGTCGGCTCGCTGCTGCCCGCCGAGGCGTTGTTCTTGAGCCGCGCGTACTCGGCCTCCGAGAGCGCGAAGCGCACCCAGATCGGATCGGCGCGCGTCATGGCGGTGAGCACCGCCGAGTCGTTCCCCGGCGAGACGAGGCTGCCGACCGACTGCAGCGCCCGGCCGGTGATGCCGCTGATGGGCGCCTTGACCGTGGTGTAGGAGAGGTTGAGCTCGGCCTGGCGCACGCGCGCCTGGGCGAGCTGGACCGCGGCGGCGCTCTGGCGGGCGAGCGAGGCGGCCTGGTCGGCTTCCTTCTGGCTGATGGCGCGCCGGTCGGCCAGGCGCTTCAGGCGCTCGAGCTCCTGCTCGGCGAGCTCCTTGCGAGCCGTTTCCTGCGCAAGCTGCGCGCGCGCCTGCTGGAGCTCGATCTCGAAGGGCGCGCGCTCGATGCGAAAGAGCGGCGTGCCGGCCTTGACCGTGTCGCCCTCGGTGAAGAGCTGCGCCTCGAGAATGCCGGCGACGCGCGCGCGCACCTGGACCTCGCGCGAGCCTTCCGCGCGGCCCACGGCCTCGAAGGCGATGGGCACCGGGCGCGGCGCGACCGCGATGGCGCTCACCGGAACGGCGCCGTCGCCCGGCGGCGCCTTGGACGCCCCCTTCTCCTGCGCGCCGCCCTGGCTGCAGGCGGCGATGATGGCGCACGCGGCGAGCGCGGCGACTCGGGTCCCCCAGGCTGCTTTCATGGTGCTCTTCTTCTTCATGGCGAAAAGGCTTTCAGGAAGCAATCGACGATCCGCTCGGCGCGGCGCGGCTCGGGCTCGCCGTCGGCGGGGATGCCGAAGAGCCGCTTGATGCGGTCCTGTCCGACGAGCATGCCGGTGAGCATCTCGGCGGCGAACTCCGGATCGTCGCGGCGCAGCTCCCCCTCGTCCATGGCGCGCTCGAGGCGCGCGGCGAGGCGGCGCACCGTCTCCCCCGCGCTCTCGGCGTACATGGACCGCGCGAGCGCCCGGAAGCGGACGATCTCGGGGACGAGCGTGCGGAAGATGGCGACGCCCTGGGGCGCGAGCACGCGTTTGCGGTAGGCGAGGGCGAAGCGCACCAGCGCTTCGCGCAGGCTCGCCGAGGGGCCCTCCAGCTCCACCAGGACCGCCTTGGCGAGCTCGCGGGCGACCTCCTTGAAGAGCGCCTCCTTGCTCGGGAAATGGTGGTAGACGGTCTGTTTCGCTACGCCGGCGCGCTGCGCAATGTAATCTACGCTCGAGCCGTAGCCGCGGGCGAGGAACGAGCTCGTCGCCGCGCGCAGCACGCGGTCGCGGTTGGCCGCGGTGGCCGATTCGCGCAGGGACATGGAGCTTCCGGAAGCCGTCGACTTAGACTAGACCGTGCAGTCTAGCATATGACCAAATCCCGCCAGGAATCCAGCACCTACCGGTACCTCGTGCGCCAGGCCGAGGTCGTGCCGTATGCGCCGGCCAACCACACCGGCACGCGCAACTACCGCCTGATCGCGCCCGAGACGGTCGGCGCGCGCCAGCTCGAGGTGCTGGTGGGGGAGCTCGAGCGCGGCAAGGGCGCGCTGCCGCATGCCCACCCGGGCATCGAGCAGGCGTGCTACCTGCTGGAAGGCACGGCGCATGTCGAGGTGGGCGGCGAGTCCTTCGACATGGGGCCCGGGGACGCGTGCTTTTTCCCCGCCGACGAGATGCACGTGTTCCAGGCGACCTCGGAGCGCGCCCGGGTGCTGGTCATCTACGCGCCGCCCTATCTCGAGAAACCCGAAAACGTGAGGAAGTGATGTCCGAGGCATGGCTGCCGCTCGCCGGCATCAGGGTGGTGGATTTCGCGATGTTCATTCCCGGGCCGTTCTGCTCGGCGATGCTCGCCGACCTCGGCGCCGAGGTGATCAAGGTCGAGATGCCGCGTGGCGATCCGGGGCGCGCCTACATCCCGGTCCAGTTCCACATGGAGAACCGCAACAAGCGCAGCATCGCTCTCGACCTCAAGCACAAGGACAAGGACAGGATCGTCGAGAGACTCGCCAGGCGCGCGGACATCGTCCTCGAAGGCTTCCGGCCCGGCGTGGCGAAGCGCCTCGGGATCGACTACGAGTCGCTGAAGCGGCACAACCCGCGGCTCATCTACTGCTCCATCTCCGGCTACGGGCAGACGGGGCCGTGGCGCGAGCGGCCCGGCCATGACGTCAATTACGTTGCCGCGGCGGGCGGGCTGGCGTTTCCGGGCCAGTGGCTGCAGCCGCCGGCACGCTCCTCGTACCCGGTGGCCGACATGGCCGGCGGCAGCTTCGCCGCCGTCGCGGTGCTCGCCGCGCTGCACCAGCGCGGCGCTTCCGGCAAGGGCTGCTACCTCGACCTCTCGCTCTTCGAGGCCGGCTTCTTCTGGGCCGCCATGCGCCATAGCCTCGACCCGAACGTCGATCCGCGCGCGCATCTCTTCCCGGTCAACGACGTCTTCGAGACCAGGGACGGCAAGCGCCTTACCCTCGGGATCCTGGAGGAGCACTTCTGGGACAATTTCCGCCGGATCGTGCCGGGATTCGGCTTCGAGTCCGACGATTTCTCGACCGACGCGAAGCGCAGGCAGAATGGGGACGAGCTTTCGCGGCGTCTTGCCGAGGCGATGAAAACGAGAACCGCGGAGGAATGGATCCGGCTCTGCGAGGAGAACGACATCCCGGTGGACCTCTGCGTCACGCCCGGGGAGGCGGCGGCGTCGAACCGGCAGCTCATCGAGCGCGAGGCCGTCACCGAAGGCTTCCCCACCTTCCCGGTGTGGGCCGATGGCCGCCGCGGCGGCGCGCTTCGCGCCGGCACGCCCGGGCTCGGCGAGCACGGGCGCGAGATCCTGGCGGAGCTCGGCTTCGACGAGGCGGCGATCGCTCAGCTCGAGCGCGAGGGTGCCGTTCGCACGTCGTGAGCGCTCCCGTGCCCGGCGGAGAAACACAATACGAAGAACCACAGGAAAGGGGAACCATGGCTGACGCCAACCGCAATCTCGTGTGGCCGATCGTCCTCATCGTCGTGGGCGCGCTCTTTCTCGCCCATAACCTTGGCTACCTCGCGTTCGCGCAGCTGCGCGAGCTGATCGGCACCTGGTGGCCGCTCATCCTCATCGCCCTCGGCATCGGGGGGCTCCTCAACCGCAAGCGTCTCTGACGGCACGCATGAACTTCGATCTCTCCGAGGACCAGCAGAGGATCGTCGACTCGATCGCGAAGCTCTGCGCCCGCTTTCCCGACGACTACTGGCTGAAGCGCGACAAGGAGGGCGGCTTTCCCTCGGAGTTCCACCAGGCGCTCGCGCGCGACGGCTGGCTCGGCATCGCCATGCCGGAAGAATTCGGCGGCGCCGGGCTCGGCATCACCGAGGCGGCGCTCATGATGCAGGCCATCGCCCAGTCCGGCGCCGGCTTCTCCGGCGCCTCGGCGGTGCACATGAACATCTTCGGCCTGAATCCGGTCGTCGTCTTCGGAACCGAGGAGCAGAAGCGGCGCATGCTGCCGCCGCTCATCCAGGGAAAGCACCGTGCCTGCTTTGCCGTGACGGAGCCCAACACGGGACTCAACACCCGGAAGCTGAAGGTCAAGGCGGAGAGAAAGGGCGACCGGTACATCGTCTCCGGCCAGAAGGTCTGGATCTCCACCGCGCAGGTGGCTGAGAAGGTGCTGCTCCTCGCCAGGGCCGAGCAGGGCCTGACGCTTTTCTATACGGACTTCGACCGCAGCCACATCGAGGTGCGCGAGATCGACAAGATGGGCCGCCACGCGGTCGACTCCAACCAGGTGTTCTTCGACGCCCTGCCCGTGCCCGAGGCCGACCGCATCGGCGAGGAAGGCAAGGGCTTCGAGTACATCCTGCACGGCATGAACCCCGAGCGCATCCTGATCGCCGCCGAGCTTGTCGGCCTCGGCCGCTGCGCGATCAGCCGGGCGAGCGCCTACGCCAAGGAGCGCGTGGTATTCGACCGGCCGATCGGCCAGAACCAGGCGATCCAGCATCCGCTCGCCGCTCACTGGGCGCAGCTCGAGGCGGTGAACCTCATGGTGATGAAGGCGGCAAGCCTCTACGACGCCGGCAAGCCCTGCGGCGCGGAGGCGAATGCGGCGAAGTACCTGGCCGGCGAAGCCTGCTTCGACGCCTGCCAGCAGGCGGTCATGACGCACGGCGGCTACGGCTACGCCAAGGAGTTCCACGTCGAGCGCTACCTGCGCGAGTCGCTCGTCGGCCGCATCGCGCCGGTGAGCCGCGAGCTCATCCTCTGCTTCATCGCCGAGAAGGTGCTCGGCCTGCCGAAGTCCTACTGAAGAAGAGCTAGAAATGAAGAATGCGGAATTCCACGGGGTCTTCCCCTACCTCGTTTCTCCCGTGAAGCCCGACGGCGAGATCGATGCCGACGTCCTCGAGCGCCTGTCGCAGGACCTCATTGCCTCCGGCGTGCACGGCCTGACGCCCCTCGGGTCCACGGGCGAGTTCGCCTATCTCACCTGGGAGCAGCGAAAGCGCGTGGTCGAGGTGGTGGTGCAGGCCGCGGCGAAGAAGGTCCCGGTCGTGGCGGGCGTGGCGTCTACGACGATCGCCGACGCCGTTCTGCAGGCCAAGGCCTACGAGAGGCTCGGCTGCGATGGGATCCTCGCCATCCTCGAGGCGTACTTCCCGCTCAGCGACGACGGCGTCGTCGCCTACTTCACCGCCATCGCCGAGGCGGTGAAGCTCCCGGTCGTTCTCTATACCAACCCCAACTTCCAGCGCTCGGACCTGACGCTGCCCGCCATCGAGCGGCTCTCGCGCGTGCCGAACATCCGCTACATCAAGGACGCCTCCACCAACACCGGGCGGCTTCTCTCCATCCTCAACCGGGTCGAGGGCCGCATGCAGGTCTTCGCCGCCTCGGCGCACATCCCGGCCTGCGTCATGCTGATCGGCGGCGTAGGGTGGATGGCGGGGCCCGCGTGCGTCGCGCCGCGCCAGAGCGTCGAGCTCTACGAGATCTGCCGGCGCGGCGACTGGAAGGCGGCCATGGAAAAGCAGCGCCCCCTCTGGGCGCTCAACCAGGCCTTCGCGAAGTACAACCTCGCCGCCTGCATCAAGGGCGGCCTCGAGCTCCAGGGCTACGCCGTGGGCGCGCCGCTCCCGCCGCAGGCGCCGCTTTCCCCCGAAGGCGTCACCGACGTGCGCAAGGCGCTGCAGGCCATCGGCGCGCTCAAGGCAACTTAGGTCAATTTAGGGACAGACCCCTTTTCAGGGGTAAAGTCCCGGCGTCGTCACAAACCGGGGGGCGCATGAAGACGGAGCTCTTGTATCTCGCGTACGTCGCGGCGTTCACGGGGCTGCTCTGGATTCCGTACATCATCGACCGGATGGCGGTCTGGGGCCTGCCGCCGACGGTGGGCTATCCCGACGATCCGCCGCCGCAGTCGCCGTGGGCCCGCAGGCTGAAGAAGGCGCACGCGAACGGGATCGAGAACCTCGTCGTCTTCGCCGCGCTCGTGCTCGCGGCCCATGCGCTCGACATCAGCACGCCGCTCACGGCGCAGGCCGCCGTGATCTACTTCTGGGCGCGCGTGGCGCACGCGATCGTCTACACGCTCGCCATTCCCTGGCTGCGCACCCTTGCGTTTACCGTCGGCTTCCTCGCCCAGGCCGCGCTCGCCTGGCAGATCCTGGTGAGCTAGCGCCTAGGCGGACGGCTTGTAGGTGTCGAGCCCGATGCGCTCGCGCGCGATGGCGGCGGCGAGGGGTGGGGCGGCCATCACGCGCTGCACGTACTCGTAGTAGACGGGCAGGGACTGCGGGTCGATGCCCGCGAAGCCGCCCCAGCGCAGGAACGTGAACGCGTAGGCGTCGTGGAACGTGGGCTTCTCGCCGAAGAGGAACGGCGCCGCTTTCTTCGCCCACCCCTGGATGCGCTCCAGCATGCCCCGGAACTTGCCCACCGCGTGCCTGCGCACCGACTTCTGCGCGCCCTCGTCGTCGGTGAAGTCGGTGGGCCGGAAGATGTGCGTGAAGGTCGGGTGCACCGTATTGTTCATCCACGCGAGCATCGACAGCGCTTCGGCGCGCGCCCAGGCATCCTTCGGCAGGAAGCCGATGTCGGGATAGCGCCGGTCGAGATACTCGCAGATCGCCACGATCTGGCTGAGGGGCTTGCCGTCGACGACGAGGAGCGGCACCTGGCCGTTCGGATTGAGCGCAAGGTACTCGGGCGACTTCTGCTCGCCCTTGTGCAGCTTCACGAGCTTCGCCTCGAACTCGTCGCCCGTCGCCGCCTTGACGATCTCGAGCGCGGCGTGGGGCACGAAGGAGCAGGCGCCGGGGGCAAAGTAGAGGGTATTCATGGGCCCGGATCTTACTGCGTTCAGCCGGCCGGCGGGAGCGAGCAGACCTGCTCGTAGGGCCAGCGCTGCTTGAGAAGGCCGTTGTACTCGAAGATGTCGAGCGTCTTCTCGTAGGCCTCGCGCGTGATCTCGACGTGCGGCGTCCAGCAGCCGAGCTTCTGGTAGGTCGCGATGCAGTCGGCAAGGACGGCTTCGTCGATGTCCGGGAAGTACGGCTTCTCGGCCCGCGCGATCTCCGCCGCGGGCGTCTCGTTCATGTACACGCGCGTCTTGCGGTAGGCGCGCATGAAGGCCCGGGCCATGTCGGTCTTCAGCCACTCCCGGGTGGCCGCGAGGCTCGAGAAGCCGCAGGGGCCGATCTGCTTGCCGACCTGGGCGACGATGTGCCCGACCCCGTCGGCCTGCAGCTGCTGGGGAAATGGGCCCTGCTGCTGGACGTACTGCCCCTGCCCCGCCCGGAAGGCGCGGTCGACGTCGGCGGCGCCGCCCGGGGTGATCGGCTTGATCTTCGCGTAGTCGATCCCGGCCTTGTGGCAGGCGTAGCGGAACATGGCGTTCGGCTGGCCGCCCTTGAACATCACGACCTCTGCGCCCTCGAGCTTCTTCCAGCTGAAGTCCGGGTCGGGCGCGCGCGCGGTGAGGAAGAAGCCGTCCATCTCGTTCACCTGGGCGAAGTGCACGGCTTCGGGCGTGCGGCCCTCGTTCAGCGCGGTGAACCCCTGGCTGAGCGCCGACTGCACCACGTGCGCCGAGCCGTCCTTCAGCGCGGCGATCGCCGACACGCCCGGCGGCGAGACCGACCATTCCGGCTCGAGGCCCTCGGCCTTCAGGAAACCGCCCGACAGGGTCGAGATGAGCGGCGAATAGAACGCCGAGAACAGGGTGAACTGGATCCGGATTTTCTCCACGCGGCATCTCCTCTTCGAGCGGACCAATCGTAAGCGCGTCCCGGCTCCGAAGGAAAGGGCGGGAAATGGCGCGAAAGGGCGGCTAAACTTCATCTCATGGACCACAGATGCCCCGCGTGCTCGGCCAACCTGAGGCAGCGCAAGGTCGCCGGCGCCGTCATCGCGAAGATGGAGATCGACTGTCCCGCGTGCGGGAGCCGCATCCGGCTCAATCTGCACGGCACCGAGGTGCTCGCCTGGGTCGTGCACTTCGCCGCGCTCGGCGTTGCCATCGTCGGCGGCTACCTTTTCCAGAACAAGGAGGTGATGGTGGGCGGCATCGTCGCCGCGGCCATCGCCGCGCTCGCCACGCGCGTGCTCGACCGCACCTACCTGCGCGCCTGGCCGCGGTACACGCGGGCCCGTCCCGTCTCGCCGGAGAGCGCCTCGTGAAGGCCGCCTTCGTCATCTTCGACCGGATGACCACGCTCGACTTCGTCGGCTTCTACGACCCGGTCACGCGGCTCGCCTCCATGAAGATCGTCGAGGACTTCGAATGGCGCGTCTGCGCGCCCATGCGAAGCATCGTCGACGACCGGGGGCTTCGCCTCGAGGCCGATGCCGTCGGCGAGCCGCTCGAGGGCTACGACCTCCTGTTCGTGCCCGGCGGCTTCGGCACGCGCAGCCTCCAGCACGATGCCGCCTTTGTCGCGTGGCTGAAGACCGCTTCGGCCACGCCGCTCAAGGTGTCGGTGTGCACCGGCGCGCTGCTCCTGGGCGCGGCGGGCTTCCTCCAGGGGCGCCGGGCGACGACGCACCCCAACGCGCTCGAGGAGCTCGCGCCCTATTGCGCCACAGTGGCGCGCGAGCGCGTCGTGGACGAGGGTGAGGTCATCACCGCGGGCGGCGTCGCCTCCGCGCTCGACGCGGGCCTGCACGTCGTCGAGCGGCTCGCGGGCGCCGAGGCGCGCCAGCGCGTAGCCGCGCAGATGGACTATCCCTGCGGCAGCGCGTCTTCCGGCGCGCCGGCGCGCTCGGTCGGCCCGTAGTCGCGCAGCACCTGCGCCACGCGCAGGCGGTAGTCCTTGAAGATGGTTTGGCGGCCGGCGGCCTGCGCGCGCCGGTGATCCTCCTGCGTGCGCCACTTGCGCACCGCCTCCTCGTCGCGCCAGAACGAGAGCGACACGATCTTGCCCGGCGTGCTGAGGCTCTCGAAGCGCTCGACGGAGATGAAGCCGTCGATGCCTTCGAGGATCGGTCGCAGGCGCGCCGCCGTATCGAGATAGGCCTGCTTGCGCTCGGGATGCGGCTCGACTTCGAAGATGACGGCAATCATGCGGCCTCCACGGTTCTCGGTTCGTCGGCTTGCGCCATGAGCCAACATACCACCTTGTTGGCCGTCTTTGGTTCGACTAGCATCGAACCATGAAGGACGCCCCCGCCATCGCGCGCATCGCCGCGCTCATCGGCGAGCCCGCGCGCGCCGAGCTCCTCGCGGCGCTGATGGGCGGCCAGGCGCTGACGGCGACCGAGCTCGCGCATGTCGCAGGGGTCACCAAGCAGACGATCAGCGCTCATCTGGCGAAGCTCCTCGACGCGCGTCTCCTCGCCGTCGAAAGCCAGGGGCGCCACCGCTACTTCCGCCTCGCCGATCGCGACGTGGCGCGGCTCCTCGAGACGCTCATGGGCGTCGCCGCGCGCTCGGGCGCGGCGACGCTTCGCCTCGGCCCGCGCGAGCCGGCGCTGCGCAAGGCGCGCGTGTGCTACGACCATCTCGCGGGCGAGCTCGGCGTGCGCCTCTTCGACAGCCTCTCCGGGCGCCGGCTCCTGCGGGTGGACCAAGGCTCGCTCACGATCACGCCCGCCGGCCGGCGGTCCCTCGAGCGCTTCGGCATCGACCTCGAGGGGCTCGAAAGCGCTCGGCGGCCGCTTTGCCGCGCCTGCCTCGACTGGAGCCTGCGCCGGCATCATCTCGCCGGCGCGCTCGGCGAGGCGCTGCTTCGGCGCTGCTACGAGCTCGGCTGGGCGCGCCGGGTGAAAGGGTCCCGGGTCGTCGCCTTCTCGGCCGGCGGCGAAAAGGCGTTCTGCGCCGCCTTTCCGGCGAGCGCCTGAAAGCCACGTTGCCCTGCGCCCGCCGCGCGGAGACAATCGCCCGGCGTGGCCTCGAGGGGATCACGCAGGCCAGGGGCCAGCACATCCACCGCAGCACCTTTAGGGAGAAGGGAGAAGCGCAATGTCGAGCGTCGGATACCACGAGCCGGTCAACGAGCTTTCGGACCAAACGAGGGACATGCACAGGGCGATCGTCTCGCTCATGGAGGAGCTGGAGGCGGTCGACTGGTACAACCAGCGGGCCGACGCCTGCAAGGACCCGGAGCTCCGCGCGATCCTCATCCACAACCGCGACGAGGAGAAGGAGCACGCGGCGATGGTGCTCGAATGGATCCGCCGCCGCGATCCCACCTTCTCCAAGGAGCTGAAGGACTACCTCTTCACCGAGGGATCGATCTCGCACGAGAGGTAATCGCTGTACGTCCACGGCTACGACGAGCGCGAGAACCAGCGCCTGCAGGACCAGGCGGGCGCGCTCGTCGAGCTCCTTCACCACGACACGACCTACCCCGCGGGAGCCTCGGTGCTCGAGGCGGGCTGCGGCGTGGGGGCGCAGACGATTACGCTCGCGCGGCGCAGCCCGCTCGCCCGGTTCACCTCCATCGACGTCTCGGCCGCCTCCATCGCCGAAGCGCGGCGGCACCTGGATGCCGAGGGCATCGGCAACGTGGAGCTCCGGCAGGCCGACCTCTTTTCGACGGACTACCCGCCGGCGTCGTTCGATCACGTGTTCGTCTGCTTCGTGCTCGAGCATCTGGCACGTCCGGCGCAGGCGCTCGGCAGCCTGAAGCAGCTGCTGCGTCCAGGCGGCACCATCACCGTGATCGAAGGCGACCACGGCTCCACGTACTTTCATCCGGAGAGCGCGGCTGCGCGCGAGGCGATCGACTGCCAGGTCGAGCTGCAGCGCCGTGCGGGCGGCAACGCGCTCATCGGCCGCGAGCTGTATCCGCTTCTCGTCGAGGCGGGCTTCGACGCGGTGCGCGTCTCGCCGCGCATGGTGTACGTCGACGCGAGCCGCCCGCAGCTCGTCGAGGGCTTCACCCGCCGCACCTTCACGGCCATGATCGAGGGCGTGCGCGAGGCCGCCCTCGCGGCCGGGCTTGCGAAACCGGAGCGCTTCGACGAGGGCGTGCGTGACCTGTATCGCACCGCCGCGGCCGACGGTGTGTTCTGCTATACGTTTTTCAAAGCCGTCGCGTTCAGGCGCGCGGCGTGAGGAGGCGTTGATGAGAAGAGCCGTTGTCTGCGGAGCAGCCTTCGTGTCGCTCGGGCTCGCCGGCTGTGCCGGGGTGATCATCGAGGACGGACGAGGCGCGCACGGCCGATCGGCAGAGCACGCGAACGTCCCGCCGGGCCACATGCCGCCGCCGGGCAAGTGCCGGGTCTGGTATCCCGACCGGCCGCCCGGCCACCAGCCGCCGCCCGGGGATTGCGCGGAGCTGCGGCACCGCGTTCCGCGTGGCGCCTTCCTGGTTCGAGGCTAGCGCCATGCGTCCCACGAATCTGCTGCGCGGACTAATGGCCGGCCTCGGCATCCTTGCCGCCATCGGGATGTCGGGCTGCATCTACCCGGTGCCCGTCACCGAAGCCGCCACGCGAGGGGTGGAGCCCGGGCTTGTCGGCGAGTGGATGTCGGCCGACGGCAAGAACCGGCTGGAGGTCCGCAGGTACGACGACCGGAACGCGGTGGTCGTGCTGAACGGCCTCGTCCTTCGCGCCTACCACTCCGAGGTGGCGGGGCTGCCGCTCGTCACGCTGCAGGAGCTCGAGTCGCCCGAGCGCAAGTACGCCTACGTGACCTGGCAGCTCGCCGACGGCGGGAATCGGCTCGAATGGCGTGCCGTCAGCCGCAAGGTGGTGCCGGAGGACCTCGGCACGACGGCCCTCGTGCGGGCGAGGCTCGAGAAGGAGCGCGACAACCCGGCGCTGCTGGAGGCGGTCCAGGTGTACGAGAGGAAGCGCTAGATGGACGAGCCCGGCGAGAAGGCGGGTCCGAAGGTCGAGCGCCTCTCGCCGGCCATCCCGCTGCCGCTGCACTGGCTTTGCATGGTGGTGGGCGCGCTCGTCTGGGTGCTGCCGGGGCTGCGCGGCCGCGAGGCGTGGGATCTCTCCTCGTACTTCGTGCTTTCCATTCCGCTGATGAGTGCGGTGGCGGCGGTTGCCGCCTATCGGGCGCCGGCGCGCTCGTGGCGCTGGCCGCTCTGGCTCATCGCCGGCCAGGCGGCGGCCGCGATCGTCTTCCACGGCGGCGGCAACCTGCTGCCGCTCGGCCTCATCGTCTTCTTCGTCCTCGGCCTGCCGCTCTTCGTCGCCGCCGCCATCGCCGGCCGGATCGCGCTGCGCAAGGCGCGCTGACGTAGACTCGGTCCGATGAGCGCCACTACCGTCATCGATTCGGCCCTCTTTCGCGATGCCTTCGGCACGCCCGCCATGCGGGCGGTTTTCGCCGATCGGGCGCTCGTCCAGCGCTACGTCGAGGTGGAGGTCGCGCTCGCGCGCGCGGAGGCGCGCTGCGGCGTCATCCCCGCCGCGGCGGCCGAGGAGATTGCCCGGCGCGCTTCGGTCGACGGGCTCGACTGGGAGAAGCTGCGCAAGGAAACGGAAAACGTCGGCTATCCCATCCTGCCGCTCGTGCACCAGCTCGTCGAGCAGTGCGGCGAGGCGGGCCGCTACGTGCATTGGGGCGCGACCACGCAGGACATCATGGACACGGCGGTCGTGCTGCAGGTGCGCGAGGGTCTCGCGCTCGTCGAGGCCGATGTGCACGCGCTGCGCGGCATCCTGGCTCGGCTCGCCAGGCGCTATCGCGACACGCCCATGGCGGGCCGCACGCATCTCCAGCAGGCGCTGCCGGTCACCTTCGGCTACAAGGCCGCGGTATGGCTCTCGATGTTCGATCGGCACGCCGCGCGCATCGCCGAGCTTCGGCCGCGCGTGCTCGTGGGCCAGTTCGCCGGCGCCGCAGGCACGCTCGCCTCGCTGGGAGACAAGGGGCTCGAAGTGCAGAAGGCGCTCATGGACGAGCTCGGCCTCGGCCAGCCGGCAGCGACCTGGCACGTCGCGCGCGACGCGCTTGCCGAGACGGTCAACCTGCTCGCGCTCGTGACGGGCTCGCTCGGCAAGATCGCCTACGACATCATCCTCCTCGCGAGCACGGAAGTTGCCGAGCTCTATGAGCCCTTCGTGCCCGGCCGCGGCGCTTCGAGCACCATGCCGCAGAAGCGGAACCCGATTTCCTCGGAGCTCATGCTCGCCGCGGCCAAGGGGGTGCGCCAGCACGCGGGCCTCATGCTCGATGCGCTCGTGCAGGACCTCGAGCGCGCCACCGGCCCGTGGCACGCCGAGTGGATCGCGATCCCGGAAAGCTTCGTCCTCACCGCGGGCGCGCTCCACCAGGCGAAGTTCGCGCTCGAGGGCCTGATCGTCGACGAAGCGCGCATGAAGCAGAACCTCGGCATCAGCAAGGGCCTCATCGTCGCCGAGGCGGTGATGATGGCGCTCGCCCCGCAGCTCGGCCGCCAGCAGGCGCACGACGTGGTGTACGCCTGCTGCCGCAAGGTGAACGAGGAGGGCGGCACGCTCGCGGCGCGCCTCGCCGAGGATCCGCAGGTCGCAAGCCACTTCGACCGCGCCGCGCTCGAGCGCCTGACCGATCCGGCGAACTACCTCGGCCTTTCGGGCGCGATGGTCGACCGGGCGCTTGCGGCTTCCCAGGCCCTATCCGGGAAAGAAAAAGCCAACCCTTGAGCGGCGAATCGTTGAGGCTCGCGGTCGTCTCCGACATCCATGGCAACCTGGCGGCGCTGCGCGCCGTGGTGGAAGACATCGAGCGCCGCGGCGTGGATGGGATCGTGAACCTCGGCGACAGCCTTTCCGGGCCGCTCCTGCCGCGCGAGACGGCCGAGTTCCTCATGGCGCAGGACTGGGTGCACCTCGCGGGGAACCACGAGCGCCAGCTTCTCGAGGTTCCGCCCGAGCGCCAGGGGCCTTCGGACCGCTATGCGCACGATGCGCTCGACGAGGCGGCTTTCGCCTGGATGCGCGGGCTCGTGCACGCGAAGGCGCTCGACGACGAGGTGTTCCTCTGCCACGGCACGCCGCGCAGCGATGTCGAGCCCTTTCTGCATACGGTCGACGGTCCCCGCATGAGGGAGGCGAGCGAAGCGGAGCTCGAGGAGCGCCTGGGCACGGTCCGGGCGCGCGTCGTGGCGTGCGGGCACACCCACGTGCCGCGCGTTGCCCGCACGCGCGAGGGTCAGCTCCTGGTCAATCCCGGCAGCGTCGGGCTACAGGCTTATGAGGGCGAGGGCGGTGCATACGTCGTCGAGAACGGCTCGCCGGAAGCGCGCTACGCGATCCTCGAGCGGCGCGCGGGCGCCTGGTCGGCGAGCCTGCTCGCCGTGCCGTACGACCATGCCGGTGCAGCGCGCCTCGCTGCCGCCCGTAGGCGCGCCGACTGGGAAAGCGCGCTCGCCACGGGAACGCTTTCATCGGTCGCCACATGAGCCCTGCGGTGCGCATTAGTGCGCAGTCCGGCCGCACGCGATTGACTATGCTGGGCGGTCGAATGAGGTAAGCGGGAGGACCGCCATGCTGGTCGAATCGTTCGAGGAAGCGCACAAGCTCCTGCGCCGGGCCCAGGACAACGATGCCTTCCGGCGCTATCTCGCGCGGCGCACGGCACTGCTCATCCCGGTCGGCATCGCCATGGTCGTCAGCGGCGTCGCGCTCGCTGCGGGGACCGTGGTGTTCCTCGGCGGCACGAGCTCGCTCCTCGTGCTCCCGGCGATCCTCCTCGTGCCGGTGGTGCTGGTGGGAAGCGTTGCCGTGCAGCTCTACCTCTTCGGCGCGTGGCTCGAGCTTCGCGCGCTCGCCGAGGCGCTCGGCCACCCGGCCGGCCGCCCGAGCGTTCCGTGGCCGCTCGTCGCAGGCTTCTTCTTCGTTCCTTTCGCCATGCTGGCCGCCGTGTCCTGGACAGCCGCGCTCGCAGTGGTCGTGCTGATGGCCGCCTCGCCGCTCCTCTACGTCTACTTCGATGCCCGGCACGCGCGCTGAGAAGGCGGCCGCGTTTCGCGCGCTGCACGCGGCGCCGCGGGCCTTCGTCATCGCCAACGCGTGGGATGCGGGCTCCGCGCGCCTGCTCGCAAGCCTCGGCTTTCCGGCGCTCGCCACCTCGAGCGGAGCCTGTGCCGGGACGCTCGGCCGCCGCGACGGGCAGGTGACGCGGGACGAGGCGCTCGCGCATGCAAAAGCCATCGTCGAGGCGACGGGCCTGCCCGTTTCGGCGGATCTCGAGAAAGGCTTCGGCGATCGCCCCGAGGACGCGGCCGAGACCATCCGGCTCGCCGCAGCGATCGGTCTTTGCGGCGGCTCCATCGAGGATGCGACCGGCGATGCCGGCAAGCCGATCTACGAGATGACGCTTGCCGTCGAGCGGGTCGCGGCCGCCGTGTCCGCGGCGCGCGCAGCCGGCTTTCCGTTCGTGCTCACGGCGCGGTGCGAGAACTTCCTGCGCGGCAATCCGGATCTCGAGGACACCATCCGGCGGCTCCAGGCCTACGAGGCCGCCGGCGCCGACGTGCTGATGGCGCCCGGGCTACCCGACCTCAACAGCGTGCGCGCCGTGTGCAGCGCGGTCTCGAAGCCGGTGAACTTCATGGCCGGGATCCGCGGCCGCTCCTTCAGTGTCGCGGCGCTCGAGGGCGCGGGCGTGCGCCGCATCAGCCTCGCCACCTCGCTATACCGCGCGGCGATGAGCGGCCTCCTCGACGCGGCCCGCGAGGTGCGGGAGAAAGGCAGCTTCGACTACCTCGAGCGCTGCCTTTCCACCGCCGAGCTGAACAAGTACTTCGACTAAAGGCCCGTTCAGCACTTCGACTGGAGGTTGTTCGGGCAAAAGCCGGCGGCTGAAACCGTCGCCCCCGCGAAGGCGGGGGCCCATTCTGCTTTCAGCAAAAATGGGGTTCCCGCCTTCGCGGGAACGACGGTACGGACCGCCTTCGCGGGAATGCCTGTCGGCTTCTTCGGAAATCTCCCGCGTTACTGCACCGTGCGGCCCGGGCCGGTCTTGCGCCCGCCGTGCACCTCGCCGCGCCAGGCGCCCGACGCGCCGCGCGCCTCGACGAGCTCCTTGAACTTCTCCACGGCCTTCTCGACCTTGCCGGAGACGATGCCCACGGCGTCGCCGGCCTTCTCGACGAAGCCTTCGGGCTCGTACTCCATCGTCAGGTCCACCCGGGTGCGCTGAGGATCGACCTGCTGGAAGCGGACCGCCCCGGCGTTCGGCGCGCCGGAGATACTGCGCCAGGCGATCGCCTTGTCCGGGACCTGCTCGATGATCTCGGCGTCCCACGCCTTTTCCTTGCCGGCGATCCTGGCGCGCCAGTGCAGGTGCGTATCGTCGGTCTGCCGCACTTCCTCCACGCCGTCCATGAAGCGCGGGAACTCCTCGAACTGCGTCCACTGGTTGTACACGGTGCTCACCGGACAGTTGACCTCGAATGATTTTTCGATGCGTTCCATGGAATCTCCTTTGGGGAAAGTCGGTTGGGGGAATTGCACCTCGGCCGCAAGAATCATTCCGAACGGCTCATCGCTGCGTTGCCCGGCACACGACTTGCTTTTCCGCGCCTAGCGTGACCGCTTCCCCTTTGGTATCGGTATCCGTCGTCATTCCGACCTGCGGGCGGCCGGAGCTGCTCGCGCGCTGCCTGGCCGCGCTCAAGCGCCAGACCCTCGGCGCGGAGCACTTCGAGGTCATCGTCGTGGACGACGGCCCCACGCGCCACGGACCGGCCGTGGCGCGCAACCTCGGCTGGCGCAAGGCGCGCGCGCCGATCGTCGCGTTTACCGACGACGATACCGAGCCCGCGCGGGAGTGGCTCGAGCAGGGCCTCGCCGCCTTCGCCGACGATGTCGATGCGGTGACCGGGCGCGTGCGCATGCCGCTGCCGGCGGTGCCCACCGACTACGAGCGCGACGCGGGCGGCCTCGAGCGCGGCGAGTTCGTCACCGCGAACTGCTTCGTGCGCCGGTCCGTGCTCGAGGAGCTGGGCGGCTTCGACGAGAACTTCCGCATCGCCTGGCGGGAGGACTCCGACCTGCAATTCCGCCTGCTGCAGGCGGGCTTTCGCATTCGCCACGCGCCCGGCGCGCAGGTGGTTCATCCGGTGCGCCCCGCGCCCTGGGGCGTGAGCCTGCGCCAGCAGCGCAAGGTCATGTTCGATGCGCTGCTCTTCAAGAAGCACCGGCGGCTCTACCGCGAGCGAATCCGGGCCACGCCACGCTGGGACTACTACGGCATCACCGCCAGCCTCGCGATCGCCCTCGTGTCGCTCGTCACCGGCCACCCTGGCCTCTTCCTCGGCGCGGCGGCCGCGTGGCTCGTCCTCACGGCGCGCTTCTGCAGCCAGCGGCTGCGCGGCACGGCGCGCACCTGGAGCCACGTGCTGGAGGTCGCGGTGACCTCGATTCTCATACCGCCGCTCGCCGTCTTCTGGCGCCTGGTGGGCGCGCTGAAGTTCCGCGTCGCTTTCGTATGAGGGCCGGCGCCGCTCCATGAACCTCGCCGAGGCGCCGCCGCTCGCGCTGCCGGGCTTCGTGCAGATCGAGCCGGTCGGCCAGTGCAACCTCGCCTGCCGGATGTGCCCGGTGGCCTACCGGGACGAAACGGGCCGCGGCAAGCCGCAGGCGTTCATGAGCTTCGAGACTTTCTGCCGCTTGCTCGACGAGTTCCCGGCGGTGTCGGTGCTGCAGCTCCAGGGGCTGGGGGAGCCCATGCTCCACCCGCGGTTCTTCGACATGGTGCGCTACGCCGCCGGCAAGGGCATCACGGTGTCGACCAACTCGAACCTCACCGCGCTCTCGGAGCGACGCGCCGAGGAGTGCGTGACGAGCGGCCTTGCCCGCCTCTACGTTTCGCTCGACGCCGCCGGCAAGGCGGCCTATGAGTACATCCGGACCGGCGCGCGCTTCGAGCGCGTGCTGCGCAACCTCCGCCGCGTGCTCGCGGCGCGCAAACGCCTGGGCGGCGGTCCCGAGGTGCATCTCGTTGCCGTTGCCATGCGGCGCAACCTGAGGGAGCTGCCGGCGCTGGTGCGGCTCGCGCACGACGAGGGCGTGGACGGGCTGTCGGTCCAGCACCTCTGCCACGACTTCAGGGAGCCGACGCTTCCCGGCCGCTATGCGCCCATGCGCGCGTTCGTAGATGCCGAGACGCTCGCCGGCGAGGCGCCCGAAGCAGTGTCGGCGTCGTTTGCCGAGGCACGGCGCCTCGCGCAGGCGCTTCGCGTGCCGCTTCGCCTGCCGAACGAGCGGAACCTTGTCCCGGCGGCCGGAGAGGCTGCCGCTTCAAAGCGCGGCCTGCGGTGCGACTGGCCCTGGCAGGGCGCCTACGTCAGCTATCGGGGCGACGCCATGCCCTGCTGCATGGTGGCGACGCCTGATCGCGTCAACTTCGGCAACATGGCGCGCGAGGGCGTGCGCGCCGTCTGGGAGAACGACGCCTATCAGCGCTTTCGCGCGCGGCTCGCCTCCGACGAGCCACCGGACATCTGCCGGGGCTGCGCGCTGTACAACGGCCGCTTCTAGGAACGACGCCGCCCTCATCGCCGCGCCATGAAAGATCGCCTCATCGTCGTGACGCCGCATCTGGGCGATGCGGTGCTCGGCTGCGGCGAGCTGATCGGCTCGCAGCCGGGCGCGCTCGTCATCACCGTGTTCGCCGGGATTCCCGCCGACGCCTACGTGGTCTCGGCTTGGGACTCGGCCTGCGGGTTCGCGAGCCCGCAGCAGGCGGTCACGACGCGCCGGCGCGAGGATCGCGCCGCGCTCGACCAGCTCGATGCCGAGCCGTGCTGGCTCGGCTGCCGCGACAGCCAGTACCGGGCGGCGGCGGGGACGAGCGCCGAGGCGCTCGAAGCGGAGATTCTCCACAAGCTCACGCGCGCGTTGCGGCGCCACGGCTGCGGGCCGATCGCGGTTCCGCTGGGCCTCCTCGCCGGCGACCACACGCTTGCGCATCGCGCGGCGCTCCGCCTCGTGCGCCGGCGCGACGACCTGCAGTGGATCGCCTACGAGGACGCCGCAGCTCCCGCGGCGACCGTGGCGCGCCGCGTCGAAACGCTCGAGCGGCTCGGGCTCGCGCCAGCGCCGCTCGCGCTCAGGGAGGAAGCGTCCTGGCGCGAGGCGGCCTTTCGCAAGGACCGGGCCGTGCGCTGCTACGAAAGCCTGCTGCGCGGCTACGCCGCGGCGGGTCGCTCGGTGCGCTCGGTGGCCGGCACGGAGCGGTACTGGCGGCTCTCGAAGTAGGCGATCGTCGCTCGCAGCCCTTCGTCGAGCGGCACGCGCGGCATCCAGCCGAGCATCGCGCGGGCGAGCGAGATGTCCGGGCAGCGGCGCGCCGGGTCGTCGGAGGGCAGCGGCTCGAACACGATCTTCGAGCTCGAGCCGGCGAGCGCGATGATCCGCTCCGCGAGCTCGAGGACCGTGCATTCGTGCGGGTTGCCGACGTTGACCGGGCCCGTGAAATCCTCGGCGCTCGCCATGAGCCGCATCAGCGCCTCGACCGTATCGTCCACGTAGCAGAACGAGCGCGTCTGCCGGCCGCTGCCGTAGACGGTGAGCGGCCGGCCCTCGAGCGCCTGCACGATGAAGTTCGAGACGACCCGCCCGTCGTTCGGGTGCATGCGCGGGCCGTAGGTGTTGAAGATGCGCGCGACCTTGATCGGCAGGCCGTGCTGGCGGTGGTAGTCGAAGAAGAGCGTCTCGGCGCAGCGCTTGCCTTCGTCGTAGCACGACCGCACGCCGATCGGGTTCACGTGCCCGCGGTAGTTCTCGCGCTGCGGGTGCACCTCCGGGTCGCCGTACACCTCGCTCGTGGAAGCCTGGAGGATCTTCGCCTTCACCCGCTTGGCGAGCCCGAGCATGTTGATCGCGCCGTGCACGCTCGTCTTCGTGGTCTGCACCGGGTCGAACTGGTAGTGCACCGGCGAGGCGGGGCAGGCGAGGTTGTAGATCTCGTCGACTTCCACGTAGAGCGGGAACGTGATGTCGTGGCGGAGGAGCTCGAACCAGCCGGCCTGCGGCCCGCTCGGACGCTCGAGGATCGGCAGGAGCCGCAGCAGGTTGTCCTTGGCCCCGGTGTAGAAGTTGTCGACGCAGAGCACGTCGTGGCCCTGCGCCACGAGCCGCTCGCACAGGTGCGAGCCGAGGAAGCCGGCGCCTCCGGTCACCAGGATCCGCTTGCGGCCTGCTTCCTTCATGCGGAGTTTTCCGTAAATTGCTCTGACCCCTTTTTCGCCTTGGCCTCGGCGAGGCCGGTGACTTCGGCGAAGGCGGCGTTCCAGTCGGCCACGAAGCGCTCGATGCCGAAGCGCCGGAGCGCGCTTTGCCGGGCGGCGCGGCCGAGGCGGGCCGCGAGCGCCCTGTCCTTCAGGAGGATGGCCATGCGCTCCGCCAGCCGGTCGGTATCGGTGTCGATGAAGCCGTTCTCGCCATCCCGGATGACGGTGACCATCTCGGTGCTCGCCACCGCGACGACCGGCAGCCCCGTCATCATGGCCTCGATGACGCCGAGGCCCATGCTCGTCCAGCGGATCGGGTTGAAGAGGAAGCGGTAGCGCGCGTTGAAGGAAGGCAGGTCCCGGTGCAGGACCTCGCCCAGCCCGCCCGCCGCCTCGGAGCGCAGGCCGACCAGGTCGAGCGGCACGCGCCGGCGCAGCGCCTCGAAGAGGTCGTGGCCGAGCCGCCGGCCGCGCGTGGCGAGGTCGTTCACGACGACGATGCCTTTCCCGAGCGTCCCCGTATAGAGGTAGCCGGGGTCGATGACGCCGTGGTCGATGACCTTCGTCGGCGTGCGGCCGTTGTCCCACATGAGGCGGTTGAATGCCGTCACGTGGACGAGGAGGACGTCGGGGTCGTCCACGGGATGGCGCGTCTCCACGGGGTGCGGGCGCGGCGTGTCGTGCTCGATGTAGATGCGCGGAAGCCGCCGCTGCGCCGGCGTGAGGAGCTCGTATTGGTCCTCGAGGTACTGCGCGTCGTCCTGGAACACGATGCAGTCGAACGCCTGCCGGCGCGCCTCGTCGGCCGGGAGGTCGTGCACGTTGTCGCCCCAGGGCAGGTGCCCCGAGCGCCCGGCGTAGCCGGCGGGACGTCCAGGCTTCGAGAGGACGTAGAAGTCGTGCGGCGCCTGCGCGAGGTAGAGCAGGTAGCTGCCGTGCGTGTGCCACGTGAGGATGCGAAGGCGCCGCGTCACAGGATGAGCTGCGGGATGAGCTGCGGGACCCGCTGCGGGGCTCACGCTGCCGCCCTGGAGAGCGAGCGCACTTCGTTCAGGACGTCGCGCACGGACACGCCCAGCGCGCAGGGATGGCCCACCGGACACTCGCGGTGCAGGCACGGGCGGCATTCGACTTCGTGCGCGAGCACCCTATGAAGCTCGCGATCGAGCGGCGACCAGCGCGCGGCGTCGGAGCCGCAGGCAACGATGACGCTCGGCGTGCGCACCGCCGCGGCGATGTGCGACACCCCGGTATCGTTGGCGACGAGGAGTCGCGCGCGGGCGATGACGGCGGCAAGGCCGCCGAGGCTCGTGCGGCCGCAGAGGTCGAGGGCCGGCTGGCGCATCGCCCGCTTCACCGCTTCCACCACGGGTGCCTCGGAGGCGACGCCGGTCAGCACGACCTGCAGGCCGTCCATGGCGAGCTCGTCGGCGATTGCGGCGAAGCGCCCTGGCGGCCAGCGACGCGAGGGAAGCTGCGAGCCCGGGTGCACCACCGCGTAGCCGCGCTCGGGCAGCCGCAGCCGCCGCGCCTCGATCCAGTCCTCCTCGCCGAGCGGGAACTCGAGGTGGGTGCCTTTGGCTGGAACGCCGAGCGCCTCGACGAGCCGCAGGTAGCGCAGCACCTCCGGCTCGTGCGCGCGCCACTCGAGGAAGCGCTCGCGATCCGGGCAGAACCGCCCCGGCACGTAGAAGCCGGCCGTTGCCTGCGCGCCCATCATGGCGACGAGCGGATTGGTGAGGCGCCCGTCGCCGTGCATCTGCAGCACGAGGTCGAACCGCTCGAGCTCCATCGCGCGGAAGAACGCCGGCAGCGCCGCGAGATCGGGACTGCGCTCGGGCATGCCCGGAAAGCCGGGGAAAGCCATGAAGCCGTCGAGATGGCGCCGGTAGCGCTTCGCGAGCGTCTCGGCCCAGGGCAGGCCGATGAGCGCGATGCGCGCGTCGGGAAATGCCGCATCGAGCGCGCGCAACGCCGGGACGATGCAGAGCAGGTCCCCGAGCTGCAGCGCGCGAAAGACGGCGATCTTCATTGCGTCCGCTTCTTCAAGGGGTCACTTCTCCAGCAGGAACGATCCGATGGCGAGGGCATCGATCGGCGAGGTCCAGAAGCACTCCACGGCATCGCGCGGCGAGCACACCACCGGCTCGCTGCGCGTATTGAACGAGGTGTTGACGAGCACCGGGACGCCCGTGCGCTGCTGGAAGGCTTTCAGCAGGTCGTAGTAGAGCGGGTTCTGCGCGCGATCGATGGTCTGGACGCGCGCCGTACCGTCGACGTGGCGCACCGCCGGGATGCGCGCGGCCTTGTCGGGCGCGACGTCGTAGACGAAGAGCATGAACGGCGAGCGGATCGAAGCCGCTTCGTGGCCTGCCGCGCTCGCGAACCAGCGGGACGCCTCCTCCTCGAGGACGACGGGCGCGACGGGCCGGAAGTCCTCGCGGTCCTTGATCTCGTTCAGGCGCTGCTGCATGTCCGCCGAAAGCGGCGAGGCGAGGATCGAGCGGGCGCCGAGCGCGCGCGGCCCGAACTCCATGCGGCCCTGGAACCAGCCGACGATGCGGTCCCCGGCGAGCACGGCGGCGGTTTCCAGCGCGACGTTCTCCATCCGGCGGTACTTGAGGCGCGAGCGCTTGAGGAAGGCCTCGATCTCCTCGTCGCTGAAGCTCGGCCCCCAGAACGCATGGTCCATTTGCCAGCGCCTCGCGCCGCCCGGGTCGCCGGAGGGAGCGCCGCCTTGAGCGCTGCGGCGGGCCTGCCAGTCGGCCCAGAGCGCCGCGCCGAGCGCCGTGCCGGCGTCGCCGGCCGCGGGCTGCACCCAGACGCGCTCGAAGAGCCCCGCGTCGCGGATGCGCGCGTTCATCACGCAGTTGAGCGCCACGCCGCCTGCCATGCAGAGGTTCGGGCTTCCGGTCGCGTTCCGGAGATAGGAAGCGAGCTCGACGGCCGTCTCCTCCAGCACCCATTGCAGCGAGCGGGCGATGTCGAAATGCCGGCGCGTGAGCTCGGCGCCGCGGCTTCGCGCGGGACCGAAGCGCTCGGCGAGGTTCACGTCGCGGATCTCGTACTGGCCGTCGGCGCCGAGGCGCACCATCTCGCGGAACTCGCTCACGTAGAGCGGCGAGCCGTACGAGGCGAGCGCCATCACCTTGTACTCGTCGGAGGAATGGAGGAACCCGAGGTAGTCGGTGACCTGCTCGTAGAGAAGCCCCAGCGAGTGGGGCATGCGCACTTCGCCAAGGCGCTCGAAGCGCGCGCCTTCGCGCGTCTGGCTGAACTGGCCGTAGGTGGTCGTGGCGAGCTCGCCGCGGCCGTCGATCGTCATCACCGCAGACTCGTCGAAGGGCGCGGCGAGGAAGGCGCTCGCCTCGTGCGCGAGGTGATGCTCGACATAGTGCCATTGCCAGTGCCGGCGCGCGCGTGCGCCGAGGAAGCGCTTGCGCACGTGGTGGGGCGCTCCATCGAGAAGCTGGCGCTCCGCGTTCATGATGTAGGCGAGGGCGAGCGGCTCCCACGGCGAGGTCCACGACTGCTTGGTCGGGTACGCGCTCGGCTGCAGCGGCAGCGCGATGCGCTCGTCCTTCGCCTGCTCCGCGAGGAGAATCTGCGGGTCGTACGAGTAGGCGACATGGTCCACGTCCTCGAGGCTTGCGCCGGCCTCGGCGAGGCAGTAGTCGATGGCGTGGAAAGGAAGCTCCCAGGTCGTGAAGGGCAGCGGCCGCTTGCCGTGCTTGATGCGGGTGAAGCGCTCCTCCTCGGCGGCGGCGACGACGCGGCCGTCTCGCACCACGCAGGCGGCCGAGTCGTGGAACACGGCATTGATACCGAGCGTCAGCATGGAGCCGAGACCCTTTTGTCGGCCCCGACGGCGGCCTTGCCTTCCTCTTCGAGGAGCAACGCCCGCGCCGCGGACGCCACGCGCTCGGGCTCGACGCGCCGCAGGCAGTCGTTGTGGCCGTGCGGACAGACGCTCTTGTAGCAATTGCGGCATGGCACATCGTGGTAGAGCACCCGGCAGGGCACCTGCCAGGGCGTGTGCTGGGGATTGGTGAGGGCGTAGAGGTCGACGACCGGCGTGCCGAGCGCCGCGGCGAGGTGGGCAGGGCCGGTGTTGTTGGAGACGAGGAGGGCGGCGCCCTCGATGAGCGCGCCGAGCTCGCCAAGCTCGAGCCTTCCCGCGAGGGAGCGCGTCTCGGCGAACATGGCGCGGCGGATGAGCTCGACGAGCGGGCGCTCGCCGCTCTCCCCGGTGAAGACGATCTCGTACCCGGTCTCGGCGGCGAGGAGATCCATCGCGCGCGCGAAGCCCTCGGCCGGATAGCGCCGCGACGGCGCGCTCGCACCGGGGTGCACGACGACATAGGGCTTGGGCAGCCTCAAGCGCGCCACCGCCTGCCGGGCCCGGACGGGCACGCGGAACGAGAGGCGCTCGTCGAGCGCCGTGCAGCCCACGGCTGCGGCGAGCGCGAGCTGCCGGCGCACCTCATGGCGCACGAGCTTCTCGGGCTCCGGGTCGGGAACCCAGTCGGTGAGCAGGTGATACGGATTCTCGCGGCAGTGCGCGAGGCGGCGCGGAATGCCGGCGAGATGGCAAAGGTACGCCGCGGGGAGCGGATTCTGGCTGTACACCGTGAAGATCGCCGCCGCGTCGAACCGGCGCTCGCGAAGCTGCTCGATCAGCCGGAAGTCCTCCTCGGGCCCGCGCGCGGGCGTCTTCATCCAGGGGGCGCCGAAGAGCATCACGTCGTCGACCTCGGGCACGAACCGGGCCGCCGCCGCGCCCGCCGGCGAGGCGAGGAGCGTGATCCGGCAGGCGGGCAGCGACTCGCGGAAGGCGCGCAGCGCCGGCGTGGTCATGAGGACGTCGCCCAGCGCATCCAGACGCACGCAGAGGAGGCGCCGGACGCCGCGCCAGCTCATGCGCCTGCCCGGGCGGCGGCGAGGATGCGCGAAGCGGCCTCGGCGAGGTCGCGCACCACGACGTCCGGCTCGCGGGCCTTGCCCCGCTTCCAGACCGTCTCGCTGCCGTTGTCGACGAGCACGGTGCGGCAGCCGGCGCGGCGTCCCGCCTCGACATCGTCCAGGATGTCGCCCACCATCCACGAGCCGACCAGGTGGAGGTTGTGCTCTCGCGCGGCGCGAAGCAGGAGCCCGGGACTCGGCTTGCGACAACGGCAGCCGGCCTCGGGGCGGTGCGCGCAGTAGTAGAAGCCGTCGAGGGGCTGCGCGAGCTGTCTTTCGATCTCGGCCTTCACCTGGAGGAGCGAGGACTCGCGAAAGAGCCCCATGGCGAGCCCCGGCTGGTTGGATACGACGATGACGCGCAGCCCTTGCGCCCGCAGCATCGAGACGCACTCGGCTGCGCCGGGTGCGAGGCGCACCTTCGCCGGGTCGACGTTGTACGGGACGTTCTCGACGAGCGTCCCGTCCTTGTCGAGGAACACGGCGGGACTGCGGGGCACCGCGGTCACGGCCAGGAGCTTTCCCGCATCGGGATCACCATGACTTCCGGGATCACGCTCTCCTCGGGCAGCGTGAGGAGGAAGCGGATCGTCGCCGCCACGTTCGCCGGGTCCTGGAGCACGCCCGGGTCGATGTCCGGGAAGCGGTCGAGGAGAAAGGGCGTGCGCATGCCGCCGGCGACGATGGCGCTTACCTTGATGCGCCGCGGCCGAAGTTCAGCGTGCAGCGCGTGCGACAGGCCGAGCAGCCCCCACTTGCTCGCGTGGTAGGCCGAAGCGTTGGGCCAGGCGCGCTTCGCCGCGGTGGAGACGATATTGACGATCTGCCCGCCGCCCTGGTCGCGCATGACTCGCGCGGCAAGGCGCGCCAGGACGAACGGCGCGCGCAGGTTGACGCGGATGACCTCGTCCCACTGCTCGAGCGTGAGCTCGTCGATCGGGAGGGTGAAGTCGACCGCGGCGTTGTTCACCAGCACGTCGAGCCGGCCGAAGGCGCTCGCGGCCGCGTCCACGGCGTCGCTTGCCTGCTCATCCAGCGCCAGGTCTGCCGTCACCGCGATCGCCTTGCCGCCCTCGCCGCGGATCCGCTCGGCGCTCGCCTGCGCGGCGGCGCTGTCCCGGTCGGCGACCGCGATCCAGGCGCCACCGCGGGAGAGCTCGCGGCAGATCGCCGCGCCTAGGCCGCGGCCGCCGCCGGTGACCAGGACGGACTTGTTCTCGAGGGATGGCATGCGAGCTCTCCGCTGAGGGGATAGGGTTCGCGCACCGCCTGCTCGTAGCAGCCGGCGACCGAGCGGGCGACCTTCTGCCAGGTGAACAGGCTGTGCACGCGCTTCAGGCCGTTGCGGCCCAGGGCGCGCAGGCGCGCCGGATCGCCGTACAGCTCGGCGAGGCGCGCGGCCAGGGCGTCGGGATCGTTGGGCGGCACGAGCCGGCCGGTCTCGCCGTCGGCGACGCTGTAGCGGATGCCGCCCACGTCGGCGCCGAGGACCGGCGTGCCGCAGGCCATGGCTTCGAGCGGCGTGATGCCGAAGGGCTCGTACCAGGGCGTCGTGATGAAGATGTCCGCGGCGCTGTAGTAGAGCTTGAGGAACTCGCGGCTTCGCCGGCCGGTGAAGAGCACGCGATCGGCGATGCCCTCGGCGGCGGCGAGCTTCTGCAGCCGGCCGATCTCGGGCGTGAGCGCGGGGTCGGGCAGGTCGGAGTTGCCGCCGACGACCACCAGCCTGGCCTCGATGCCGTGGTCGCGGGCGAGGCGCGCGACCCCCCGGATGGCGTTGTCGATTCCCTTGCGGGGTACGAGCCGGCCGATGTTGAGGAGGATGCGCTCGTCGGGCCGCCAGCCGAGCGTGCGCCGGGCGAGCGTGCGGGTGATGGGCCAGAACTCCGACTTGTCGAAGCCGCACGGGATGATGCGCACGCGGGCGGGATCCGCGCGGTAGAGCCTGGTGAGGTCCTCGAAATCCTGCGGGCACTCGGCGATGACCGCGTCGGCATCGGCGATGACCTGGTCCTCGATCTCGAGCCGCTCCGGCGGGAACTGGTCCGCGTCGCCCTGGTGCAGGCGCCGGACGCGGCCGAGGGCGTGGAAGGTGACGACGTAGGGCACGCCGAGCGCGCGCTTCAGCTCGATCGAGGCGAGCCCGGACATGAAGAAGTTGGCATGGGAGATGCGGTAGCCGCCGTTGCGGCGCGCGAAGTCGCGCACGTAGGCCGCGAACTCGCCCATGAGCGGGAGGAGCTCCTCCTTGCGAACGAAGGCGGCCGGCCCGGCCGGGACATGGACGACGCGGATGCCCGGCCTCCACTCGAGCACTTCAGGCAGGTCTTCGCCGTCGCGCCGCGTGAAGACGTCCACCCGATAGCCCAGGCGCGCGAGATGCCGCGCCACCTGGGCGATGTAGACGTTCTGGCCCCCGCTGTCGACGCCGCCGGCGGCGGCGAGGGGAGAAGCATGGTCGCTGATGATCGCTATTCGTTTTCGCAAAGGCACGACCTCCGTGGCCCCTAGGACAGCAAGGCTCGTTCCAAGCGCTTCCATGCTGCGGGCCGGCCGGTGCGGAAGCGCCCGTCGGTAGTTGTTACGCTCGCCGGAGAAGCACTTACAATCGGCTCATGGGGGGAAACGATCAGGCATGGGGGAAGGGATGAAGACCGTAGGGCGCGGATTCGCCGCCGACGATCTGAAGGTCGGGTTCCGGTTCCGCACGCACCGGCGCACGATCTCGGAAGCCGACGTCGCCGCGTTCGTGAACCTCACCTGGCTCACCGAGGAGCTCTTCACCGTCGAGGACGACTCGGGGCGCGCCATCAAGGGCCGCGCGGTGCCCGGGGCGCTCGTCTACTCGTTCGCCGAGGGGCTGCTGCTTCCGACCATGCAGGACACCGGGCTCGCGTTCCTCAACGCGACGCTCGACGTGAAAGGCCCGACGGTGGTGGGCGACACGCTGCACGTCGAGTGCGAGGTCGTCGAGCACCGTATTACCTCCAAAGGCGACCGCGGGCTCGTGCGCTTCGCCAACAAGGTGGTGAACCAGCGCGGCGAGGTGGTGCTCGAGTACAACCCGCTGCGCATGCTGAAGAGGAAATGATGATCGACCGGCTCGACCATGTCGTGCTCACCACGCGCGACAAGGAGGCGTGCATCCGCTTCTATACGGAAGTCCTCGGCATGAAGCTCGTGCGCTTCAAGACGCCGACCGAGGAGCGCCTCGCCTTCAGCTTCGGCCGGCAGAAGATCAACCTCCACGTGTGGGGCAGCGAGTTCACGCCCCGGGCGCACGTGGCCGTGCCCGGCTCGCAGGACTGGTGCTTCATCGCCTCCGTGCCGCTCGAGCGGGTGATCGAGCGCCTGAAGAGCGCCGGCGTCGCGATCGTGGAAGGCCCGGTCGACAAGACCGGCGCCACCGGGCCCATCCGCTCGATCTACGTGCGCGACCCGGATCTGAACCTGATCGAGATTTCCAACTACAAGTAGTCCGGGGCAGACGAAGTCGCACTGGGGAAACGCTGGACCAGACGAAGTCGCACTGGGGAAACGCTGGACCAGACGAAGTCGCACTTGGAAAAG
>CAYWSG010000003.1:0-62087 GCA_964461055.1 uncultured Enterobacteriaceae bacterium | reverse complement strand
CAGACGAAGTCGCACTGGGGAAACGCTGGACCAGACGAAGTCGCACTTGGAAAAGGCTGGGCATTAGGGAAAGGCTGGACATTACCCCGGGGAAAGCGCAGGAGATGTCGCCCCCGCGAAGGCGGGGGCCCATTTGTTCCAGAACATGGGTTCCCGCCTTCGCGGGAACGACTATGGACCGCTTCTTTCCTAAGCTGCGCGCGTGACGGCGATGCTCTCGCGCTCGAGCGCCTCGATGAGCGCCTTCGTGTGCTCCGCATCCCGCGTCTCGACGAGGAACTCGATTTCCGTGCGGCGCACGGAGGCCGTGCCGAAGATGCGCTGGTGCTGCACTTCGACGATGTTGCCCCCCGCCTGCGCGATGAGGCTCGCGACCTTGGCGAGGCTGCCCGAGATGTCGGGCATGGTGACCCGCAGGCGCACGAGGCGGGCGTCGCGCACCAGCCCGCGCATGAGCACCGAGGCGAGCACCCGGCTGTCGATGTTGCCGCCGGAGATCGGCACGCCGACCCTGCGGCCGGCGAAGCGCTCCGGATAGGCAAGGAGCGCCGCGAGCGCCGCGGCGCCCGCACCCTCGGCCACCGTCTTCTCGATCTCGAGCAGCGCGACGATGGCGCGCTCGATGATCTCTTCCTCCACCACGAGCATCTCGCGCACGAGCGCGGATGCAATGGCGAAGGTCGTGGCGCCGATGTCCTTCACCGCGATGCCTTCGGCGATGCTGTCGCCGCCCACCTCGACCGGCCGGCCCGCGAGGCGCTGGCTCATCGAGGGATAGGTCTTCGATTCCACGCCGAGCACCTCGATGCGCGGCGAGAGCGCGCGGGCCGCCACGGCGATGCCGGAGATGAGGCCGCCGCCGCCTACCGGCACGACCAGCACGTCGAGCTCGGGCATCGCCTGCAGCATCTCGAGGCCGACCGTGCCCTGGCCGGCGATGACGAGCGGATCCTCGTAGGGATGCACGAAGACGAGGCGCTGCTCTTCGGCGAGCCGCAGGGCGTGCTCGGCCGCCTCGTGGAGCGACGTTCCCTCGAGCACCACGGCTGCGCCGTGCACCCGGGTGTTGCGGATCTTGGTGTTCGGCGAGCCCTTGGGCATGACGATGGTGGCCGGGATGCCGAGCCGCGCCGCGTGGTAGGCGACCGCCTGCGCGTGGTTGCCGGCGCTCATGGCGATGACGCCGCGCCGCCGCTCGTCGGCGGAGAGCGAGAGGAGCTTGTTGAGCGCGCCGCGCTCCTTGAAGGAGGCGGTGAATTGCAGGTTCTCGAACTTGAGGAAGACCTCCGCGCCCGTGAGGCGCGAGAGCGTGCGGCTGTGGACGAACGGCGTCGCTTCGACGGCCCCGGCGATGCGCCGCGCCGCCGCCTCCACGTCGGCGAGCGTTACGGGAAGCGTCGCGCGACCCGCTAGTCGGCGTTCGACGCCTGGCGCAGCGCGGCGACGGCGCGCAGGCGCACGGCTTCTTCGTGGGAGGCGGCCTCGCGAGCGCCCTGGCGCAGCTGGTCGCGCACGTGCATGTTCAGCTGCCGGGCGAGACCGACGATGAGGCGCTGGCGCTCCACCGTGAGCCCGTGCGGGTACTCGCTGATGGTGAGGGCCGCCTGCTGCTCGATCTGCTCGAGCTTGAGAACGATCTCTTCGAGCTTCATCCGTCGCAATGCCGAGATACGGGGCGGCCTGAACATAGCAAATTCTCCGTGCACTGCACAGCGGGCTTTGCAAGCGATGTTCCGTCGTGCGTAGCGCAATTCGCAATTGCGTGTAGCGATGCCGCTACACGGGGCGGCGACGCCGCGTCATCTCCTGCCGCTAGAATGAACCGGTCAGCGCGACAACAACCATGAAAGACCTGGCGACCGCCGTCATGGAAGCTTCGCCAATCGGCCTTGCGCTCACCGACCTCTCCGGCCGGTACGTCGCTGCGAACCCCGCGTTCCTGGACCTCGTCCGGTATACGGAGGAAGAGTTGCGGGGGCGCACGCTCGAGGAGCTCGCGCACGTGGACGAAGGCCCGCAGTGTCGTCGCGCGCTCGAGGATGTGGCCGCCGCCGCGCGCAGCCGCGTGGCCCTCGTGCGGCGCTACGTCCGCAAGGACGGCCGCGAGGTCTGGACGCGCGAGATCCTGGCGCCGGTTCCGGGCAACGACGGCAGGCCGCGGTACGTGCTCGCCCTTGTCGACGACGTTCCGGCCGGCGGCGGAGAGGAGGAGCGCATGCACGCACTCGCGCGCCGTGTCGTCGACGCCGAGGAGCTCGAGCGCCACCGCATCGCCGGGGAGCTTCACGACCGGGTCGGCCAGCAGCTCTCGGCGCTCAACATCAATCTGGACGTCGCGCACGGCCTCGCGCAAAGCGCCGACGTGGAGCTTCGCGTGCGGCTCGCCGACTCGCTCGCGCTCCTCGAGGCCACGCAGCAAAGCATCGAGCACCTCATGGCGGAGCTGCGTCCGCCGCTCATCGCCGAGTACGGGCTCGCGGCGGCGCTCGGCCTGCACGCGCGCGAGTTCTCGCAGCGCACGGGCGTGCAGGTGGCCGTCGACGATCCGGAGGAGCTCGGCTCGCGCCTGCCGCGCGAGACCGCCATGGCGCTCTTTCGCATCGCCCAGGAAGCGCTCGCCAACGTGGCGAAGCACGCGGGCGCGCGACGGGTGAAGATCCTGCTCGAGACGGATGCGCATGGCCTTGCGCTCGACATCTCCGACGACGGCTGCGGCTTCGATCCGCGCAAGCGGCTCGCACAGGCGACCCGCTGGGGCATGACCACCATGCACGAGCGCGCCTCGGCCGTCGGCGGGCGGCTCAGCGTCGCGAGCGCGCCGGGGGGCGGGACGACCGTGCGGGTTTCGGTCCCGGTGCACGCATGACGATCCGCGTGCTCGTCGCCGACGACCACGGCGTGGTGGCCGAGGGCCTGCGCCATCTCGTCGAGGCGCAGGCCGACCTCGAGGTGGTCGCCGTGGTGGCCGATGGCCGCGAGGCGGTGCGCCTTGCGCGCGAGGCGGCGCCGGACGTGGTGGTCATGGACCTCTCGATGCCCGAGCTGAACGGCGCCGACGCTACGCGCGCCATCGTGCGCCATGCGCCCGCGTGCCGCGTCATCATCCTTTCCATGTATGCGGAGCCCGAGTACGTGCGCCGCGCGCTGGCCGCCGGTGCGCTCGGCTATGTCTTGAAGCGCTCCGCGGCGAAGGATCTGGTGGAAGCCATCCGCGCCGCGCACGCGGGCGAGCGCTACCTGAGCCCGCGCGTGCAGGGCGTGCTCCCGCGCATTAGGGGCGCGCTCGACGGTGAGCCGGCCGACCGGCTCGGGCGCCTTTCGGCGCGCGAGCGCGAAGTCCTGCAGCTCATCGTCGAGGGCCGCACCGGCGCCGAGATCGCCGAGCGCCTCGCGCTCTCGCAGAAGACCGTGGAGACCTACCGCGCGCGCCTCGTGGAGAAGCTCGGCATCCGCGACGTCCCCGGCCTCGTGCGCTTCGCCATCCAGCGCGGCCTGGTGCCGCTCGACTAAGGCCGGTCAGGCCTGGCCGAGGACGGGCCGGCGGCGTCCGGCGAGCGCCCCGATCACGGCCGCCAGAAGCGAAAGGACGAGCGCGCCGAACGTGATCCAGGCGGCGCGGCTCGCCTGGGGCTGGATCGCCTCGGCCTTCTGCTCGAGCGCGCCGCTGGCGGTCGCCTTCTGCCAGAGCTGCGCAATGCCCTGGCGTGCTTCGCGCGCGGCCTGGCCGGGGTTGTCCTTCGCGTTCTCCACCCGCTGCGCCGTCTCGCCGAGGGCGGCCTGCACTTCGGCCGCCGGCAGGCCCGTCGCGAGGGCGATCTGCTGCGCGGTGCGCGGGTCGCGGAGCTGCGAGGCCATCTGCTCGACGCTTCCCGAGACGTTGACGTTCGGGCCGCTCGCGCCCTGGATCACGGTGCTCACGGCCTGCGAGGCGCCGCCGATCAGACGAAAGGCGCCGCTCGCGACCATGTTGAGGCCGGTGGAGGCGAGGTACGCCATGAGCAGGATGCTCACGACCCAGACCAGCACGCCCTCGAAGAAGCCCGTGGTGCGATCGGTGATGAAGCCCGCCCGCGTCGACACGAGCCCGCCCAGGAAAAGCGCGACGAGGAGCGACGCGCCGGCCCAGATGCCGGCGCCGGTCCCGAACGTGGCGGCTTCCGTCTCGCCCGGGTTGGCGGCGGTAATGCCGACGGCGACGCCAAGGGCGGCGAGGAGGAGGAGCGTCCCCACCGCCACCAGGACGCCGCCCCAGATGCCGCCCCATGAGAGCCGCAGCCCGTCGGCGCGCGCCAACGCCGCCGAGGCGCGCCGCCGGTCATAGGAGGAGCGGCGCTCCGGGCCGCTGTACGGACGTTGCGCGATGGTAGCCATGGCGGCTCGCGTGCGCGGTCCGCGCTACTTCTGCTTCTCGCGCGAGCGCTCCGCCTTGCCGCGCTCGGCGCTGGCGCCCCGGCTCGCGCCGGCGATCGACGCGTGGAGGCTCTTCGCCTGGTCGAGGTGCTGCTGGATGGACTTCGCCTGCTGCTCGGCGGCCGCCTTCACTTCCGGGTCCTTGGCCTCCTTCGCGGCGCGGCGCGCCTGCTTCAGGGCTTCCTCGTGGTCCTTCACCATCTGCGCCATGTACTCACGGTCGAACTCGGCGCCGTCGAGCTTCTCGAGCTTCTTCGCCGCCGCCTGGTGCTTGCGGCTCGGCTCGTCGGGGACCTCGACGTCCTTGGCGTCGGCGACGTCCTTCACGCGCTCGAGCGCCTTGCCGTGGTCCTCCACCATGTGCTCGGCGAACTTCTTCACCTTCTCGCTCTCGGCCTTGTCCTTGGCCATCTCGCCGGCCTTCACTTCGGCCATGTTGACCTCGGCGAGCGTGCGGATCGCCTCGCGATCCTGCTTGGCGAGCTTCTCCGACTTGGACTGCTGCGCCTGAGATCCGGACGCGGACTTGCCGGCTTGCGAGGACTGGGCGAAAGCGCCGGGGGCGGCGGCGAGGGCGGCGGCGCACGCAGCCGCCAATGTGAGCTTGAGGGTCGGGGTCATGGCTGGGTCTCCGGGTTCGTGACGTTTGAAAGCACCGGAGATCCAGCAAATTCAATGCCGTTCGCGACGCCGGGCAGGCGTCCTTGTCGGTTTTCGGCGACTGAGCGCCAATATGACACGACTGTTAAATAAGGGGGCAGCGATACCCCTCCAACGGACCGCGCCCTAGGATTTGCTCGCCCTGCATTTCCAACCAAACCTCAACACGGGAGACACCATGGGCGGTACCGTACTCGTAGTGGATGACGAAGCGGCCGTGCGCGATCTGCTTGCCGCGAACCTGCAGCGCGCGGGCTACCGGGTCATGACTGCCGGCGACGTTCCGCAGGCCGAGGCGCTGGTGCGCGACTCGCGCCCCGACCTCGTTCTCCTCGACTGGGTGCTACCGGGAGTTCCGGGCCTCACGTTCGCGCGGCGCCTGCGTAACGACCAGCGGACCAAGGACATCTCGATCGTGCTGCTCACGGCACGCACCGAAGAGCAGGACAAGGTCACCGCGCTCGAGAGCGGCGCCGACGATTACGTGACGAAGCCGTTCTCGGCGCGGGAGCTCCTCGCCCGCATCAAGGCCGTGATGCGCCGGCGCGCCCCGCAGCTCGCCGACGACGTGGTGGAGGTCGCGGGCCTGCGCATCGATCCGGCGGCCCATACCGTGGCGGCCGGCGACAAGCCCATCGACCTCTGGACGACCGAGCTTCGCCTGCTTCACTACTTCATGACGCACCCCGGACGGGTCTTCTCGCGCGCGCGGCTCCTCGACGAGGTCTGGGGCGAGCATGTCTTCGTGGAGGAGCGTACCGTGGACGTGCACATCCGGCGCCTCCGCCAGGCCCTCGCGCCGACGGGCCACGACAAGCTGATCGAGACCGTGCGCGGCACGGGCTATCGCTTCAAGCCCGACCTCAACGCCCCCGCGCTGAGCTAGCTGCCCCAAGCGGAAAAAGCGAAAAAGGGGTCAGAGCAAATTACGGATAACCCCGATCTCATTTGCCGTAAATTGCTCTGACCCCTTTTTCGGGGGTTCCTCGGGTCTATTCCACCGTAACGGACTTCGCCAGGTTTCTCGGCTTGTCGACGTCGTTTCCGCGGTGCAGCGCGGCGTGGTAGGCGAGGAGCTGCAGCGGGACGGTGCTCACGATGGGCGAGAGGATGAGCGGAAAGTCCGGCATGCGGATCACGTGCACCGCTTCATCGCCGCCGTTCTCGAGGTCCGCGCCCGCTCCGGCTTCGCCGTTGGCGAGGACGTAGAGCTCGCCGCCGCGTGCGCGCACTTCCTGGAGGTTCGAGCGCAGCTTGTCGAGCAGGGCGTCGCGCGGCGCGATGGCGACCACGGGCATGCGGCTGTCGACGAGCGCGAGCGGGCCGTGCTTGAGCTCGCCGGCCGCATAGGCCTCGGCATGGATGTACGAGATCTCCTTCAGCTTGAGCGCGCCCTCCATGGCGATCGGGTAGTGCACGCCGCGGCCGAGGAAGAGGGCGTGCTCCCAGCGTGCGAAGCGCTCCGCCCAGGCCGCGATCTCCGGCTCGCAGCGCATCGCCGCGGTCAGCGCCGCGGGCAGCTCGCGAAGCGCCCGGGCGATGGACGCCTGCTGCTCGGCGGAAAGCCTGTTGCGAAGGACGCCGAGCGTGGCCGCGAGCACGAGGAGCACCGCAAGCTGGCAGGTGAACGCCTTGGTGGAGGCGACGCCGATCTCGGGACCTGCCCGCGTGAGGAAGCGAAGCGCGCCCAGGCGCACGAGCGCCGATTCCGGCACGTTGCACACGGCGAGCGACAGGGGCTGCCCGAGCGAGCGCGCATGACGGAACGCGGCGAGCGTATCGGCGGTCTCGCCCGACTGCGAGATCGCGATGACGAGCGTGCGCGGATGCGGGACGCTCTCGCGATAGCGGTACTCGCTCGCGATCTCGACCGCGCACGGGATGCCGGCCATGGCCTCGATCCAGTACTTGCCGACGAGCCCCGCGTGGTAGCTCGTGCCGCAGGCGAGGATGAGCGCCGCCTCGGCCTGCGCGAACGCCTCGCGCGCGCCGGCGCCGAATGCCTCCGGGCTGAAGCCGCGGCTGTTTGCGACCCAGTCGAGGGTCGCCTCGACCGCCGCCGGCTGCTCGAAAATCTCCTTCTGCATGTAGTGGCGATAGGCGCCGAGCTCGAGCGCGTCGGCGGCGAGCCGGCTGACGTGCAGCGGGCGCTCGACCACGTGGCCGCGCGCGTCCACGATGCGCACCGCGGCGGGCGTGACTTCCGCGCAGTCGCCTTCCTCGAGGTAGATCACGCGCCGGGTGACCTGCAGGAGCGCGGCGGTGTCGGAGGCGGCGAAGTTCTCGCCCTCGCCCAGCCCGATGAGGAGCGGCGCGCCCATGCGCGCGACGACCAGGCGCTCCTTCTCGTCCGACGAGATGACCGCAATGGCGTACGCCCCGCGAAGCTCCGCCGCGGCCGCCCGGACCGCCTCGAGCAGACCGCCTTTGCGGGAAGGCAGGTTCGAATGAATGAGATGGGCGATCACCTCGGTATCGGTGTCGGAGGTGAACTCGTACCCCAAGGCGCGCAGCCGCGCGCGCACCTCCTCGTGGTTCTCGATGATGCCGTTGTGCACGACCGAGATGCCGCCGCTCACGTGCGGGTGGGCATTGCGCTCGCAGGGCACGCCGTGCGTGGCCCAGCGCGTGTGGCCGATGCCGATCGTGCCCTCGAGCGCCTGCTCGCGCTCGAGCGCCGCCAGGCTCGCGACGCGCCCGGCGCTGCGGATGCGCCTGAGCGAGCCGTTCACCACGGCGACGCCCGCCGAGTCGTAGCCGCGGTACTCGAGGCGCCGCAGGCCTTCGAGCAGGATGGGCACGACGTCGCGCCCGGCTACGGCTCCGACGATTCCGCACATGGCTTGTCTCCTCGGTTGGGGCGCCGCCCGCGCGGCGGGGGCTGCCGGGCGTACAGCACGCCGGCGGCGAGCGCCGCGGCGCCCGCGCCGGCGAGGAAGTCGAGCGGGTCGGCGCCGCGGGCGGCCGCGGCCGCCTGGGTCGCCTCGGCGGCGAAGGCGAGCAGCATCGCCGTCGCGGCCACGAGCTGCGGCCGGCGCCCGTCGGTCGCCATCCAGAGGAGCAGGGTGAGCGCCGCGAGCGAGAGGCCATGCACGACCTTGTCGGCGGGCTCGACCGGCTCGAAGGGCAGGGCGGCGAGCACGAGCACCTGCACGCCGAGGAGCGCCGCGCAGCCGAAGCTCCAGGCGCTGGCAGGGCTCGTGCGGCGCATACGGCTAGTAGGCATTCTGGCGCCTCAGGACGACGAGGATCGTCTTCAGGATGATCTGCAGGTCGAGCGCGAGCGACCAGTTGCGCAGGTACTCGAGGTCCCAGGCGATGCGACCCTTCATCTTCTCGAGCGTCTCGGTCTCGCCGCGGTAGCCGTTCACCTGCGCAAGGCCGGTGATGCCCGGCTTCACCTTGTGGCGGATCATGTAGCCGCGGATCAGCTTGCGGTAGAGCTCGTTGTGCGCGACCGCGTGCGGGCGCGGCCCGACCACGCTCATGCGGCCCTGCAGGACGTTGATGAACTGCGGCAGCTCGTCGAGCGAGGTGCGGCGCAGGAACGCGCCCAGGCGCGTCACGCGGCTGTCGTTGCGCGTCGCCTGGCGCACGATGTCGCCGTCCTCGGCGACGGTCATCGTGCGGAACTTGTAGACGACGATCTTGCGCCCGTCGAGGCCGTAGCGCCGCTGGCGGAAGAGCACGGGACCGGGCGAGGAGAGCTTCACGCCGATCGCGATGGCGGCGAGGAGCGGCGAGACGAGCACGAGCGCGACCGCGGCGAAAGCGAAGTCGAACGCCGCCTTGACGATGCGATTCAGGCCCGTGAACGGCGTCTCGCACACCGCCACCACCGGCAGCCCGCCGATCGAGGCGACGCGCGCCTGGATGAGGTCGAAGACGAAGATGTCGGGCACGAAGTAGATGGAGGCCGTCGTGTCGCGCAGCTCGTCGAGCAGCCGCAGGATGCGGGGCTGCGACGCCATGGGCAGCGCGATGTAGATGACGTCCACGCGCTCGGTGCGCGCGTATGGGGCGAGCCGGTCGAGGGTGCCGAGGTTGTCGGAGGGCGCGACGCCCTCCAGGCGCCCGGGGCCGCGATCGTCGAAGAAGCCCGCGAGATGCACGCCCTGCAGCGGGTCCTCGCGCAGGCGCTCGGCGAGCGCGCGGCCGAGCGCGTTGGCGCCGGCGATCACCGCCACGCGGCCGAGCGCCTCGGTGCCGAGGATGCGCGGCGCGAGCGCCGGCACCGCGCGGTGCGCGACGAAGAGCGCGACCGGCGTGCCGAGCGCCCAGGCGGCGAGCATCTGCGGGTCGAATGCATCGAGCGTGCGCGTCGTCCAGCCGAGAAGCGCGAGCAGCGCGACTACGGGCAGCCAGCCGGTGAGGACGTCCACCGCGAGCGCGACGGCGCCGGCGCCGCTGCGCACGAGGCCGCCCGGATAGGTCATGGCGAAGACGAAGAGCGCGAGCAGCAGATGCGGCCCGTCGAACGGCCGGCCGAACCAGGCGGCCGCTCCCGCGAGCGTCCCGATCGCGACGACCGGCTCGAGCGCGGTGAGCGCGAGCCCGCCGCGGCCGGGCAGGGGCGCGGCAAGGCGCGGGTTGGCGGACTGCAGGCGGGAATCGGGCGCGGCGAGCAAGGCTACTGCAATCTAGAAGCGCGCGGTTCAACGACGACGTTCGCGGCGCCGCGCGAGCGTAGGCTCACCGGACTAGGGCGAGGGCGATTCGTCGGTCTAACGGATGCGTAATCACGTTCCTCTATAGTGACCACGGACGCACCATGCAAAGGGAAAAGGAAATCCATGCGAGTGACAGCACCTGATTCCGTCGAGGCCATGTCGAGCACGTCGCTGCACGGCGTCGGTTCGCCCGCCGGGTCTCCTTCCTTCATACACGGCACAGGGCCTGCGCATTCCGGCCCGGGGGCTGCGCCGCCTGGCGTCGTGGCCGCGCCGACCAAGGCCGGCGAGCACGACGGCGCCTCCTCGCAGTCGGATTTCCTGCAGATCGAGTCGATCGTGCTCAACCTCGACGCGTCGCTGCGGGTGCATTCGCGCGCGCACTTCTTCAGCTGGACGCAGGGCCTGCTTCAGAGCCTGATCCGCCACGATCTGCTCGTGTGCACGCAGTGCCAGGGCAAGCCACCGGTGTACCGCGCGGACGGCTTCTCGATGACCGCGCCCGATCCGTCGGTCCTCAGTGACAGCTTCCTGCGCGATGCGTCGGTCGTTCCGGCGCTCCTCAAGGCGTGGGAAGAGCGGCGCTTCCAGCCCGTCGCCATCGACGCGCGCACGGCGGCCTTCTCGGCCGGCGCCTTTGCGCGCGAGCTCGAGCGCCTCGGCGCGACGCAGCTTCTCGTGCACGGCCTGCACGACGCGGACGGCCGCGCCATCAGCCTCTTCACCTTCGCCTGCCGGCCCGGCGGCGTCGGCCCGCGCCAGCTCTACCTCGCGCAGCTCCTCGCGCCCTCCCTGCATGCGGCCTGGGTGCGCACGCAGGCGACGCGCGCGCCGGGCCCAGGCATCGAGAAGGCGGGCGGCCCCGGCGTGCTCACCGTGCGCGAGCAGGACATCCTGAAGTGGATCTACCTCGGCAAGAGCAACTACGAGATCGGCGCGATCCTCAAGATCAGCCCGCTCACCGTCAAGAACCACGTGCAGAAGATCCTGCGCAAGCTGAACGTGGTGAACCGCACGCAGGCGATCGGCAAGGCGCTCGAGCTCCGGATTTTCACGCCCTGATCCTGCGCTTCATCCTCTCGCGCTTCTGCCCGTAGGCCTTCGTTTCATTGATGTCGTGAAAGGGTCGGAACCGGCGTTCCGGCCCTTTTTTCTTCGTGTAATCCGGGCGGCCTCGTCGGGCGTCGGCCACTAGTCCACCCGGGGGATCAGGCTGCGCGGCGCGGGGCCCCGTGCCGTAACAGGCCGCTCCTAGCATCTCCACCTCGATGAACGCTCTCCGGCACGCGCTCGCAGGATTCCTTGCTGCCTCGTGCTGCGGCGCCGTATCCGCCGCGCCGCTGCCCGCACACGACCCCGCGGCGGGCCACGCGGCGTTTCATTCCTTTGCCGACCTCGTGCGCGCCGCGGCCGCCATGGATTACGTCGCCGCGCTCGATGCGATGGAGGAGGCCGAGGCAATCCCGGCGCTCGCCGAGTCCGCCTCGGCAGGCGCCTCGCTCGCCGCGCCGAACGACGGGCCGGCGCTCGCCCGCGTCGAGGCCATCGAGTCGCCGGCGATCCGGATCGGCGAGGAGCGATTCCGGTTCTCGGTGCAGCGGCTGCCCGAGCCGCAGCGGTGGCTGCTCGCGCTGAGCGGCCTGGTCGCGGCAGGCTGGGTGGCGCGCCGCCGCCTGCTCACGAAGGTTCCTGGGTGAGCGCTCGCCGGGTGAACGCGATCCTCTGCGCCATGCTGCTTCTCCCGCTCGCCGGGACCGCGGGCTGCGACGGGGCGGGCGAGGCTCGCGGCGGGCTCGTCGCGCGCGTGAACGGCGCGGAGATCATGCTCCATGAGCTCGGCACGGAAGCCCCGGCCCCCGGAGCGGCGCAGCGCACGGCGCGCGAGGCGCTCGAGAAGGAGATCGACCGCGAGCTCCTCGTGCAGCAGGCGCTCGAGGCAGGGCTCGACCGGGACCCCGCGGTAGCGAGAGCGATGGAGGCCGCGCGGCGCGAGGCGCTCGCGCGCGCCTGGCTCGAGCGCGCGGCGGCCGGGGCGCGCGCCTCGGCCGAGGAGGTGGCCGCTTTCTACGCCGAGAACCCGGCGCTCTTCGCGAAGCGCCGCATCTACAAGCTGCGCGAGATCACGGTGGCGGGCGTCGCGCCGGAGGCGCTCGAGCGCCTGCGCGCCGAGGCGCTCGCCGCTCCAGGGGAGCGCGCCGACCTCGAGCGGCTCGCCGCGGCGCTGCGCTGGCGCGACATGAAGGTGAGCGCGGTGACCGAGGCCACGCAGCCCGCCGAGGAGCTCCCGCTCGCCTACCTGCCCACCCTCGAACGCATGGCGGAGGGGGAGATCGCGGTGCTCCCCGCGCCGGTGGGCGCGACGGTCGTGCAGCTCGTCCACGCGCACGAGGCGCCGCTCTCCGCGCGCGAGGCGGGCCCGCTCATCGGGCGGTTCCTCTCCGGGCGCAAGCGCCTCGCGCTCGCCGCCGCCGAAGTCGAGCGGCTCCGGGCGCAGGCGGCCATCGAATACCTGGGTGAATTCAAGCGGTAGCAAGGTCAACGAGCGAGGTGCAGATGAAACGTCTGATCATGGGCTTGGCAGTGCTCTTCTTCTCCGCCGCGGCGGCTGCGCAGAGCGAGCAGCTCGGCGCCGGCGACGCGGTCCGGGTGATCGTCTTCCAGCAGCCGGACCTCACCACGGAGGCGCGCATCAACGACGCCGGCACGATCGCGATGCCCCTCATCGGCCAGGTGAAGCTCGCGGGCGAGACGCCCGCGCAGGCGGCGAAGAAGATCGCCAACGCCTACAAGGAAGGCAAGTTCCTGCGCAACCCGCAGGTGAGCGTCGCGCGCACCACCATCCGCAGCCAGCAGGTGTCGGTGCTCGGCCTCGTCGCGCGGCCCGGGCGCTACGCCCTCGAGGACACGAGCTTCAACGTCTCGGACGTCATCGCCGCCGCCGGCGGCATCACGCCCGAGGGCTCGGAGGTCGTGACGGTGCTGCGCAAGGGCAAGGCCTTTCAGGTGAACATCCTGCAGAAGGCGTTCGCGCTGCAGCCCGGAGACACGGTGAACGTCGAGCGCGCGCCGGTCTTCTACATCTACGGCGAGGTGACCCGCTCGGGCGCCTACCGCCTCGAGCCCGGCATGACGGTCATGCAGGCGATCGCCGCCGGCGGCGGCATCACGCCGCGCGGCAGCGACCGGCGCCTGAAGCTTCGCCGCCAGAACGGGGACGGCAAGGTGGTCGAGACGGACGCCAAGCTGAGCGACGTCGTGAAGGCCGACGACGTCATCTTCGTCAAAGAAGCGCTTTTCTAGGGAGCCCCGGATGGATCTCAGCCAATTCCTTACCGCCTTGCGCGCACGCCGCAGGGTCTTCTACCTCGTGCTCCTCGTGACCGTGCTCACGGCGATCGCGATCGCCCTCATCGTGCCGAAGAAGTACGTCGGCACGACGACCGTGCTCGTCGACGCGCGCGAAGAGCAGTCGATGGCCGCGGGCCTGCAGCGGCCGAGCTCGCCGCGCGCCATGCTGGGCTACATGCAGACCCAGCTCGACCTCATCATGAGCGGCCGCGTGGCGAAGCGCGTGGTGCGCGACATGAAGCTCACGCAGATGCCGGGCGTGCGCGAGGACTACGAGGCCGCCACCGGCGGCCGCGGGAACATCGAGGACTGGGTGGCCGAGCAGCTGCTGCTCAACACCAAGGCCGACAACTCGGCGAGCAACGTCATCACCATCACCGTCGGCGCGAAGGACCCGCGCCTCGCCGCCGACCTCGCCAACGCCTTCGCCCGCGCGTACGTCGACACCGCGCTCGAGCTGCGCACCGAGCCCTCGCGCGAGGCGGCCGCCTGGTTCGAGGAGCAGCTGAAGGGCCTGCGCGCCTCCGTGTCGCAGGCGCAGTCGAAGCTCATCGCCTACCAGCGCGAGAAGGGCATCATCTCCCTCGACGACCGCACCGACCTCGAGGGCTCGCGGCTCGCCGCCATCTCGCAGCAGCTCCTGCAGGCGCGCAACGACACCTACGAAGCGCAGACGCGCTACAAGCACGCGGCCTCGTTCCTCTCCGGCAGCGCCTCCGCCGGCGCCTCGGCCGCGGTCGCCGACGCGCTTCCCGAGGTGATGAACAACGTCTCGGTGCAGACGGCGAAGTCGGACCTGATGCGGGCCGAGGCGCGCCTCGAGCAGGCCTCGATCGACCTCGGGCCCAACCACCCGGCCTACCAGCGCGCGGCCTCCGAGGTGGCGGCGCTGCGCGAGCGGCTCGCCTCCGAGATGAAGAAGGTGGTCGCCGGGCTGCAGAACGTCGCCACCCGCTCGCGCCAGCGCGAGCAGGAGCTCGCCGCGGCCTACCAGGCCCAGCAGGAGCAGCTCCTGAAGAAGCGCGACGCGCGCGTGGAGCTCGCGGTGCTCACCCGCGATCTCGACAACGCGCAGCGCGCCTACGACACGGCGCTCAACCGCTGGCTCACCAACAAGGTGGACAGCCATGCGCAGATGACCAACCTCTCCGTGCTGACGCCGGCGATCGCGCCGCTCGAGCCGGCGAGCCCGAAGCTCGGGCTGATCGCCGGCCTCGCGCTCGTGCTCGGGCTCCTCCTCGCCGGCGGCGTGGTGTTCCTCCTCGAGACGCTCGACCGCCGCGTGCGCTCGCGCAGCGACCTCGAGTCGCGCCTCGCCGTGCCCACCCTCGGGCGGCTCTCCCGCTGGCAGCCGGCCGGCGGGCGGCTGCTCCCCGCGCCGATGCGTCCGGCGCGCGCCCTTCCCCATCCCTGGTAAGCGAGACGACTATGCTAGTGAAATCGACCGACAACGTGCTCCCCCTCGAAGGGGGCCCGCGGGCGGGCTTCGGCCAGCCGGCGCGCAACATCGGCTCCATCCTCGTCGATGAAGGCAAGCTCACGCCGGCCGACGCGGAGCAGGTGCTCGCGCGCCAGCGCGAGCTCGGGTGGCGCTTCGGCGAGGCGGCGATCGAGCTCAACCTCATCACCGACGGCGACCTGCGCGAGGCGCTCGCCAAGCAGTACGAGTTCCCCTACCTGGTGTCGGGCCCCGACGGCGTGAGCAAGGAGCTCATCGCCGCCTGGGATCCGTTCCACCCGGTGGTGGAGGAGCTGCGCGGCGTGCGCACGCAGCTCGTCATCCGCTGGTACAACCCGGAGGCGGGCCGGCGCACGCTCGCCGTGGTGAGCCCGCGCTCGCGCGAGGGGAGAAGCTTCATCGCCGCGAACCTGGCGGTCGTCTTCTCGCAGCTCGGCCACCGCACGCTCCTCATCGACGCCGACTTCCGCGCGCCGCGCCAGCAGGCGATCTTCAACGTGCCGGACCGCTTCGGCCTGTCGTCGGTCCTCTCCGGGCGCGCCGACCTCTCGGCGGCGGTGCCGGTGAGCGGCCTCGCCGGCCTCTCGGTGCTGCCTTCCGGGCCGCTGCCGCCCAACCCGCTCGAGCTCCTCACGCGGCCGCACTTCGGCGCGCTGCTCAACAAGGCGCAGGGCGAGTACGACGTGATCCTCATCGACACGCCGCCGGCGGTCGAGTACGCGGACACCCAGAGCGTGGCCTTCCGCGCGAGCGACGCGCTGCTCGTCTCGCGTAAGGACCAGACGCGCCTCGACGACACCGAGCGGACGCTGCGCGACCTTTCCGATGCAAGCGCGCGCGTCGTGGGCACGCTGATCAACGCATTCTGAGGCGCCCGGCCGCGGCATGAAGAAAAGGCCCGACCGTAAGACGCTCGCGGCTTCCCTCGCGGTGCTCGCCGCGGCGGCGCTCGCCGCCTCGGCGGGGACGCACTCGTCGCCGTCGGCCGGCGCCGACGCCGCCCTCGCGCCCGCGCCGCTTCTCGTCCCGGACCATCCCCGCACGCCCGGAGCCTCCTGACCATGGCGGTGCTCGCTTCCCCGGCGCGCGAGAGCCCATCGCTCGCCGGCCTCTGGCTTGCGATCGGCGGCCTCGTGCTCGTCGGCATGCTGATGGGCGTGGGCCTCGTGGCCGGCGAGGTGCAGGGCTTCTGGATCGGCCTCGCCGCGGTGGTGGGGCTGCTCGTGCTCTACGACTTTCGCATCGGCGCGGCGCTGCTGACGATCATGCTGCCGATCGCCCAGAGCACCTACTTTCCGCACGAGCTGCTCGGCATCCGGGGGGCGAATCCGCTCAACATGCTGATGGGCATCACGCTTCTTTCGTTCCTGCTGCACGGCCGGGTGAGCCCGCGCGCCGGCCCGCTCGCCTCGCCGAAGCTCCTGTGGCTCTACCTCCTGCCCATCCTCGTCGCGGGCGTCCTCGGCGCGCGCCACGCCGACGAGGTCTACATCGAGCTCTACGAGCTGATGGCGATCGACTTCACCAACGCCGCCGGCTACGTGCGCGACGTGGTCGTCAAGCCGCTCTTCACCGTGCTGATCGCGGTGCTCATCGGCGCGGCGGTGGCGCGCGCCAAGCGGCCCGAGAACTTCCTCGTGGCGATCGGCGTGGCGATCTGGTTCCTGGGCCTGCTCGCCATCTGGCGCGTGGGACGCACCTCGCTTTCGCTCGAGGACATCGCCAACCCGCGCATGCGCACCTTCTTCTCCAGCACCGGCCTGCACGCGAACGACCTCGGCCGCGCCTATGCGGTGGCCTACGCGTTCCTGCTCTTCGCCTGGTGGGAATCGCGGCAGCTCTGGTTCCGGCTCCTCTGCCTGGCGAGCATGGCGCTCGTGGTCGTCGCGCTCATCTTCACGTTCTCGCGCGGCGCGTTCCTCGGCTTCGTCATCGTGAACGGCCTTTTCTTCCTGTGGAAGTTCAACCTGAAGACGACGGCGCTCTTCCTTCTCGGCGGCATCGCCTTCCTCGCCGTGCTGCCGCCCGAGATGTACGAGCGCCTCTCCATGGGCTTCGGCCAGGACGCCAACGCGGTGAGCGCCGGGCGCATCGAGGGCATCTGGATCCCGCTTCTCGGCGAGCTCGGCAGAAGTCCCCTCTGGGGCAACGGCCTCGGCTCGTACATGTGGTCAGAAGCGATGCATTCCGGGCGGGCGCTCGTCGCCACGCACCCGCACAACGCCTACCTCGAGGCCTATCTCGACATGGGGCTCATCGGGCTTGCGCTCCTGCTCGCCTTCTACTGGCACGTGTGGAAGGGCTTCCGCACGCTCGGCAACAACGCGTTCCTGAGCCCCGAGCTGCGGGGGTTCTACAAGGGCGCCGCGGCCGCGCTCGTCAGCTTCTTCGTCACCGGCCTCGCCGGCTCGAGCTTCGTGCCGCGGCCGGAGTACGCGTTCCTCTGGATCGCGATCGGCATGATGTACGGGCAGCTCGCGCGGCGGCCGGTGCGCTGAATGCCCGGGGCCTCGACCGCATGGGCCGGCGCAGCGCCCGAAGTCCCCGCCGCGCAGGCGCGGCGAGAGCGCAAGCCCCACATCTGCTTCGTGTCACCCTACCTCTGGCCGGTGCTCGCGCGCCTTCCGGACGTCGGGATCGTGGGCGGCGCCGAGGTCCAGCAATGCATCCTCGCGCGCCTTTTCGTGCGCCACGGCTACCGCGTCTCGATGGTGTGCAACGACTACGGCCAGCCCGAGGGCGCCGTGGTCGACGGCGTGCGCGTGCACAAGACGTTTCGCGACCGGGACGGGCTGCCCGGGCTGCGCTTCTTTCATCCGCGGCTTACCGCGCTGTGGCGGGCGCTCGGCGAGGCGGATGCCGACATCTACTACCAGCGATCGGCGGGCATGCTGACCGGCGTGGTGGCCGAGTTCTGCCGCCGCCGGGGCCGCCGCTCGGTGTTCGCGGGCGCCTCCGACAGCGACTTCGAGCGCGGCCGCGAGCAGATCCGCTTCGCGCGGGACCGCTGGATGTACCGCTACGGGCTGCAGCGGGTAGATGCGATCGTCGCGCAGAACCCGAACCAGCTGGCCGCCTGCCGCCGGCACCACGGGCGAGACGCCGTGCTGATTCCGAGCTGCTACGAGCTGCCGCCCACGGCGCGCCCGGGAACGGGGGAGCTCGTGCTCTGGGTCGCGACGATCCATCCCTACAAGCGCCCCGAGCTCGTCTTCGAGGTGGCGCGGCGCCTGCCGCACCGGCGCTTCGTCATGATCGGCGGCATCAGCACGCGCGGCACGCGCCACGATCCGTCCTACTACGAGGGCGTGCGCGATGCGGCGTCGAGGATTCCGAACGTCGCGTTCAAGGGCTTTCTTCCGCTGGCCGAAGTCGAGACCTGGTTCGACCGGGCGCGCGTCTTCCTCAACACCTCGCGCCTTGAAGGCGTGCCGAACACGTTCATGCAGGCCTGGGCGCGCGGCATTCCCACGGTCGCCACGGTCGACATCGGCGCCCGCTTCGGCGGCCAGCCGGTGTACGAGTACGTCGCCGACGCCCCGGCCGCCGCCGCCGCGCTCGAGCGGCTCTTCGACGATCGCCTGCGCTGGGCGCGCGCCTCGGCGCGCGTACGGGAGTACTTCGAGCACTCGCACTCGCCGCAGGAGGCGCTCTCGCGCTACGAGCGCCTGTTCACCGCGCTGAGCGCCGGCCCGCCGGCGACCGGGCGGCAGTGAGCCTCGCGAGCAAGGCCGTCCCCCTGCGGGGGCTGAAGCGTCGCGCCCTGTCGCTCGGCGCGGCGAAGGCGTTCGACTACGCCATGCAGTTTCTGCTGCCGGTCGTGCTCGTGCGCTGCCTCGACACGGCGAGCTTCGGCGAGTACCGGCTCCTCTGGCTCGCGGTGGGGACGCTTCTCGGGCTCGCAAGCCTCAACATGCCGCAGAGCCTGTACCTCTTCCTGCCGCCGGCGCCGGCGAAGGAGAAGCGCCTCTACATCAACCAGACGGTCCTCTACCTCGCCGCCGCCGGGCTCGCCTGCGCGCTCCTCGTGAGCCCGCTCAATCCCTGGCTGCCCGCGGCCATGGCGCCGCTCATGGCCTACGGCTGGCTCGTGCCGTCCTTCATAGCGCTGTGGGTCGTCGCCTATCTGCTCGAGTTCCTGCCCACCGTGGACGAGCGCATCGCCTGGCAGTCGGTCGCGCTCGCCTCGCTCTCGGTGCTGCGCGTGTCGATGCTCGCGGCCGGCGCCTTCCTGACCGGCAGCATGGAGGTGATCCTGTGGCTCCTGGTCGCGTTCGTGCTGGTGAAGCTCGCGCTCCTCGCCGGCTACATCGCGCGCTACCACGGGCTCGGGCGGCCGCTCTTCATGCCCGCGCACTTCCGCCGGCACATCACCCTCGCAGCCCCCTTCGGCTTCTCCTCGGCGCTCTACGGCCTGCGCACCCAGGCCGACCAGTGGATCGCCGCGCACTTCTTCTCGCTCTCGAGCTTCGCCGCCTTCTCGATCGCGCCGCTCCTCGGCTCGCTCGTGAACGTCTTCCGCACCTCGGTGAGCGAGGTGTTCCTGCCGAGCATGAGCCGCCTCACCGCCGCCGGCGACGCGCGCGCCATGGTGGCGATGAACGCCCGCGCCAACGTCATGGTCGGCACGCTGCTCTATCCGGCGCTCGCGTTCGCGTTCGCCTTCGCCGAGGAGATCATCACCTTCATCTACACCGCGGCGTATCTCGAGGCGGTGCCGGTCATGCGGCTCTACATCGTGGGCTTCGCCGTCGCCGTGATCGAGCTCGGCAGCCTGGTGCTCCTCCTCGAGGAGGGCAAGTTCCATCTGAAGGTGAACGCCGCGGCGCTCGTCCTGTCGGCCTCGGTCAGCTTCACCGCGGCGCAGGCCTACGGCCTCGTGGGCGCGGCAGCGGGCGGCGTGTGCGCGCTCTTTCTCGACCGGGCCGCGATGCTCGCGCGCGTGTCGCGGCGCACCGGCATCCCGATGCGACGCATGCAGGACTGGCGCGGCCTCTTCCTCGCCGCCGCGTTCGGCGCCCTGGCCGGCGGCGCGGCCCGGGGCGCGGCGCAGGCCTGGGCTTCCGACGGGACGGTCCTCGGGCGGCTCATCGTCGGCGGCGCGGTGCTCGCGGCCTGCTACGGCGCGATCCTCCTCTTCCTTCGGCGGCGCGGCGAATGAGGATCGTCTTCGTGACCGGCTCGCTGGTGCACGGCGGCGCCGAGCGCCACACGATTACCCTCGCCAACCGGCTGGCCGAGCGCGGCCACGACTGCCACGCCGCCTACGTGAAGCCCGACCACTCGCAGCGGCTGCGCTACCGCATCGCCGAAGTGGCGTGCCTTGAAGCGCGCCGGTATCTCGATCTCCGGGCCGTGAGGGGGCTTGCAGACCTGGTCCGGAAAGCAAGGCCGACGGCCATCGTCGCCGCGAACCCGTACGCCCTGCTGTACGCGCAGCTCGCGCGGCGCTGGGCGGCGAGCCGGGCGCCGCTTGCCGTGGTCTTCCACTCGACGCGCATGCGCACCCTGCGCGAGCGGGCGCAGATGCTCTACTACCGGCCGCTCTTCTGGCGGGCAGAGTGCGCGGTCTTCGTCTGCGAAGCGCAGCGCGCGCACTGGCGTCGCCGCCAGGTGATTGGGCGCCGCGACACCGTCATCTACAACGGCGTGGACATCGAGCACTGGCGCCCCTGGGCCGGGCCCGAGAGCGCGCGGCTTCGCGGCGCGCTCGGCTTCGGCGCCGGCGACTTCGTGGTCGGCCTCTCGGCCGTGCTGCGCGCCGAAAAGAACCCCGTGCAGCTGGTGGAGGCCGTGGCCATGCTGCGTCGCCGCGGCGTCCCGGCGCGCGGGCTCTTCATCGGCGACGGCGAGCTCCGCGGCACGGTCGAGGCGCGCGCCCGCGCGCTCGGCATCGCGCCCGACGTGGCGGTGACGGGCTTCCAGCAGGACGTGCGCCCGTTCCTCGCCGCCTGCGACGCGGTCGTGCTGACGAGCCGGACCGAGGCGTTCTCGCTCGCCGCGGTGGAGGCTATGGCGCTCGGCAAGCCCGTGGTCCATTCCGCCGTCGGCGGCGCGGCCGAGATGATCGAGCCGGGCCGCACCGGCTGGCTTTTCCCCGCGGGCGACACGGCGGCGCTCGTCGAACGCCTCCTCGCGCTCGCCGCGCCGGGCGTCGCCGCCGACATGGGCCGGCACTCGCGCGAAGCGGTGGTGGCGCGCTTCTCCGAGCGGACCATGGTGGACCACTACGAGCAGTTGCTCTCAGGACTTGAAATGACGACTTCGCATGACGGCATTCGAAGCACAGCTGGCGCGCATTGAGGCGCGGCCGCGGACGTGGCTCGTCACGGGGGCGGCCGGCTTCATCGGCTCGCACCTCGTCGAGGCGCTGCTCGCCCGCGGCCAGGCCGTGGTCGGCCTGGACAACTTCGCCACCGGCTCGCGCGAGAACCTCGAGGCGGTGCGCGCGGCGCTGGGCGAGGCGCCGTGGCGGCGCTTTCGCTTCCTCGAGGGCGACATCCGAGCGCCCGAGGCCTGCCGCGAGGCCTGCCGCGGCGTGCAGCTCGTGCTTCACCAGGCCGCGCTCGGCAGCGTGCCGCGCTCGCTCGAGGACCCGGTGGCCTCGAACGAGGCCAACGTGAGCGGCTTCCTCAACATGCTGGTCGCCGCGCGCGACGCGGGGGTGGAGCGGCTCGTGTACGCGAGCTCGAGCGCGATCTACGGCGACCATCCGGGCCTGCCGAAGGTGGAGGACGCGATCGGCCGGCCGCGCTCTCCTTACGCGCTCACGAAGCGGGTGAACGAGCTCTATGCGGAGGTCTTCGCCGCCTGCTACGGCCTCGACACGGTCGGGCTTCGCTACTTCAACGTGTTCGGCCCGCGGCAGAGCCCGCACGGTCCTTACGCCGCCGTCATTCCGGCGTTCGTCGGCGCGCTCTTCGCGGGCACGCAGGCCTGGATCAACGGCGACGGCAGCGCCGCGCGCGACTTCTGCCACGTCGACAACGCCGTGCAGGCGAACCTCCTCGCCGCGACCGTTGAGGATCGCTCGGCGATGAACCAGGCCTACAACGTCGCCGTAGGCGAGCAGACCTCCATCAGCCGGCTTTTCGAGCTCGTGCGCCGCAGCGTCGCCGGGCACCGTCCGCAGGCGGCGGCCGCGCGTCCGGCGTACCGCGCGCCGCGGCGAGGCGACGTGCCGTTCTCGCGCGCCGACGTGTCGAAGGCGGAGCGGCTGCTCGGCTATCGCGCCACGGTTCGCCTGGAGGAAGGGCTCGCCCGCACGGTGCAGTGGTACGCGGGACGGCTTCTCGGCCCGTCGCAGGATGAAACGCAAGGGAGGATGAGCTATGCCTGAAGTTCTGCCTGGAGCCATGGCCGACGTCACGCCCCAGGTGCTGGAGAAAGCGCGCGCCGGCGAGGCGCCCGAAGTCCCGGCGAGCCTCCCGGCGGTCGCGGTGGTGGGTCTCGGCTACGTCGGCCTGCCGGTGGCGGTCGCGTTCGGCCGCGAGCGGCGAACGATCGGCTTCGATCTCTCGCGGCGCCGCGTCGACGCGCTGAGGAACGCGCTCGACGTCACGGGCGAGCTCTCGGCGGCCGAGCTCCTCGACGCGCGTTACTTCACGCCGACGGACGATCCGGCCGGGCTCGGCCTCGCCGACTTCGTCATCGTCGCCGTGCCCACGCCCGTCGACCGGGTCCGCCGCCCCGACCTCGGCGCGCTCGTCTCGGCGAGCGAGATCGTCGGCCGGCACATGAAGCCGGGTGCGACGGTGGTGTACGAGTCGACGGTCTACCCCGGCGCCACCGAGGAGGTGTGCGTGCCGATCCTCGAGCGCGCCTCCGGCATGCGATGGGGGCTCGACTTCCACGTCGGCTACTCGCCCGAGCGCATCAATCCCGGCGACCGGGAGCATCGCTTCGCCGAGATCACGAAGGTCGTCTCGGGCGACGACGCGCAGACCCTCGAGGCGCTCGCCGAGCTCTACGGCTCGGTCGTGAAGGCCGGCGTCTACCGCGCGCCCTCGATCCGCGTCGCCGAGGCCGCCAAGGTGATCGAGAACGCGCAGCGCGACATCAACATCGCGTTCGTCAACGAGCTCGCGATCCTCTTCGACCGCATGGGCATCGACACCCAGGAGGTGCTGAGCGCGGCGGCGACGAAGTGGAATTTCCTGCCGTTCCGGCCGGGCCTGGTCGGTGGCCACTGCATCGGCGTCGACCCGTACTACCTCACGCACAAGGCGGAGCTCCTCGGCTACCACCCGGAGGTAATCCTCGCCGGCCGGCGCATCAACGACGGCATGGGCGCCTTCATCGCGCGCAAGACCGTGCAGCAGATGATCGCCGCCGGGCGAAGCATCAAGGGCGCGCGCGTCAACGTCCTCGGCCTTACGTTCAAGGAGAACTGCACCGACATCCGCAATTCCAGGGTCGTCGACATCCTGCGCGAGCTCGCCGAGTACGGCGTCACGGCGCACGTGCACGATCCGCTCGCCTCGCGGGACGAGGCGCTCCTCGAGTACGGCGTGCGCCTGCAGGAGTGGGAGGCGCTGCCGGCGGCCGACGCGCTCGTGCTCGCCGTCGGGCACCGGGCGTTCCTCGAGCGCACGAGCGCCGAGCTCGCCGCCAAGGTCATGCGCCGCGGCTGCGTCATCGACGTGAAGTCGGTGCTCGACGCGGAGGCGCTGCGCGCGCGGGGGCTTTCCGTATGGCGGCTGTAGTGCCCGCGGGTCTCGCGCCCGAGCCCGACCCGGCCCCCGCGCCCCGGAAGCTGCGCGTCGGCCTGATCGCCGCCGCGCGCCGGCAGCCGCAATGGGTCGTCGACGCGTTCGCCGCGGTGGCGAAGTCCGATTACGCGACGATCGCGCTCATCGTGGAGACGGGCGGGGCGCCCGCGCGCACGGGCGCCCTCTGGGCGCTCTACGACCGCGCGGACCGCCTCGCCTTCGCGCGCGACGCCGATCCGGCCGCGGAGGCCGATCTCCTCGCCGGCGTGGCGCACGAGCGCTTCCTGCGCCTCGCCGGGGACGCGGAGCTTCGGGAGCTCCCGTTCGCGCTCGACGCGGTGTTCATCCTCGACGGCGTGGACGAGCGTCGCGTGCAGGCGTGGGCAGGCGACGGCCGCGTGCCTTGCGGCCTCTGGCGCTTCGAGCTCGGCGCCGGCGGCCGTGCGCCGGGGCGCCTGGTGGGCTTCCAGGAGGTGGCCGGCCAGGTGCCGCTGACGCCCTCGGGCCTTTCGGTCTGGCTGGAGGGAGGCTGGCGGCTCGCGTACCGGTCATGGTCGCGCACCTACCCGCTCTCGCCCGCGCGCACGCGCGCCCAGGTGCTCGAGAAGACGGCCCAGTTCCCTGCGCGCGCCCTGCGCGAGCTTTACAGGTGCGGGCCGGGGTGGCTGCGCCGCCGCGGGCAGCCGCTGCCCGATCGGAGCCCGGGAAGGAAGGCGGACGCGGCGCCGGGCGCCAACCGGGCGCTCGCCTCGCTCCTCGGCATCGCGCGCATCGGCGGGCGCATCGCGCGGCGCGGCGTCGAGAAGGCGCTGAACGTCGAGCAGTGGTTCCTCGCCTACCGCTTCGGCTGCGGGCCGGGCGGCGACCCGCGCGCGATCGATACGCGCCTCGAGGGCTTCCGGCGCCTCATGCCGCCGCCGGACCGCTACTGGGCCGATCCGTTCCCGCTCGAGCGCAACGGCCGCTACTTCGTGTTCTTCGAGGAGCTGCCCTTTCGCGCCGGCAAGGCGCACATCGCCATGGTGGAGCTCGGCGCCGACGGCGCCGTCTCGGCCCCGGTCACGGTGCTCGAGCGGGACTATCACCTGTCGTACCCGTTCATCCTCGAGCACGACGGCCAGCTCTACATGGTGCCGGAGACGGGGCGGCGCGGCACCGTGGAGCTCTACCGGTGCGTCGACTTCCCGCTGCGCTGGCGGCTCGAGCGCGTGCTGATGGACGGCATTCGCTGCGTCGACGCGACTTTCCACCGGGAAGCCGGGCGCTGGTGGCTCTTCGCGAACGTCGCCGCGGGCCGCTCGCGCGTGTTCGACGACGAGCTGCATCTCTTCCACGCCGCCGACCTCCTCGGCGAGTGGACGCCGCATGCGGCGAATCCGGTCAAGTCGGATGCGCGCTCCTCGCGGCCGGCCGGACGCCTCTATCGAAAGGCGGGCGCGCTCTATCGGCCCGCGCAGATCTGCGTGCCGCTCTACGGCGCGGGGCTCGCGATCCACCGTGTGCTGCGCCTGACGCCGCACGAGTACGTCGAGCGACAGGTCTCGCGCGTGCTGCCCTCGCACGAGGCGGGGCTGCTCGGGGTGCATACGATCAATCGCGCCGGCGACCTGACGGTCATCGACGCCTTCACGCGCATCCCGCGCTTCTAGGAGCCTTGCATGGATCGCTCGCCACGGCTCGTCATGCTCGGCGCCGCACCCGGCGTGCGCGGCGGGATGAGCCCGATCATCGAGGCGTATCGCGCGAACGGCCTCTTCCGGCGCTGGCCCATCGACTACGTCGCCACGCACGGCGCCGGCGGGACGCTCGAGGACCTGAAGCTCGCGGCGCAGGCGGTGAGCCGCCTGGGCGAGCTCATCGGCCGGCACCGCACGCTTGTCGTGCACGCCCACTTCACCCCGCAGGCGGCGTTCTGGCGACAGTGCGGCCTCGCGAGCCTCGCCAGCGCGGCGCGCTGCCCGCTCGTCGTGCAGCTGCACGGCGGCGGCTTCGGCCGCTTCTACGATGCCTGCAGCGCGCCGGCGCAGCACGCGATACGCAGGCTCCTCGAGCAGGCCGCCTGCGTCATTACCCAGACCGACGCGCTGCGCATCGGGGTGCAGAAGGTGGTGCGTCGCGCGCGCACCGCCTGCCTTCCGGCGCCGGTCGCGCTGCCGCCGGCAGCGAGCGCCTCGGGCCGGCAGTGCATGGTGCTCTACCTCGGCCGGCTCGATGCCGAGAAAGGTGTCTTCGACCTGCTCGAGGCTTTCGCCGCGATGCAGCGCAGCGTGCCCGAGGCGCGCCTGGTGTGCGCGGGCTCGGGCGAGCGGCGCTCACGCGCCACGCGCGCGCTCGAGCGCTACGCCGAGCGGCTCGGCATCGGCGAAGCCCTCAAAGTCATCGGCTGGGTGGGCCCCTCGGGCAAGCGGGCGCTTTTCGAGAGCGCCTCGGCGTTCGTCTTGCCGGCGGGCGACGAGGGCCTGCCGCTCGCGCTCCTCGAGGCGATGGCCGCCGGCGTCGCGCCGGTGGCCGCGGGCGCGGGCGCGGCGGAGGTCCTGGTCGACGGCGTGAGCGGCTTTCTAGTGCCCCCTGGCGACGTCGCCGCGCTCTCGCGCCTCATGGGAAGGCTTCTGCGCGAGCGCGAGCTCGCCGAACGGGTCGGCGCCGCGGCGCGCGAGTCGGTGCGGGTGCGCTTCGCGCCGGAGCGCGCCATCGCCCGGCTGGAAGAGGTGTACGCCGAGGTCGGGCTCTCGCACGAGCCGGGCGCGATGAGGCATGCCGCATGAGGCAGGCGAACGGCATGAGCCAGCCCGGCGTCATCGGCGCACGGCGCGTCGCGCTCGTTCTCGGCCCGAGCCGCGAGGCGGTGAGCGGCGTCGCCACGCACGTCAACGTGCTTTTCGACTCGCCGCTCCAGGGGCGCTACGAGCTCTCGCACTTCGCGGTCGGCAGCGAGGGGCGGCGGGAGTCGGCGCCGGCGCGGCTCTGGCGCCTCGCCGCGAGTCCGTTCGCGCTCGCCTGGGCGATCGTGCGCCGCGATGCCGACCTCGTGCACCTCAACACCTCGCTCAATGCCAAGGCGTATTGGCGCGACCTCGCGTATCTCCTCGTCGCCAGGGCCTGCGGCGCGCGAGTGCTCGTGCAGAAGCACGGCGGCTCCGTCGGGCAGCTCTCCCGCGGAAACGCGCTTCTTGCGCGCTTCATCGGCGCGACGCTCAACCTCGCCGATGCGGTGGCGGTGCTCTCGCGCGCGGATCTCGCGGAGCTCGGCCGCTTCGTGGCCGAGGCGAAGCTCGTGCTCGCGCCGAACGGCATCGATTGCGGCCCATTTCGCCGCTACAACCGGCCGCTCGCGGACCCGCAGGCGCCGCTGCGGCTCCTCTACCTGGGGCGGCTCGGCGCCGGGAAGGGGCTTGCCGAGAGCCTCGAGGCCATGGCGGCGCTGCGCGCGGCGGGCGAGCGCGTCGAGCTTCGCGTCGTCGGCAGCGGCCCCGAGGCCGCGCGCCTGCGGCTTCGCGCCGCCGAGCTCGGGCTCGACGGGACGGTCAGCTTCCCCGGTCCCGCGTTCGGCGAGGAGAAGGCGAGGCTCCTCAGCATCGCGGACGTGCTTCTCCTGCCGAGCCATAGTGAAGGCCTGCCCTATGCGCTGCTCGAGGCGATGGCCGCCGGCGTCGTGCCGGTCGCGACCCCGGTGGGCGGCATCCCGGATGTCATGGAGGAGGGGGTGCACGGGCTCTTCGTCCCGGTCGGTGACGCGAGTGCCATCGCGGCGACCGTCGCCCGGCTTTCGCGCGAGCGGGCCTTGCTCGCTCGCATGAGCGCGGCGTGCCGGGCGCGCGTGGCGAGCGCCTACTCGGCCGAGCGCCTCGCCGCGGACTTCTCCACGCTCTACGCCCGGCTCTTCGCGGCCCGGGCGCCCAAGGCGGCGCTTTAGGAGTGGCGATGGCCGGCATCGCAGGCTGGGCGATTCCGAGCGGCCTCGCGGCACGGCGCGGGCAGGACGAGCGCGCGCTGCTGCCGATGGCCGAGGCGCTCTCGCACCGCACCGGCGACGGCGAGTCGCTGCTCGCCTGCGTCGACCAGCGCCGGCGCCAGCAGCTCGTCATGAGCGCCTCGCTCTGGGACCGGCGCGCCGGCATCGCGATCGCCCTCGACGGCGCGTTCTCGAACGGCGCGGAGCTCCGCGCGCGGCTGGCGCGCGGCGGGTTCCGGCTCGGGGAGGGGAGCGACGCCGAGCTCCTGATGCGCGCCTACCAGTACTGGGACAAGGACGCCGTGCGCCATCTGCGCGGGCCGTTCGCGCTCGCGCTATGGGACTCGCACAAGGACCGGCTCATGCTCGCGCGCGATCGCTTCGGCGAGCGCCCGCTCTACGTCGAGGAGCGCGACGGCGGCCTCTACTTCGGCTCGGAGCCGAAGGCGCTCCTGCGCGCGCCGGGGGCGCGCTTCGAGCCCGACCTCGAGGCGATGCGCGAGTGCCTGGCGCACCGCTACGTGTCCGGGAGCGCGACGCTTTTTCGCGGCATCCGGCGCTTCCCGCCCGGCACTTGCGGGTTCTGGCAGTTCGGGCGGCTTCACAGCACGCGCTACTGGACGCCGCCCGACCGCCAGCCGGCGCAGCGCCCGGGGTTGCGCGATGAGCGGGCCGAGGAGGCCTTCATCGCCGCGCTCGCGGAAAGCGCGTCGCTTTGTGCGGCCGAAGCGGTGCTCCTCTCGGGCGGCATGGACTCGGCGCTCCTCCTCGCCGTGCTGAGCGCGCAAGGCGGGCGGCTGCGCACGTTCTCCCTCGGCTTCGAGGACGATCGCAGGAGCGAGCTCGCCCAGGCGCGCGCGGCGGCCCGCCACTTCGGCGCCGAGCACCACGAGATCGTGCTGCGATCGGGCGAGCTGCTCGCGGACCTGAACCGGCTGGTGGCCTACCACGACGCCCCGCTCGCGAGGCCCTCGGCGCTCGCCGTGCACTGCCTGGCCGCGGAGGCTTCGCGCGTCGCCCGGCGTCTCGTCACGGGCGACGGCTGCGAGGAGCTCGTCGGCGGCTATCGCCGCCACGTCGCGGAGCGCCTGCATCCGGGCTTCTGCGCGAGCCTGCTCGCCCGGGAAGGCCGCTGGGTCTCGAAGATCCTGCCGAGCGCCGCAGGCGCGCCGAAGGCGGCGAGCGAGGGGAGAAAGGACGGCTTTCCCGAAGCCGACCCGCAGGCAAGCGCCCTTCGCCGCGAGCTCTATCGCGAGCAGACGAGCCTCCTTCCCGACGAGCTCCTCGAGCGCAACGACCGCGCCGCGGCGGCCGCCGGCTCGGAGCTTCGCATGCCGTTCGTCGACCATGCGCTCGCCGAGCTCGTTTCCTCGCTCGCGGACGACCATCGCGTGCGCGGCCTCTCCACCAAGTGGATCGTGCGCCGGGCGGCGCGGCGCCTCGTGCCCGAGGGCCTCGGGCGCCGCAAGGCCGGGTTCCGGCCGCCGCTCGGCGGGTGGCTGCGCCACGAGCTTCGCGAGACGCTCCTCGAGCACTTGCGCGGCGGGGAATCGCAGACGCGCCGCTACTACGACGCGGCGGCGCTCGACCGCCTGCTCGACGCCCACCTGAACGGTCGAAGGGATTACGCATCGCCACTGTGGACGCTTCTCAACCTGGAAATCTGGCACCGGCAGTCGAGCCGCGTGTAACGGGGCGGCTCCGCTGGACCCTCAATCGCCTGCGTTGCATGACGGCCGCGGAGGTGGCGGTTCGCCTTGCGCGCGCCGCGCAGGCCCGCGGCGAGCGCCTGGGCCTGCTCGGCTGGCGGACGCTTCGCGCCCCGCCGGCCGACCTCGCCGTCACGGGCAACGCCTGGATCGGCGCCGACGCGCGCGTCGCGCCCGAGCCCTACGTGCGCGCCGCCGATCGCATCGCCGAGGGCTGGCTCGACGTCTTCGCGCTGCGCGGCCTCGACCTCGGCACGCCGCCGCGCTGGAACCGCGATCCGAAAAGCGGCATCGAGGCGCCGCTCGTCTTCGGGAAGGCGATCGACTACCGCGATCCCGCCCTCGTCGGCGACATCAAGTACCTGTGGGAGCCGAACCGGCACTTGCATCTCGTCACGCTGGCGCAGGCCTACCGGCTGACCGGCAAGCGCAGGTATGCCGACGCGTTGCGCGAGCAGCTCGAGAGCTGGTTCCTCGCCTGCCCCTATCCGCTCGGCCCCAACTGGACGAGCGCGCTCGAGCACGGGGTGCGCCTCGTCAACTGGGCGATCGCGTGGCAGCTCGCCGGCGGGCTCGCCTCGCCGCTCTTCGAGGGGGAGGACGGGGAGGGCTTTCGCGACCGGTGGCTGCGCTCGGTCTATCAGCACGCGCGCTTCATCCGCGGCTGGTTCTCGCACCACTCGTCGGCGAACAACCACCTGATCGGCGAGGCGGCCGGGCTCTTCGTCGCCGCGGTCACCTGGCCGCACTGGCGCGAGGCGCGGGGCTGGGCGGCCCGCGCCCAGGCGATCCTCGAGCGCGAGGCGCTCGCGCAGAACGCGCCCGACGGCGTCAACCGCGAGCAGGCGGTGTCCTACCAGCAGTTCGTGCTCGACATGCTGCTCGTCGCCATGCTCGCCGGCAAGGCGAACGGCCGCTGGTTCTCCGCCGCCTTCGAGTCGCGCGTGGAGGCGATGCTCGACTTCCTCGCCTCGATCATGGACTGCCGCGGCAACGTGCCGATGATCGGCGACGCGGACGACGGCTACCTCGTGCGGCTCGCCGTGCAGGAGGACTTTTCCCCGTACAAGTCGCTCCTCGCGACCGGCGCGATCCTGTTCAAGCGCGGCGACTTCAAGCACAAGGCGCGCTCGCTCGACGACAAGACGCGCTGGCTCCTCGGCGCGGCGGCCGATGCGCAGTTCGCGCGCATCGACAGCGAGCGCACGCGCGTGCCGCCCCGGCAGCAGTTCGGCGAGGGGGGCTATTACGTGCTCGGCGCCGAGTTCGAGACGCCCTCGGAGATCCGCATCGTGGTCGACGCGGGCCCGCTCGGCTACCGGGCGATCGCCGCCCACGGCCATGCCGACGCGCTCTCGTTCACGCTCTCGGTCGGCGGGCGTGAGCTCTTCGTCGACCCGGGCACCTACGCGTATCACACGCAGGCGCGCTGGCGCGCCTACTTCCGCGGGACCGCAGCGCACAATACCGTGCGAGTCGACGGCGAGGACCAGTCGGAGCCCGGCGGCAACTTCCTGTGGCTGAGGAAGGCACGCGCCGGATGCAGCCTGTGGCTCTCGTCGGCCCAGAAGGACACCTTTGAGGGCTGGCACGACGGCTATCTGCGCCTGCCCGACCCGGTGAAGCACCGGCGCCTGCTCGAGCTCGACAAGGCTGCGCGCATTCTCGTGGTGGAGGACACGCTCGAGATGTCGGAGGCGCACGACGTCGAGCTCCTCTTCCATTGCAGCGAGGACTGCACCGTGGTTGCCGTGCCGGGCGGCTTCCGGGTTTCGCAGGGGGAGGCGTCGGTGCGCGTCCTTCTGCCGCGCCTCGATCCCTCCCGCATCGAATCAGGGGGCGAGGAGGCCCGTGCCTGCGTGCATCACGGCAGCGTCTCGCCCATCTTCGGCTGGGTTTCGCGCCGCTTCGACCATCGGGTGCCGGCGTCCACCATCGTCTGGCGGGCCCGTCTCCCGGGACGGGCGTGCCTTCGCACCGAGCTCCAGATCCTTTCGGGCTAGGCGGGCACGGGGATTGCACGCCCCGGATGCAGTCCCCCAGTCCATCAACCAGCAGAGGAGCAAGACATGACGATCAAGACCATCGGCGCGGCCTTCGCAGCCATCTCCTTCGCGCTCGCCAGCGTGGCCTGCGGCGACCAGGGCGCCGGCACGGGCGGCTCGACCGGATCGGGCGCGAGCTCGAGCGGCATGGGCTCCGGCTCGAGCGGCACCGGTAGCAGCAGCATGCAGCGCGACAAGTCAACGGGCGGCTCTGGCGCCGCCGGCGCGGGCGGCTCGGGCGCCGCGGGCTCCGGGTCGTCGAAATAGGCGCGCGCCCGCTGCCGTGTCAGGCGCGCGTCGTCACAGCGCCAAAGGCGTGCGCTTGAGTACCTCGACCGCGCGCAGCAGGTCGATGCGGCGAATGTAGAGACCGCGCAGGGCTTCGGCCGGCGTGCGCTGCGCCTGCAGCCGCCCCAGAAGCTCGGCCTCCGAGAGCGGGACGGTGCGCCCGTCCACCGTCTCGACCACGGGCGCCACGCGGGAGAGGGCGAGCGCCACGGCGCGACGCACCTCTTCCAGCGTGCCGGGGTCGCGCACGGGTGCGCGAGGCTCGGCGACGACCTGGTAGGCGGCCGCGGCCGCCTCGTCGAGACCGACCAGCTCCCGGTAGGGCTCGGCACGGAAGGGGCGGGTGTGCGACTCGGCCATGGACCGCGAGCATGAGAAGGCGCGCGTGAATGATCAATCGCGCGGCCATGGCGCGGACGCCGCAAGGATCGCGCCCGCCGGGCGTTCAGGCGATCAGGAAGAAGGCGAGCACCGCCAGAAGGCCTACGGCAAGCACCTCGCCGAGCGGGGTCCACTGGCGCGTGTCGGTCTTTCCATCCACGAGTCTTTGAACTTGTCTTTCCACGCCTGCATTCTCGTCCCCCGGGACAGGCGAACGAAATCATTATTTAACGATTTGGGTGTCGCACTTGTGCTACGCCGCGGCGCGGCATCGCGTGCGCCGAGCACTATTTCCTTCGCGCAGCGGCGCCCTCGGCGCGGCTGCGCAGCGCCTCGTTCGCGCGCTCGAGATCTTCGTTGAGGCGCGCGAGCAGGTCGTTCGCCGCGGCGAGCTCCTCGTTGGCCGCCTCGAGCGCGCGATCCGAGGCCGCCGTGTCGAGAAGCGCGATGCCGGTGCCGAGCTTCGCGCCGGCGGCATCCTCGTGCGGCACGGCGACGATGTCGAGGAGCCGCATCTCGCCCGAAGGCATGCGGCACTCGACCGCCGCGCGCATCGCCGCCTCGCGGCTCGCGTGGGCGTGGGCGACGAGCGGGCGCAGCGCCGCGGCGAGCGCGCCCGCGCCTCTCGCCTCGAGCGGCCGCCCCGCGTCGGCAGGGTCGAGATGGAGGAGCGAGCGCGCGCACGCGTTCGCGCTCTCGAGGCATCCCTGCGCGTCGAGAACGAGGTGGGCGACGGGCGACACATCGGCCAGGTGGCCCTCGGCCTGCGCCGCCGCGGTTGAAAGGACCGCCATGGTGCGCGACTGCAGTGCAACCGCCGTTCCCGTGGAGGGGGCGGCCGTCCATTCGGCGGACGCTTGTCGGACTATTCCGAGCCGGCTTTCGGCCCGACGCACCTACACCTGCGTTCCTTAGGCTGGCCCCATGAAAATCAGCGTCCTGGGCCTCGGATACGTCGGCGCGGTATCCGCGGGCTGTCTTGCGAACGACGGCCACGAGGTGATCGGGGTCGATCCAGAGCGCGCCAAGGTGGATCTCATCAACGCCGGGCGCTCGCCCATCATCGAGAAGGACATCGGCGAGATCATTGCCGCGAGCGTCTCGGCCGGGCGCCTTGCCGCGACCACGGACGTCGATGCGGCGGTGCGTCACACCGACCTCGTGCTCGTCTGCGTGGGCACGCCCAGCCTGCCGAACGGGGGCATCGACCTGAAGTACGTGCGCCGCGTGTGCGAGCAGATCGGCCAGACGCTCGCCACCCACCCGGGGGCGCCGGTGATCGTCATCCGCAGCACGATGCTGCCGGGCACGATGCGCTCGGTGGTGATCCCGACCCTCGAGCGCGCCTCGGGCAAGCGCGCGGGCGAGGAGTTCGGCGTGTGCATCAACCCGGAGTTCCTGCGCGAGGGCTCGGCGGTGCACGACTACCACCACCCGCCCAAGACCGTGATCGGCGAGGTGAACCGGGCGAGCGGCGATCTCGTGGCGACGCTCTACGCGGCGATGCCCGGGCCGAAGATCCGCACCGACATCGAGACCGCCGAGATGGCGAAGTACGCCGACAACAGCTGGCACGCCCTGAAAGTGGGCTTCGCCAACGAGATCGGCAGCCTCTGCAAGGCGCTCGACGTCGATGCGCACAGGGTCATGGACATCTTCTGCCAGGACCGCAAGCTCAACCTCTCGCCCTACTACCTGAAGCCCGGCTTCGCCTTCGGCGGCTCGTGCCTGCCGAAGGACGTGCGCGCGCTCCTCTACAAGGCGAAGATGCTCGACGTGCAGCTGCCGATCCTCTCGGCGGTGCTGCCCTCGAACCAGCTGCAGATCGACCGCGGCGTGCAGGCGGTGGTCGAGAAGGGCGAGCGGCGCGTCGGCGTGCTCGGGTTCTCTTTCAAGGCAGGCACCGACGACCTGCGCGAGAGCCCGATGGTCGAGCTCGTCGAGCGGCTGATCGGCAAGGGCTACGACCTTCGCATCTACGACCGCAACGTCAGCATGGCGGCGATCCACGGCGCGAACCGCGACTACATCCTCAACCGCATCCCGCACATCTCGCGGCTCATGGTGCCGACCATCGACGCGGTGTTCGAGCATGCGAGGACGATCGTCATCGGCAACGCCGACCCCGAATTCGCCGACGCGCCTCGGCGCCTCGGCGAAGGGCAGACCATCATCGATTTCGTGCGCGTGTGCGCCTCGCGCACCGTGCAGGGCGTCTACGAAGGCATCTGCTGGTAGGGCCGATGGGCGCGGGCGAGCGATGCTGGTAGCCGGACGGGCGGAGAGGAGCCCTGTGGTCGAGGCGCTCGCGCGCCGCGGGCGCCACACCGAGCGGCGCTTCGCCGAGCTCAGGCGCCACTTCGCGCCGAGCACGGTGTTCATGCACCTCAACGCCGCGGAGGGCGCGCTCGCGATGCTCGCGGCCGCCTACGTCGAGCGCGTCTACGCGGTCGACCCGTACGAGGCGCTGCTGCGCCGGCCACGGCTGCCCTCCAACCTGCGGCTCATCTTCTCGGGCAGCCGCGGCTTCGGCCTCGACGTGGGCACGGTCGACGTGGCGTTCAGCGAAACGCTCGCCGCCGACCGGCTGGCGGCGGTGTGCCGCAGCCTCGCGCCGGGCGGCCTGTACCTGTACGTGGAGGGGCCGCGCGCCTCGCAGGCGCGCCGCGCGCTCCTCGAGGCGGGGTTCGCCCGCGTGCGGTTCCCTTCGTTCCTCGGAGTCTTCGGGCGAGGACCGTTCGTCGCCGCCTGGCGCTGAGCGGCCGCCCGCGCATCGCTTTCAACACACCGGAAAGGCATCGCATTGGCAAGGGAGAAACGCGTCCTCATCCTCGTGGAGAACCTGCCTTCGCCCTTCGACCGGCGGGTGTGGCAGGAGTCGCTCGCGCTTCGCGACGCGGGCTACGCCGTATCGATCATCTGCCCGACCGGCAAGGGCTTCGAGAAGCCCTACGAGGTGATCGACGGCATTCACATCTGGCGCTACCGCCTGCCCGCGGAAGGCGCCGGGGCGCTCGGCTATCTCGTCGAGTACTCGGCCGCGCTCGCCTGCACCTTCTTCCTCTCGCTGAAGGTGCTTCTCAAGCGCGGCTTCGACGTGGTCCACGCGTGCAACCCGCCCGACCTCTTCTTCCTCGTGGGCGGCTTCTACAGGCTCTTCGGCAAGAAGTTCGTGTTCGACCACCACGACGCATGCCCGGAGCTCTACGAGGCGAAGTTCGGCCGGCGGGACGCGCTCTACCGCCTCATGCGGGTGCTCGAGCGGCTCACCTTCCGCTGCGCCGACGTCTCGATCGCGACCAACGAGTCGTACCGGCGCATCGCGATCGAGCGCGGCGGCATGGCGCCGGGCCGGGTGTTCGTGGTGCGAAGCGGACCGAGCCTCGAGCGCATGAGGATCGGCCCGCCGCAGCCGGCGCTGAAGCGCGGCCGGCGCTTCCTCGTCGGCTACGTGGGGGTCATGGGCCGGCAGGAAGGCATCGACCTTCTTCTGCGGGCCGCTCATCACATGATCCATTCCCTCAAGCGGCAGGACGTCCACTTCGGCCTCGTCGGCGGCGGCACGTCGCTCGAGGAGATGAAGGCGCTCGCGGCCGAGCTCGGCGTGCAGGACCACGTCACGTTCACCGGGCGCGTGTCCGACGAAGAGATGCTCGCCGTGCTGAATACGGCGGACGTGTGCGTGAATCCGGATGCGCCGAACGCGATGAACGACATCTCCACGATGAACAAGATCATGGAGTACATGGCGCTCGGCAAGCCGATCGTGCAGTTCGACCTCGTCGAAGGCCGCTTCTCGGCGCAGCGCGCCTCGCTCTACGCGCGCCGCGGCGACGTGGAGGATTTCGCCCGCAGGATCGTCGAGCTGCTCGACGATCCCGCGCGCCGGCACGAGATGGGCGCCTACGGCCAGCGCCGGGTGCGCGAGGCGCTCGAGTGGCGCTACGAGGCGCCGAAGCTGCTGGCCGCCTACGAGGCCTTGTGGCCGGTTCCGGCGCGGCCCGCCGAAGCGAGGCCCCTCACCGCCGCGCAGCGCGCGAGCGCGCGCCGCACGGCGCCGCCCTAGGTCTCTGGCTTCTAATCCTCGTATTCCGCGCGGTGGCCGTCGAAGGAGAGGATGCGAAAGCCGGGATCGAGCACCACCACGGCGTTGTCGGGGATATCCCGATGGACGACCGCGTTCGCGCCGATCTTGACGTGGTTCCCGACGCGGATGCGGCCGAAAACGCGGGCGCCGGGCGCGACGTAGACGTAGTCGCCGATGCGCGGCACGCCGCGGCCGGGGCCGCGGCCCGAGACGCCGATGGTCACGTCCTGCGAAAGGCTGCAGTTCACGCCGATGAAGGTGCCGGGCGCGACGATGATCGAGCCGAAATGCCCGATGTAGAGCCCGGGCCCGATGCTCGCGCGCCGGGAGATCTCGATGCCCCAGGCGGCCTGCACGAGAAGCTGCAGCACGTGATAGATCGGGTCGAGCACCACCCGCGCGAGGCCGGCGTTCTGCAGGATCCACTGGCCGAAGCGGAACACGACCACCGCGTGCACGCCCGGGGCGCGCACGCATTCCGCGATGCGGCGCCACCGGCTTCCGTGCCCCAGGCGGTACGCCCTGGCGAGGTCGGTGAGCAGGGGGCTTTCTTTTCCGAGGATCCCGAGGGTGGCTTCCATGGCTTCCTTTCCGAAGAGGCAAATTCCGCTCCCATCATCGCAGGGCCATGCCTAGTCCAAGCGGCGCGTTCCATCGTCCGGCCGGCCTTCATTCGCCTTCGGCACCATGGCGTGACCGAGCCGCCGCCGCTCGCGCATTCCTGCGAGTCCGTCGCAGGCGGGAAATGAAGATCGCCAGCACAACGCAGGAGAATCCGTTGGACCCGCTCGACCAGCAAGAAGGTGCGCGCAAGTCCCCGTCGCCGAAGGCGGGAAACGTGTTCACCGTTGAGCATCGCGTAAATGCCGCGGACCGGGCGCGCATGAACGGCCACCGGGGCGGCATCCTCTGGTTCACCGGCCTCTCGGGCTCGGGCAAGTCGACCCTCGCCGTGGAGCTCGAGCGCGTGCTCTTCGCCAGGGGCTACCAGGTCTTCCTCCTCGACGGCGACAACCTGCGCCGCGGCCTCAACGCGGACCTCGGGTTCTCGCCCGAGGAGCGCTCCGAGAACATCCGCCGGGTGGGCGAGGTCGCCGCGCTCTTCGCGGAGGCCGGCATGATCGTCGTGTCCGCCTTCATCTCGCCGTACAGCGCCGACCGCGACCGGGTGCGCGCCGCGCATGCGAGCCGCTTCCACGAGGTGCATATCCACGCGCCGCTCGAAGTTTGCGAAGCGCGCGACGTGAAGGGCCTCTATCGCAAGGCGCGCGCGGGCGAGATCCCCGAGTTCACGGGCATCTCGGCGCCCTACGAGCCGCCGCGCAACCCCGAGCTCGTGGTGCCGACGGCCGAGTGGCCGCTCTCGCGCTGCATCGCGGAGCTCGTCCGGTACGTCGACGAGCACTTCGCGCAGCCCGCGGCAGGGCGCCCGCGCGGCCCGGCAGCCGTTCCGTTTGCAGCAGCGGGTATCTGAGCCATGGAGCGGATCCTCTTCGTCTTCGGCGTCGCGGTGCTGTCCTTCCTCTACGGCGTGGCAGCCATGAAGTACCAGATCTTCCCCTACGAGCTGATGCGCGAGGCGAAGCTCGGCTGGGAAGCGTGGGCCGACGTCGAGCGGCACAAGAAGTCGTTTCCGAACGCCTTCGAGCGCTTCGAGGCGAACGCCGCGCCGAGCCCGCAGGCGAGGCGGATCGGCGAGGGCGCCGGCGCCGAGCGCATTCTCGTCACCGGCGGGCCCTACCAGCTCCTCGAGCGCTGCCCGACCTGGGGCTGCATGGCCTGGATCACCGACCGCAGCGGCCGGATCCTCCACGCCTGGGAAGTCGATCTCGACGCGCTCTGGAAGGGCATCCGCGGCTTCTCCGGCGACGTCAACCGGCTGAGCCTCTACCCCGTCGGCATGGCGCTCGGCGCGGACGGCTCGCTCGTGGTGAGCTTCCAGGGCCGCGACACCTATCCGATCCAGATCGGCATCGCCAAGGTGGACCGCGCCGGGAAGATCCTCTGGAAGCGCTTCGACAACAGCCACCACTGGATCACGACCGACGAGCGCGGCAACGTCTACACGCCGTTCGCCTACTTCGAGAAGGCCCCGCAGGGCGTCCCGGGCACGCGCGTCGACCTCGACTGCGAGGATGGCGAGGCGTTCATGGACGGCATCCGCGTGCTCGGGCCGGACGGCACGCCGGTGCGCGAGATCAGGCTCATGGACAAGTTCGTCGCCGCCGGCTACCGCGGCCTCTTCTACGGCCTGAGGAACGGCTGCAACCCGACGCACCTCAACTCGGTCGCGCTCGCGAGCGCCGAGGTGGCGAAGCACATCCCCGGGGCCGAGGCGGGCGATCTGCTCGTGTCGCTGCGCGAGGCGAGCGCCGTGGCGCTCCTCGACGGCGAGACGGGCGCGGTGAAGTACGTGCTCGCGCAGCGCACGGCGGCGCAGCATGGGCCGCAGTTCCTGCCCGACGGCACGGTGCTCGTCTTCGACAACCTCGGCGGCGACAGCGAGCTCGGCGGCAGCCGCGTGGTGCGGCTCGACCTGGTGAAAGGCACGGCGCAGACGGTGTTCCCGCGCGAGGCGCACGAAGGTCTCGTGCCCTTCTTCTCGCAGACCGCCGGCCACATCGACGTGAGCCGCGACGGCCGCCGGGCGCTCGTCGCGAGCACCCACCAGGGCCGCATCGTCGAGATCGACGTCGCGAGCGGCCGGCCGCTGTGGGCCTACGAGAACACCCACGACATCGGGCGCTTCGTCGAGGCGAACGATCTCTCCACCGACCAGACGCGCGCGCGCTTCGCCACCTATGGCGCCTACTACGTGGGCGACGTCAAGTTTCTGAAGGAGCCCTCATGATCCAGTGTCTTGCCATCGTTGCCGGCCTCCTGCTCGCCGCGCCCGCCCATGCCTACCTCGGGCCCGGGGCGGGCCTGGGGATGCTGGGCAGCCTCTTCGCCGTGATCGGCGCGGTGCTGCTCGCCATCCTCGGCATCCTGATCCTGCCGGTGCGCATGATCCTAAAGAAGCGGCGCGCCAAGCAGGCGCAGCCGGACGTGCAGCCGTAGCGATGCTGCTGCACTACGCCGGGGCGATCGGGCTCGGGATCGCCGCCGGCGCGGCGTTCGCCTGGCTCTGGCTGCGCGTGGTGCCGCACGACCTCCACCGGCGCTTCTGGTCCGCCATGTCGCAGCTCGCGCGCGAGATGCTCTCGGTGGACGAAGGGCGCGAATTCCTGCGCCTCTACGGCCGCCTGGCGAAACTCCTGGCGCGCTACGTCGGCCGCAACCTCGGCGGCACGCTGCTCGGCTGCCTGCCGATGATCGTGATCCTCCTCACCGCCGCGCCGCTCGTCTTCGAGAGCTGGGATGCGCGCGCGCCCGAAGGCGCCGGGCTCGAGCGCACCGCCCGCTGCGCGAGCCCCGGCTGGTGCACGCTCTTCGCCTCGCTCGGCTTCGAGGTGGTCGAAGCCGCCCCAGGCGAGCTCGGCGGCGCGCCGTATGCCGTCACACGGCCTTCCCACGGCGACGTGAATCCGCTCTGGCCGTTCCTGAGCGACCTCGAGGCCGCGTTCTTTCTCGCCTTCATCGTCAGCACCTTCGTCGGACTCCTATGGCCGAGCCGCAAGCCATCCTTAAATCCAGCGACTACGCCCTAGTGCAGTGGAGCCGGCGCCTCGCGCCGCTCCTTCGCAGCCTCGGCGAGCTCGAGGCCGAGCTCCTCGAGCGGCGCATGCAGAACGTACGCATCGCCGCGCCCGTCTTCGTGACCGGCCTCGCGCGCGCCGGCACGACGATGATGCTGACGCTGCTTTCGCAGGCCGAGGGCGTGGCGACGCACCGCTACCGCGACTTCCCGTTCCTCTTCACGCCCGTGGCCTGGAACTGGTTCCAGGACCGCCTGGGCAAGGGGCCCGGCGAGGCGGTCGAGCGGCCGCATCGCGATCGCATCCGCATCACCAAGGAGAGCGCGGAGGCGTTCGAGGAGCCGCTGTGGCAGGCGTTCTTTCCGTGGCTCCACGACCCCGGCCGGCTGCACGTGCTCGACGCCGGCGCGGAGAATCCGGCGTTCGAGGCGGCGTTCCGCTCGCACCTGCGCAAGATCCTCTGGCTGCGCGGCGGACGGCGCTACGTGTCCAAGGGCAACTACAACCTCGCGCGCCTCCCGTACCTCGCGCGCCTCTTTCCGGATGCGCGGTTCATCGTTCCGGTGCGCGCCCCGCTCGAGCACGTGCGATCGCTCGTCGAGCAGCACGCGCTCTTCTGCCGCTATGCCGGGAGCGACCCGCGCGTGCCGGCCTATCTCGCCGCGGCCGGGCACTACGAGTTCGGGCCGCAGCGCCGGCCGGTGAACCTCGACAGGATGCGCCTCGGCGAGATCGAGGCCGCCTGGCGCGGGGGCGACGACTGGCGCGGCTATGCGCGGCAGTGGGCGCAGGTCTATGCCCACGTCGAAGCGCTGCGCCGGCAGCCCGCGCTCGCCGGCCGCATCCTGGTCGTGCGCTACGAGGACGCTTGCGCCGAGCCCCAGGCGCTCGTGCAGCGGCTGCTCGCGTTCTGCTCGCTCGAGGATCCGCACGGGCGCGTCGCCGCCGTGGCAGCGACGCTCTCCGCGCCGGCGGGGCCGGCGAAGGCCGGCGAGGACGCCGCGCGGGCGGTCTGGGAAGAGGCGGGGGAGGTGGCGGCGCTCTACGGCTACCGGCCGGGCGAGGCCCGGCGAGCCGCGTAGCCACAATAAGGGAAGGAGGCATTCGTGAGGAAATTCTTCGGCATCCTCTCCATGGCGGTCATGGGGATCGGCACGGCGTTCGTGATCCTCGAGGTCGGCCTGCGAGCGATCGGCTATGCCGAGCCGGTGTGGTACCAGCCCGACGACCAGCTCGGCTGGGCGCTGCGCCCCGGCGTGCGCGGCCTCTACATGGAGGAAGGGCGCTCCACCGTACGCATCAACGCCGCCGGCATGCGCGACCGGTTCCATCCCGTGGAGAAGCCGGCGGGAACCTACCGCGTCGCGCTCCTCGGCGACTCTTACGTGGAGGCCATGCAGGTCGAGTACCGCCACACCTTCGGCTTTCTCCTCGAGGATCGGCTGCAGCGCTGCGGCTTCCGTCCGGACATGAACGTGGAGGTGCTGAACTTCGGCGTGCGCGGCTACGGGCTCGCGCAGATGGCGAAGCTGCTCGAGCAGCGCGCGCAGGCCTATTCGCCCGACCTCGTGCTCGTGGCGCTCTCGAGCGAGGCCGGCGCGCCGGATCAAGGCGTGGACCGAGGCGTTCACCTCGTCCACCTTGACCCGCCCTGGCGCGAGGTCTTCTGGCGGGCGGCCGATCGGTTCCGCTCCGTGCAGCTCCTCTACGGGCAGTATCACCGGATGACCCAGGCGGGCGGGGTGTACGCGAGCACGGGCGCTTCGTCGAAGACCGATCCGGAAGCGATGCTGCAGCGCCTCAAGGCGACCGCCGCGCTCGGCGGCGCGGAGCTCGTCGTCGCGCTCATTCATCCGCAGCCGAAGATCGAGGCCATCGGCAAGCGCGCCCGGATCCCCATGATCCCGCTCGCCGAAGCCATGCGGCGCGAAGAGCGGGAAGCGGGGATCCATTTCCACGGCTTTCGCAACGCAACGCTTGGGCGCGGCCACTGGAACGAGCTTGGCCACCACGCCGCCGCGGACCTCGTGGCCGAGCGCCTGTGCGCGCACGCACTGTCGAAGGCCGTGCAGGGGGCGCCAAAGGCGTCCCCCGGGAAGGCTTCGCCAGGCGTGCACTAGCGTCCCGGCACGGAAGCTGCTGGGGCCGGAAGCGTTCAAACCGAGGACACGGCCATGCCGAAGCAGCCGATCGAGGACATCAAGGGCGAGCTGTACCTGACGCTGGTGCTGCTCGATGCCGAGCCGATGCTGCTGCGCACCCTCGCCTCCTGGAGCGACGGCACGCTGGACGAGCGCGCCGTGCTCGAGGACGTGCGCAACTGGAACGAGGCGAAGATGCTCGAGCTCAAGGAATGGCTGCCCACGCTGACGGGCGAGGCCCTCGACCGGGTGCAGGAGAGCCTGCGCCACTACGAGGAAGCCCGGGCGATCAGCCCCTGAATGGGGACAGACCCTGAAATGGGGACAGACCCCATTTCCGCTTGACCGACCGTCTTTCTCGCAGAGGCTTCAGCGCGGAAATGGGGTCTGTCCCCGCGGAAATGGGGTCTGTCCCCATCAGCGGTTGCGCAGCATCTCGGCGCGCGCGTCGAGGATCTCCTTCGGCCACTGCGACTTGATGTAGGCGAGCACGGCACGGATCTCGTCGTCGCTCAGCACGCCGCCGAAGGCCGGCATGTCGCTCTCGTAGCCCGGCGGGGCGACGGGCGGCGCGAAGCCCTGCTTCGTGATGGCGAAGAGGACTTCGTCCGGATGGTGCCAGGTGTGGCCGGTCGCGTCGTGCGGCGGCGCGGGCAGGCGGCCGCTCGGCAGCCGCTCGCGCCAGTCGGGCTGGCCTTCGAGGCGCGCGCCGTGGCAGGCGGCGCAGTGCTCCGCGTACAGCTTCGCGCCGAGCGCGAGCGTTTCCTCGCTCGGCGCGCCCTCACCGCATCCGGAAATCATCAGGGGCGCCAAAGTCGCGAGAAGAAGGACTTTCAGATCCAGGTTCGCGAACAGATACGGCGCCCTCACGCCTGCGTGCTGAAGCGGAAGCCGGCGCGCGCGGCCGCCGGCGAGCGCCAGAGGAAGAGGCGCCGCGTGGGCTGCAGCGTGACGATGCGTCCCTGGCTCTCGAACCCCGCCTTGCGAAGCGCGGCCGTGGAGGCGTGGTTGTGCAGCTCGACGCAGGCAAGCGCTCGGCGGCAGGGCCGCGGCAGGAAGCGCGCATCCGCCCGCCGGTAGAGCGCCGTTGCGATGCCGCGTCCGCGAAGCTGCGGGCGCACGAAAGCGCGGTAGAGATAGACGGTGTCGCGCTGGAATTCGGCCCACGTGCCGCGCGAGTGCGGCGCCGGCCGGAAGGCGAACCACAGGTAACCCGCGAGGCGCTCACCCTGCATCGCGGCGATGATACCTTCGCCGCGACGCTCGCCCTCCACCAGCGCCGAGGGCTCGAGCTCGAGCCCGGCATCGGCGCTGTGCGCGAGGAGCTGCGCCGGAGAACGGAGTCGAAGCTCGATGCCGGGAACCTCGAGCGGTCCTGCATCGCCACCGGGAGCGGCGCCCTGGTCGAGCGCGCGGACCATGACGCGATACACGTGCAGGCCCGCGAGCTGCGCGGCGCGGCGCATGACGAAGCGCTGCAGCGCTGCCGGGGAGCCTTGCATGAAGCCCGAGCGTAGCGCGGCCGCCGCCCTGAACAGACGAGGCGCGGCCGTGCCGTTCGGCGCAATGGAGAAATGCGAGCCGCGCTGGGAAAGGCGCGAAGAGGAGCGCTCAGCTGCCCGGCGGGGCGTCGCCGGGCGGGGGCGGTGGCGGGGTGTAGATGAACTGCCACTCCCTGTAGCGCTGGCTGCCGGCGAAGGACGTGTTGTGCTGGTCGAAGTTCGCCTGCTTGAGGGGCCTGTCCTTCGAAAGGCTGTGCACGCCCATGATGCCTTCGTCGGGCGCGCGCACGAGCCCCCATTCGGCCGTGCCGGTCATCGGGTCGCGGTAGATGCGCCGCAGGTGGCGCACCGGCATCGGGAACCGGTCGTCCTCGATGAGGTCCTCCAGCGACTTCGGATAGCGCTGCACGCCCGGCGAGCGCTCGTAATAGTGCGCGATCGCGTTGCGGAACTCGTTGCCGATGAAAAGGAGGTCCGCCTCCTTCTCCCGCTGCGCGCTGCGCGAGTAGACCTCGCCCACCGCCGCAAGCATCGCGCCGCTGACCGCTACGACCGCGAGGAGCGCGACATAGACGAAGCCCGAGCTTCGCCGCCTACCACTGCGCATAAGGCATGCCGTTCGAGCCGTTGCCGGCGGCGCTCGAGCGCACGTCGTAGACGCCGCCGTGGCGCGGGTCGGTCGGGCCGACGATGATCCAGGTGCTGTCCGACTGCGTGAACGGATCCTTCGGGATGGCGCGCAGGTAGCGCTTCGAGACGAGCTCGTCGAGCGTGTTCGGATAGCGGCCGACGTCGGCGAAGTGCTTGTCGAGCGCGTCGCGCATCGTGGAGAGGTTTTCCTGGAGCACCGCCTCCTCGGCGCGCCGCACCCGCCCCACGTAGTCGGGCACGACGATGGCGAGCAGCAGCCCGATCACCGTCATCACCACCATGAGCTCGATCAGCGTGAAGCCCCTGCGTTTCATCGCGTTCATCAGTCCCTCGATCACCATTCTCTGTACGGGATGCCGTTCAGGCCCGTACCCTCGCTCAGCGAATACACGTCGAACACGTCCTTGCCGGGCTGCGGCTCCCCGGGCGGACTCGCGTAGCTGCGCAGGCCCCAGGTGCCGTCCTCGACGAACGGGTCCTTGGGGACGCGGCGCAGGAAATAGAGCTTCGGCATGTCGGGCTTGCGCCGGTCGGGCACGCCCTCGACGAGCGCCTCGAGGGAGGGCGGGTAGCCCGAGGCGTCGGCCGCCCTCTCGATGATCCCTTCGTCGGACGCGCGCTTGTAGGCATCGATCGCCGTGCGGATCTCGCGCAGCGACCGGCGCAGGTCCTGCTCCTTGCCCCGCTGCACGGTCACCTCGGCGAGCGGCAGCGCGACCGAGGCGAGGAGCGCCACGATGGTCACCGTGATGAGGAGCTCGATCAGCGTGAAGCCGCGCTCGCCCCGGTATCTCGTCACGAAAGCTTCCATCGGAAATGCCGTTGCGGGCCCCTCACTGCCCGTTCTGCTGCCCGGCGGGCTTCGGCGGCACGGGGCCGGCCGCCGGGGCGCGCGGCGGGATGGTGTCGGGCTGCCCCGGGGGCGCCACGTCGGAAGCTCCGCCCTCGCCGTACGGCGCCGCGGGCGCTGGCGCGGCCGGCGCGGGGGCGCCGGGCGCGGGCACCGGCACGCCGGCGGGCTGCTGGACCCCCGGCGTGAGCTCGGGGGCGGTCCCGGGGATCGCCGCACTCGGCGGCAGCGCGAGTCCCGGCCCGCCCACCTCCGCCTCGGTCCCGGCGCGGAACTCCTCGAGCTTCACGCCCGGGCGCTCGACGTTGCGAACGACGTGCGGCGTGATGAGGAGCACGACCTCGGTCTTGTTGACCACGTCGTCGCTCACCGAGAAGAGCCGCCCGAGGATCGGCAGCTCGGAGATGCCCGGCGTGCCGACGGCGCTGCGGCGGTCCTCGTCGCTGATGAGGCCCGCGAGCACCTGCGTCTCGCCGTCCTTCAGGCGCAGCGTCGTCGAGGCGTTGCGCGTGCCGACCTGGTAGGCGATCGTGCCGGAGCCCGTGCGCACCTGGTTGGCGATGTTGCTCACCTCGAGGCCGACCTTGATGCCGACGTCGTCGTCGAGGTGCACCTGCGGCTCGACCTCGAGCTTCAGGCCGACGTCGAGGTAGTTGATCGACTCGGAGACGAAGCCCGTGGCGCCGGCGGTGGTGGTGATGACCGGCACCTTGTCGCCGATGTGGATGCGCGCCTTCTCCTTGCTCTTCACGCGGATGCGCGGGTTGGCGAGCACGTTCGTGCGGCCGTTCTGGTCCCGCGCGGCGAGCGAGATGAGCGGGTCGGGCACGGTGATGCGGAAGAGGCCGCTGTTCAGGTTCTTCGCCTCCGTGCCGGTGAGCTGGCCCGCCACGCCGGCGGCGCCGGTGACGCCGATGCCGGCCGTGCCGGGGAGCTGCACGCCGAGCTGCTGCAGGCGGTTGTAGCCCACCTCCATGACCTGCACGTCGAGCACCACCTCGGCCTGCGCGATGTCCTGGTTGCGCACCAGCTTCTCGGCCACGCGCACCGCCTCGGGCGTGTCGCGCATGACGACCAGGTTCAGCTTCTCGTCGACGAAGAGGTCGCGCGTCTTCACCACCTGGCGGATCAGGTTCGCGGTCTGCTTGGCGTCGGCGTTGGTGAGATAGAAGCTCTTCACCAGGAGGTCGCGGTAGGCCTGCTGCTTGGCCGGCGTGTTCGGGTAGATGAGGATGGTGTTCTCGTTGAGGACGCGCCGCTCGAGCTGGTTGGTCACCAGCACGAAGCGGATGATCTCGTCGATCGGCGTGTCGCGCACGAACACCGTCGCCCGCGCGTCGGGGGGCACCTCGCGGTCGAAGACGAAGTTGAGGCCGGTGTTCTTCGAGATGAGCTCGAACACCTGCCGCAGCGGCGCGTCGCGGAACTCCAGCGTGATCGACTTCTTGAGGGCCGCGTTCAGCTTCGGCGAGGCGGCGTCGGCGCGGTGGCGCTTCTCCTCGACCGCGCGCGCGAGCGCCTTCGCCTCGCGCTGCTTCGGGCTCTCGGCGAGCACCTCCTTCGCCTTCGCGTAGGCGGCATCGAGGTCGCCCGCCTGGAAGAGCGCCTGCGCTTCGGCGACGCGGGCCGCGACGTTGCGCTCCTTCTCGACCGCGACGATGCCTTCGCGGGCGCGCACGCTGTCGGGCGCGAGGCGTTGCGCCTGGCGGTAGCTCGCCTCGGCCTGCTCGAGCGAGCCGCGCGAGAGGGCGGCGTCGCCGGCGGAGAGGTAGCGCTGCACCGCCACGGCCTTGTGGCGCTCGTAGTAGTTGCGGATCTCGAGGTTGTCCGGATCGTTCTCGAGGGTCTCCTCGATGCGGGCGAGGCCGGCCTCGACGTTGCCGCTCTCCACCATGCGCTGCCCTTCGGTGAAGGCGGGGCTCGTGGCGCAGCCCGCCACGAGGGCGACGCAGAGCAGGAGCGCGAGGAATCGGGTCGAGGGCTTGTGCTGGGAGAGGGTCATCAGTGGATCGCCGGGATGTCGAGGACTTGCTTGGTTTTCAGGGGCAGGTAGGTGAAGGTCACGGAGGTCTCGGTGACCTTGTCGACGCGGTATTCCTTGCCGATGCGCGAGCCGCGCTTCACCGAGAAGCTGTCGTCGCCGCGCGCGAGGAATACCTCGAGCTTGCCGTCCTCGATCACCTTGCCGAGGTACGTGAAGGGAAGCGGGGGCGCGGCCGGCTTCTCCGGCGCCGCGGCCGCGGCGGGCGGCGGGGCGTCGAAGGCGGGCCGCGCGAACGGATTGGCGCTCGCCGCCGCGAGCTCCACGCCCGCCGCGCGCTCGAGCGCCGAGAGATCGAGATCGGCGTCCGGGGCGGCGACGATGCGCGTGTCGATGCGGGCCACCGGCTCGGGCGGAAGCTGCGAGGGCCGCTCGCGGCCGGTCACCACGGAGGCGATGAGGGCGAGCGCCAGCACGGGCAGCGCCATGCGGACGAGCTCGCGGCGCTCCAGGCCGCGCAGCCGGGCGAGCGCCTTCATGGCTTCACCCGATGCAGCGTCATGCGCAGCTCCGCCTGCACCTGGCCGTCGCGCCGTGACTCGCGCTTGATGGCGAGCTGGTCGAGCGAGAGCACGGGAATCTCCGCGAGCGCCCGGCCGATGAAGCTGCGAAGCTGCGGATAGGTGCCGGACACCGGCATCACGATCTCGAAGCGCTCGATGCGGCCGCCCTTCTCGGCGGGCGGCTGCGGGCGGTACTCGGCGGAGGCGGGCTCGATGCCGTTCGCCTTGCCGATGGCATGCAGCTTCGCCAGCCAGTCGGTCGTCGCCTCCTCGCGCTGGAGGAACTCGTAGACGGCGGCGAGCTTCTCGCCCGAGCGCGCGGGCGCCTCGCTCGAGGCGGCCGAGCGCTCCGCGAGCGCCGCCTTCAGCGCCTTGGCGCGCGCTTCCATCGGGCCGAGCACGATGACGTTGAGGGCGAGCGCGGCGGCGAGGATGGCGAGGCCGGCGAGGCCGGCGGCGCCCAGGTCCGCGCGCAGGCGAAGAAGCTGCTCTTTCATGACTTCCTTCCTTTCCAGGCGGCCGACACGGAGAACTCCAGCGCGCGCGGGCCGTCGGCGGCCTTCGCGTCGGATTTCAGTTTGTGTCGCGCGAGGTGCACGGCACTCAGTGCTTCCGCGCGGCTCAGGTTGAGGACGTAGGTGAGGGCGGCAAGGTAGTCCTTGCTGTCGCCAGAGATCACGACCTTGCCCGACTTCGGGTCGGGCTCGACGGCGAGGAGCGCCACCTCCCGGCTCGAGGCCTGCTCGAGCGCGAGGAAGAGCTCGTCCCAGGGCGTGGAGAGGCGCGCGAGCGTCTCCCGCGCCTCGGCGATCTCCTCGGGCGTCACCTGGCGGGCGGGGCGGTAGCTGCGCGGATCGAGCTTCGCGAGCGCGTGCTCCGCCGCGCGCACCTCGTGCAGCGCCTCGATGCCGGTGTAGGCCACGTCCGCGGCGAAGGCGACGGCGATGGCAAGGAGCACGGGCGACACCCAGCGGGGCCCGCGCCGCGTCCTGCAGAAGTCGATCCGGAGAGGTTTCATTCCCGGGTTCATGCGGAGAGCGCCAGCTCCTGGTAGTCCACCGCATCGAGGCTGAAGCTCTGATGCTCCTCGACGTCGAAGGCTCCCTGCGCGCAGACCACGACGCGCGTGCACGGCTCCTCGAGCCCGAGGAAGGCGCTCTCGCGCCCGAGGATCTCCGGCAGCACCCGGCGCCAGCGCCAGTCGGCGCGGCGGCTGCGGATGGTCGCCCAGACGCCGCGCAGGAAAAGCGCCAGCGTGAGCCGCCCCGGCTCCTCGACCACGAGCCAGCAGGAGCCGGCCGGACCGATCACTTTCGCCCGCAGGCGGTTGAAGGCGGCGACGAGGAAGGGCTGTACCGAGACGAGCCTCACCGTCGCGGCGTCGGCGGCCGCGGTGAGCGCGTCGACGAGCGAGCGGTCCACCGCGCAGGCGAGGCGCGGGCCGGAGGGCGCGGTCTCGGCGAACTTGATCTCCCAGTCCGCGGCCCCCGGGCCGTGCACGGCGCTGAAGCGGTGGCGGGCGAGGCCGAGCCACTGCTCGTGCGTCTTCAGCGTATCGCTCCAGGGCAGGAGCGCGTAGCGGACGAACTGGTCGGCGAGGATGATGCTCGCCTCGCGCCCGGCGCCGGCGGCGAAGGCCTGCGGCAGCGCCTGCACCGCGCCCATCCAGGGCGGCATGCCTTCGGCCGCGGGCTTCGCCTCGATCTCGCTGCCGCCCGAGACGAACAGGCGCTCGGCGCACAGGCTGATGCGCAGGTCCTTCGGCGCGGCGCGGCGAAGCCGTGGCGCAGCTGATCCCTGCCGTGGTGCAGCTGATCCCTGCCGTGGTGCAGCTGATCCCTTAAAGCGCCTAAGCAATGAAAGTGACACGGTTGATTTCCTCCAGGGTGGTCTCGCCGGCCTCGACGAGCGCGGCCGCCGCTTCGCGCAGCGGCACCGTCCCGGCGGCGTGCGCCGCCTCCTTCAGGCGCCGCGCCGGGGCGCGCGCGACGATGAGCTCGCGCAGCTCGTCGTTCATGACAAGCAGCTCGCCGATCGCCTTGCGGCCGCGGAAGCCGCTGCCGCGGCACTCGGGGCAGCCCTTGCCCCGGCAGGTCCGGCAGAAGGTCCGGACCAGCCTTTGCGCGAGGACCGCGTTCAGCGCCGAGACGAGGTTGTAGGTGTCCACGCCCATGTGCTGGAAGCGGCCCAGCACGTCGAGCGTGCTGTTCGCGTGGACGGTGGTGTAGACGAGGTGGCCGGTGAGCGCCGACTGCACGGCGATCTCGGCGGTCTCCGGGTCGCGGATCTCGCCGACCATGATGCAGTCCGGGTCGTGGCGCAGGATGGAGCGCAGGCCGCGCGCGAACGTGAGGCCCTTCTGCTCGTTCACCGGGATCTGCAGCACGCCCGGGAGCTGGTACTCGACCGGGTCCTCGATGGTGACGAACTTGTCCGAGCCGCTGTTCGTCTCGCTGATGAGCGCGTAGAGCGTGGTCGTCTTGCCGCTGCCGGTCGGCCCGGTGACGAGCATCATGCCGTACGGCTGCCCGGCCAGCGTGCGCAGCGACTGCTTCATCGCGGGCTCGAAGCCGAGGGCGTCGAGCGTGAGTCCCTGGAGCTGGTCCGAGAGCGCCTTCCGATCGAGGATCCGCAGCACCGCGTCCTCGCCGAACACGCTCGGCATGATGGAGACGCGAAAGTCGATGTCGCGGCCGGCCGTCTCGCCGCTTCCGGTGCGAAGCCGCGCCTTGAAGCGGCCGTCCTGCGGCACGCGGCGCTCGGCGATGTCGAGCTCCGACATCACCTTGATGCGCGAGACGACCTGATCGGCGAGCTCCGCGCCGGCGACCGACTGGGCCTGCATGAGCACGCCGTCGATGCGGTACTTGATGGTGAGCCCGCCGCCGGTCGACTCGAGGTGGATGTCGCTCGCGCCCGCCTTGAGCGCGTCGTAGAGCGTGGAGGTGACGAGGCGCACGACCGGGCTGTCGGCCTCGGCGGCGCTTTCGAAGGAGATCTCCTCGGCCTGCTCGTGCGCCTTTTCCCCGGACAGAAGGTCGCGGGAAACCCCGTCGAGCGCCCGGAAGCTGCTCTCCTGCTCGGCGAGGTAGGCCTGGACGTCGAGCCGGTGCGCCACGCGGTAGCGGAAGGGCGCGGGAATGCGTGCCTCGATCCACTCCTGCGCGTCGAGGTCGTACGGATCGCCGAGCACGACCGACAGCCGCCCGGAGCCGTCGCGCAGCGCGACGCAGTTGCGCCGCACCGCCTCGCCGTAGGGGATGGCCTCGAAGGCGGGCGTCTCGCTCCGCAGGTCCTCGAGGGTGGCCGCCGGCATGCGCAGCGTCAGCGACAGGCGCAGGAGAAACGCCTCCGGCGTGCAGCCGAGCTGGGCCTCGAGGTTCTCGACGAGGCGGCCGTCGGCCTCGCGCGCCTTCTGCAGGTCGGCGGCGGTGATGGGGGCGTCGGTCACGCCTGCGGGCTCGTGCATCGGCATCATTGGATGTTCCCTGCCAGTTCGAAGATGGGCATGTACATGAGCACGACCACCACGCCCACGGCGACGCCGAGGACGGTCATGAGGATGGGCTCGAAGGCGCGCGTCGCCCAGTCGATGAAGCGGGCCACCTCGTCGTCGTGGAAGCGCGCGATCTGGGCGAACATGCCGCCCATGTCGCCGCTTCGCTCGCCCACGGCCATCATGCGCACGGCGACCGGCGTGGCGAGGCCCGCCGCGTTGAGGGCCGCCGACATCGGGCGGCCGTGCTCGACTGCCTTTCGCGCCTCGGCGAGCTGCGGGCGCAGGTGCGCGGAGAGGAGCTCGCCCACCATGTCGAGGGCGCGCACCGCCGGGATCCCGGCCCTGAGGAGCATGCCCGCCGTGCGGTAGAAGCGGGCGAGCTGGTAGACCTTGAGGCGCTCGCCCACCGCCGGGAGCTCCCATAGCCTGCGGTTCACCCAGGCGCGGAAGGCCGGCCGGCTGAAGCCCCAGGCGCCCAGGGCGACGAGCGCGACGAGCGATGCGCCGAAGAGCCCCGCATGCCGGCCGACGAAGCGGCCGAAGCCGAGCAGGAGCTGCGAGAAGAACGGCAGCGTGCCCGACATGTCCTCGTAGACCGAGGCGAAGCGCGGCACGACGTAGAACATGAGAAAGCCGAGGACGAGCGCGCCCACCGCGGCGAGGATGGCCGGGTAGATCGCCGCCGAGACGATCTTCTTCTTCACGCGCTCGAGCTCCTCCTGGTAGGCGATGTAGCGGCCGAGCGCCTCGCGCACGTTGCCGGTGCGCTCGGCGGCGCGCACGGTCGCCGCGTAGAGCGGCGGGAAATGCTGCGGAAAGGCGGCGATCGCCTGCGAGAACGGCTCGCCGCGGCGGATCGCGGCGAGGAGGCCGGCGAGCACGACATGGCGCTCGCCGTGCGCCTCCTTCTCGCCGAGCGTCTGCAGGGCCTCGACGAGGTTCAGGCCCGCCTCGAGGAGCGAGGCGAGCTCGACGGAGAAGAGCAGCGTCGGGAAGCGCCCGGGGCGCGAGGCGCGGAGCAACCGCCGCGAGGCGCGCACGGAGAAGACGGTGAGGCCGCGCACGCGCGCGGCCTCCGCGGCGGCGGCCTCGCTCGCCGCCTCGAGCGTGAGGCCCACCACCTTCTGGCGGGCATCGACGGCGTGAATCTCGTACTGCATCGGGTTCGTCTTCGCCTCTGTCTCGCCGGCCTCAGCGCAGCACGATGTCGGCGTCCTCGCCCTCGCCGCCGGGCTTGCCGTCGCGGCCGTAGGAGAGGATCGTGTACTCGCCGGTGTCGCCGGGTACCTTGTAGACGTAGGACTTGCCCCACGGGTCGAGCGGCACGGCCTTCTTGAGGTAGGGCCCGCGCCACTCGCCGGCGGCGGCCGGCTTGACGACAAGGGCCTGCAGGCCTTCGTCGGCGGTCGGCAGCCGGCGCATGTCGAGCCGGTACTGCTCGAGCGCCTTCTCGAGCGCGTCGAGCTGCGCCTTGGCGACCTGGACTTCCGACTTTCCGACCTGCGAGAAGTAGCGCGGGGCGACGTAGCCGGCGAGCAGGCCGATGATCACGATGACCACGAGCAGCTCGAGGAGAGTGAACCCGCGCTCGCGGAGAGAGGGTCCCGTCTTGCGTTGCGTGTTCGTCTGCTGTTGCCTCATGAGATATGCGTTTCCTTCATTGGGTAGCGGAAACGCGGGCGGGGTAAACCCGCCCGCGTACCGCTTCGCGCTTGTTGTACCTGCGATCGCGCTTACCTGTTGATGTGAGCCCTCAGGTCCGCGGCGCTGTACTTGCTGCCGGTCGGATCGAGCACGATGGTCGGCTTCTTCATCATGACCTTGCGGGCGGAGTTGAAGCCCGAGCTCCAGTTGTAGTAGCCGAACTTCATGTAGTCCCTGTGCCCGGGCGTGTTGAAGCCGAGGTTGCCCTTGTAGTTGACGATCTGCTTGCCATCCATCCAGACCTGCAGCAGGCCGTTGCCCTTGGTGTTCTGGCGCACCTTGAACACGAAGTCGACCCAGCGCCCGAACGGGATGGAGATCGCCGGATGGCGCGTGGTCACCGAGTTGCCCTGCGAGGGGCTCGAGCTCGTGCTGGTGACCGTGTACACCTGCATGCTGCGGCCGTTGTTCGTCGCCACGATCGAGAACGAGGGCGAGAGGCCGCGCGAGTTGTCGCCCGAGTGGAGCTGCGTGCCGAAGATCGCCTTGTCGCTCGAGGAGAGCGTGCCCCAGTCGCGCACGTAGACGCGGTAGGCCACCCAGTACGTCTTGTTGTGCTCGATGTTCTTCTGGAACGAGATCTCGGCGCGCTTCGAGCCGGAGGTCGACTTGTCGTTCGGGTGCAGCTGGAACGCGAGCGCCTTCTTCGACTTGTTCGCCGGGTCGACGTCCTTGCCCAGGCGCAGCGTCTCGCCGTTCGACAGGCGCGAGCCGTGGATGCCGGACTCGGGAATGGAGCTCGCGCTCGGGTAGGTGCCGAGGATCTGGGCGCCGTAGCCGCCCTGCTCGCGGAAGGGCACGTCTTCGGCCGCCCAGCCGATGATGTCGGCCTTGGCGATGGGGCTCGTCGAAGGCGCGTCGCTGTCGCCGCCGCCGGAGGTGCTGCCGTTCTTGATCGTGACCTGGCGCGTGGCGGTCGCGGTGGCGCCGGCGGCGTTGTACGCCACGGCCTTCACCGTGTACGTGCCGTCCGCGTACTTCGTCGTATCGATCCAGCAGCCCAGGCCGTTGGCGAGGTTGCCGTCGGTGTTGGTCCACTTGTCATTGAGGTAGAACATCACGCGGGCGATGTTCGTGCCCTGCACCACGCAGGGGGTCGCCGAGTCGGGCCCCTTGACGTTGCCGGAGAGGACGCCGCCGGGCGCCGGCGCGGTGAACGCGACGGTGGGCGCGCCACCGTCGGAGGGGTTCGGCGCCGTGCTGTTGCGGATCTGGATCTCGCGCGTGGCGGTCGCCGTGGCGCCGTCGGGGCTGTAGGCGACCGCCTTCACGGTGTAAGTGCCGTCCTTGTACTTCGTGGTGTCGATCCAGCAGCCCAGGCCGTTCGCCAGGTTGCCGTCGGTGTTGGTCCACTGGTCGTTCAGGTAGAACATCACCTTCTGGATGTTCGTGCCCTCGACCACGCACGGCGTCGCCGAGTCCGGGCCCTTCACGTCGCCCGAAAGCACGCCGCCCACGGCCGGCGCGGTGAACGCGATGGTGGGCCCGCCGTCGGAGCCGGCGCCGCCCGAGGCGCTGCCGTTCTGGATGCGGATCTCGCGCGTCTTCGTCGAGGTCTCGCCGGTCGGGCTATACGCCACGGCCTTCAGGGTGTAGGTGCCGTCCTCGTACTTCGTCGTGTCGATCCAGCAGCCGAGGCCGTTCTCGAGGCGGCCGTCCGTGTTGGTCCACTGGTCGTTCAGGTAGAACATCACCCGCTGGATGTTGGTGCCCTGGACCACGCACGGGGTCTCCGAGTCAGGGCCCTTCACGTCGCCGGAGAGAATGCCGCCGACGCTCGGGGCGGTGATCTCGAACTGCGGGGCCGCCGCATGGGCGGCGGGCATCGTCGCGGCAAACGCCAGTGCGACCGATCCCCCGAGCCATGCTGCCTTGCCTGCGTGCTGCTTGCCTTTCATTGATTCCCTTTCCCTTCTTTTGGACTTGGTGTTGATTTGCTTTTTGCTTGGATGAACAGCCTGCGAGCGGCTCTTACGCACGACCCGTGCCAAGGAAGAAAAGCGCCGTCGCGTCATAGGCTTGGGGGAGCTTTGAAAAACTTGCCGTAGTGCGAATCGCGACGCTTGCGTAGTGGGGGCACGACAAGAGCGGCTTGTAGTGCTCGCAACCAGCTGTTTCTAGGCGACAAACCCTGTCGCCCGAGAGCGACTCGGTCGCGTTCTGCGCGACAGACGGGCGCGTTCTGCACGACAAGCGATGGAAATCGCTGCTCAAAAAGAGGGGTACCAATGAAAAAAATGGCGGGCGGAAATCCGCCCGCCGTGGAATGCCGCTTCGGTGATGGCTTACTGCTGCACGTAGCTGCGCAGCATGGCCTCGGTGTACTTGCTGCCGGTCGGGTCGAGGACGATGGTCGGCTTGCGCAGCAGCACCTTGCGGGGCGAGTTGAACCCCTTGCTCCAGTTGTAGTAGCCGAACTTCATGTAGTCCTTGTGCCCGGGCGTGTTGAAGCCGAGGTTGCCCGTGTGGTTGACGATCTGCTGGCCGTCCATCCAGACGCGCAGGAACCCGTTGCCCTTGGTGTTCTGGCGGAACTGGAAGACGAAGTCCACCCAGCGCCCGAACGGGATCGAGCGCGACGCATGGCGCGTCGTGACCGAGTTGCTCTGCGAGGGGCTCGAGCTCGTGCTCGTCACCGTGTAGACCTGGAAGCTGCGGCCGTTGTTGTTCGCCACGATGGAGAACGAGGGCGAGAGGCCGCGCGAGTTGTCGCCCGAGTGGAGCTGCGTGCCGAAGATGCTGACGTCGTTGGCGGTCAGCGTTCCCCAGTCGCGCAGGAAGACCCGGTAGGCCACCCAGTAGGTCCTGTTGTGCTCGATGTTCTTCTGGAACGAGATCTCGGCCCGCTTGGAGCCCGAGGTCGACGGGTCACCAGGATGGAGCTGGAAGGCGAGCGCCTTCAGCGCGCTGTTCGTCGGGTCGACGTCCTTGCCCAGGCGCAGCGTCTCGCCGTTCGGCAGGCGCGGGCCGTGGATGCCCGACTCCGGAATCGCGTTGGCGGCCGGGTGCTTGCCGAGAATCTGCGCGGTGTAGCCGCGCTGCTGCGCAAAAGGCACGTCCTCCCGGGCCTGGCCGACGATGTCGGCCGGGGCGATGGCGCCGGCGGCAGCGGCCGGGGGCGGCGGCGGGGAAGCCGGCGCGGCCGAAGGCGGCACGGGCGCCGCGCCGCTCGTAGGGTTGCTCACCCGCACGAGTACGGATTGCGTCGCTGTGAGGCCCGCGTTGTCGACGGCATCGACCCGCAGCGTCCACACGCCGTTGGGCACCTGGCGGGTGTCCATCGTGCAGAACCATGGCGAGCCCGTGCCCGAAGCGAGCTGCGTGGAGCCGATCGACAGGGTGACGTTGCGGATGCCGACGCTGGACGTGGCGTTGACGGCGCAGCCGGAGGCGCCGCTCATGACGCCCGTGAGGGTCTGACCGTTGTAAGGCGCGAGGATCCCGACCTGGGGCGGCGATGCGTGCGCCGTGAACGCGGAAGCCGCGAGGGCGATGCCGGCAAGGCCGCTGCGGGCGGCCGTGGAGAATGGTGAGTGCTTCATGAAGCTTTACCCCTATGTGTTGTAGCCGTTCTGGCGACTGAAGCTGCCCTTTACGCACGACCCGTGCCAGGTGATCGGAGTCCATTCAAATCAATGGGTTAGCGAAAGACCGGGCCTGCTGTCGTAGCGCCGCACGCCGACGGCTCGTAGGGGCGCCACGACAGCGTGTCGTGCGGACCGTGGCAAGTGACTGATTCAAATCGCTAATGGCTGTCGCCCGCGGGTGACCGGAAGAGCTTCGCGGTGCGCGGAAGGCCGGCCGGAAGCGGCGGCGCGCCGCGCTCGCAGGCGCCCATGTCGGGCGCCTTGCCGACGAAGCCGTCATTGAAGTTCGGCAGGCGCGCGCCCTGGTCGATGCCGGGGCTGCCGCGCGCGAGGCGCTCGCCGCGCTCGAAGCCCGGCGAGGCGCGCACGCCGTGGCGCTCGGCGGCGCCTTCCACCTTCAGCCGGCCGTTGAAGAGGTCGTAGTCGAAGTCGTTGGGCGCGCCGCGGCCCGTCTCGCGGATGGCGGGCCAATCCGGCCGCCAGACGTAGAAGATGTTGTTGCGCGAGACCGTGTTGGCGAGCGGCTGGCCCGTGTTGCCGGAGAGACCGGCGCCCGCGCCCGCCGGAAGGCGCGCGCCCGCGGCCGGCCGCGGCTGCAGCGACGTGTTGTGGAACACATAGCGCCGGCCTCCGCCGTAGCCGTCCTTGTCTCCGGCCTTGAACATGGGGCCGCGGTCGTCGCGATCCGCCGGGCGCTCGCTCAGCTTGCGGCTCCGGGCGTAGACGTTGCGGAAGAGGTAGATCGGCCCGTGGTGCGTGACCGTGGTGGCGATGCCGATGGCGGTGCGGTCGATCCGGTTCGCCCAGATGCGCACGTTGCGGTTGCCGCCCTCGGCCTCGATGCCGTCGTCCCAGGCGCCCTTCACCACGTTGCCGTAGATGTCGCTGTCGGCGCGCGGGAAGCCGTCCTCGCTCTCGTTGTCCTCGCCGCCGATCGCATCGTTGAAGTAGCGCTGCGGATCGTCGGCGACGATCTCGTTGAAGCGGATCACGTGGTTCCCGCCGCAGTGGCTGAACGTGATCCCCTGCGGCCCGGCCGGATGGCCGAACGACCAGCTGTTCGCGCCGTAGCGCGGGTCGTGGATGCGGTTGCGCTGGATCACGATGCGCTCGGCCTTGCGCTCCCACCGGCGGCAGCCCGCGCGGATGCCGGAGTCGAGGTTCACGCCGAGCTTCCAGTCCTCGCGCACCGTCTTGCGATAGCGGCCCCAGCCGCTGATGTCGTTGTCCTCGATGACGACGTCGTGCGCGCCCTCGCGCAGCACGATGGCGTCGCGCGCCGCGCCGCGAAGCACGAGCCCGCGCACGATGACGTACGGCGCCGCGATCTCGACGTTGTGCGCCCGGCGCCCGGCGGCGTCGAGGGTCGTGCCGTGCGGATGCGCCTCGTACAGCACGTAGGCGCCCGGGCGCCCGCCTTCGCGGATGACGAGCGGATCCTCGCGCGTGCCTTGCGGCAGGCGCACCGTCCTGCCGACGGGAAACGCTTCCGGCCAGGTGCCCGCCGCGAGACGCGCCTTCGCTTTCGCGGCGGAGAGCTCCACTTCGTACGTCGTCCCGGAGGCGAGATGCACCAGGCTTCCGCGACATTCCTCGTTCCGCTCGTCGTACCAGAGCGGCAAGCCCGCCTTCCAAGCCGCCTCGCCCTGCCGGCGATAGTGGACCGCGCAGCCCTCCGGGCCGGGATCGGCGCCGGGCTTCCAGTAAAGGCCGATCGCTTCGAAAGTGGCCACCGCGCGCGGGTCATCGGCGCGTGGTGCGGCTGCAACAGCCGATTGCACGACAAGCCCCATTGCCAGAACGCGCGCGGCCGTGCCCCAATCCATGGCGTGCATTGCAGAAGGCGCGCGCTACATGCGCCACCGGCGCGCTTGCGCCGTCCGGCGGTGTAGTCAGGAGGGCGACAGGCTTGTAGTAATCCATTGACAGCAATGGGAAATTTTTCCAGCGGGTGCGAAAGAGATGATGGCCAAACGCGCGAGCGCATCCCTATACTCCCCACAGCGTTCGCGCGATCCAGGGAAAAGCTTCTCGACGCGGCACATCGCCACCCCCTACAACGAGACACAAGGTGCACCGACATGCGAATCCTCATTGCCGATGACCATCCGATCGTTCGCCACGGCCTGAAGCAGATGCTGGCGAGCGACCCGGCCGCGACCGTCGTGGGCGAGGCGACCAACGGCGACGAGGCCCTGGAGCTCGCCCGCAAGGTGGAGTGGGACATGGCGATCTTCGACTTCACCATGCCGGGGCGCAGCGGCCTCGATCTCCTCGGCGACATCAAGCGCGAGTTCCCGGGCAAGCCCGTCCTGATCCTTTCCATGCACTCGGAAGACGTCCACGGCTCGCGCGTGCTGCGCGCGGGCGGGTCGGGCTACATCACCAAGGACAGCGCGCCGCAGGAGCTTTCCACCGCCGTGCGCAAGGTGGCGAACGGCGGCAAGTACGTCTCCGCCTCGCTCGCCGAGATCCTCGCGAGCGAGTGCTCGAGCGATCCGCAGAAGGCGCTGCACGAGAAGCTCTCCGACCGCGAGTACCGCGTGATGTGGCTCCTCGCCACGGGCAAGCAGATCAGCGAGATCGCGAAGGACATGGGCCTCTCGCCGAGCACGGTCAGCACCTATCGCACGCGCATCCTGCGCAAGCTCGGCCTCACGAGCAACGCCGCGCTCGTGCACTACGCCGTACGGCACCAGCTGGTCGGCTGACCGGGGGCGCCATGGCGACGCGTGCGACGGACGCGCCTTCGGCGCTCGGTCCGGCGGCCGGCGAGCCGCTGCAGCGCGCGATCGCCGAGGCGGAGGCCCCCGGCGAGGTGCCGCGCGCGAAGATCCTCATCGTCGACGACGAGCCGAAGAGCCTCTACGCGCTGCAGGAGCTGCTCGCCTCGCTCGGGCAGGAGCTGATGGTCGCCGCTTCGGGCGAGGAGGCGCTGAAGCTCGTGCTCCGGCACGACTTCGCGGTGATCCTGCTCGACGTGCGCATGCCGGGCATGGACGGCTTCGAGACGGCGAAGATGATCCGCGGGCGCGAGCGCTCGCGCCGCACGCCGATCATCTTCCTCACCGCGCAGGCCGACGAGATGAACTCGATGTTCCGCGGCTACGCCGTCGGCGCGGTCGACTACCTCATGAAGCCCGTGGTGCCGGAGGTGCTGAAGTCGAAGGTCGCGGTATTCGTCGAGCTCTTCATGGCCACGGCGCGGCTGCGCGCCTCCGAGGACAAGCTGCGCCGCCTGGCGGCGCACCTCATCTCGGTGCGCGAGGAGGAGCGCACGCACATCGCGCGCGAGATCCACGACGAGCTTGGCCAGGTGCTCACCGGCCTCAAGATGGAGGTCGGCTGGCTCGCCCGGCGGCTGAAGGAGCCGGCGCTGCTCGAGAAGACCGAGTCCATGAGCAAGCTCATCGACTCGAGCGTGCAGACGGTGCGCAAGATCGCCACGGGGCTGCGCCCGGAGATGCTCGACGACATGGGCCTCATCGCCGCGGTCGCCTGGCAGGCGAAGGAGTTCCAGAAGCGCACCGGCATCCGCTGCCGCACCAAGCTCGCGCCGGAGACCAAGCTCGACCTCGAGGTCTCCACCACCGTGTTCCGCATCTTCCAGGAGATCCTCACCAACGTGGCCCGTCATGCCCGCGCCACCCGCGTCGACATCGAGCTCGAGCTCGCCGAGGACCAGCTGCGGCTGGAGGTCACCGACAACGGGGTGGGCATCGCCGAGGAGGACCTGCATGGCCGCAAGTCGCTCGGACTACTCGGGATGCAGGAGAGAGCCTTGCTTTTTGGCGGAGAAGTCAGCATAACGGGCACTCCGGGGCATGGGACCCGGGTAGCCGTGACGATTCCTTTGCGAAGGGCCGGCGAGGCGGGCGGGGCCGCCGCCGCGACGGTCCGGAAAGCGAACGCGCCATCGTGAAAGTCCTCATCGCCGACGACCACCCCGTAGTCCGCCAGGGGCTGCGGCAGATGCTCGCCGTCGAGCAGGACCTCCAGGTCGTGGGGGAGGCCAGGAACGGCCAGGAGGTCGTGGACCTCTCCCGCAAGGTGCCCTGGGAGGTGGCGGTGCTCGACTACAACATGCCGGGCAAGAACGGCCTGGAGCTCATCAAGGAGCTGCGCCAGCGCTACCCCGGCCGCGCGGTGCTCATCCTCAGCATGTACCCCGAGGATCGCTATGCGGTGCGGGCCCTGAAGGCGGGTGCCTCGGGCTACCTCACCAAGGAGTCGGCCCCCGACGAGCTGGTGAGCGCCATCCGCAAGGTGGCCGGCGGGGGGCGCTACGTCACCCCGACCCTCGGCGAGAAGCTCGCCCTCGAGCTTGAGGACAACCGCGGCAAGCCGCTGCACGAGACGCTCTCGGACCGCGAGTACCAGGTCATGTGGATGATCGCCTCCGGCAAGACCGTGCGCCAGATCGCCGACGAGCTCTTCCTCAGCCCCAACACGGTCAGCACCCACCGCACCCGCATCCTCCGCAAGATGAACATGAAGTCGAACGCGGAGCTCATGCACTACGCCATCGCCCACCACCTGGTGGATTGATCCCGAAATCCCGTACCGCCCGCCGGATTTGTAGTCCAAACAACGACAGCGGTTAGAGACGTTTCCCGATATCCCGCCGTAGGCGTCTGCCCTACGATCCGCCGATTCGGATAGAAGAACCGCCCCCCGGGGAGCACACTGCATGGAATCGATACCTGGCCTACACGAGATGCTGGACCGCGCCGAGCTGCTGAAGGCGCTCCGGGCGTTCAAGCGCGGGGACTTCTCGGTGCGCATGCCCCTGCACCTGACCGGCATCGACGGGGAAATCGCCCAGGCCTTCAACGACGTGGTGGAGCTCGAGGAGGCCAAGGCGGCCGAGATCGCCCGGGTGGCGGAGCTCGTGGGCAAGGAAGGCCAGATGAGCCACCGCATGCACCTGCCCGGCGCGGCCGGGGCCTGGGCGGAGGTGGTCGAGGCCCTGAACCGGCTGATCGCCGACATGGCCTACCCGCTGAACGAGGTGGGGCGGGTGATGGGCCTCGTCGCCCGGGGCGACCTCTCCCAGACCATGACGCTCGACCCCGGCGGCGTGCCCCTGCGCGGCGAGGCGCTGCGCCTGGGGACCACGGTGAACCGGATGGTCGAGCAGCTGAACGGCTTCGCCGCCGAGGTGACGCGGGTGGCGCGCGAGGTCGGCACCGAGGGCAAGCTCGGCGGCCAGGCCCAGGTCGAGGGCGCCGCAGGCGTCTGGAAGGACCTCACCGAGAGCGTCAACTCGATGGCGGCCAACCTGACGGGGCAGGTGAGGAACATCGCCGAGGTGACCACCGCGATTGCGCGCGGCGACCTCTCCCGCAAGATCACGGTCGACGTGAAGGGCGAGATCTCGGAGCTGAAGATCACCCTCAATACGGTGGTCGACCAGCTGAACGCCTTCGCCTCCGAGGTCTCCCGCGTGGCGAAGGAGGTGGGCACCGAGGGCAAGCTCGGCGGCCAGGCGCAGGTGCGCGGGGTCGGCGGCGTCTGGAAGGACCTCACCGACAACGTGAACCAGCTCGCGGCGAACCTCACCGGCCAGGTGAGGAACATCGCCGAGGTGACCACGGCGGTCGCCAAGGGCGATCTCTCGAAGAAGATCACGGTGGACGCGAAGGGCGAGGTGCTCGAGCTCAAGAACACCGTCAACACGATGGTCGACCAGCTGAACGCCTTCGCCTCCGAGGTCTCCCGCGTGGCGAAGGAGGTGGGCACGGAAGGACGCCTCGGCGGCCAGGCGAAGGTGCCCGGCGTCGCCGGCGTCTGGAAGGACCTGACCGACAACGTGAACTCGATGGCGGCCAACCTCACCGGCCAGGTGCGGAACATCGCCGACGTCGCGACCGCCGTGGCGCGCGGCGACCTCTCGCAGAAGATCACCGTCGACGTGAAGGGCGAGATGCTCGAGCTGAAGAGCATCATGAACACGATGCTCGACCAGCTGAACGCCTTCGCCTCGGAGGTCTCGCGCGTGGCGCGCGAGGTGGGCACCGAGGGCAAGCTCGGCGGCCAGGCGCAGGTGCGCGAGGTGACCGGTGTCTGGAAGGACCTCACCGAAAACGTCAACTCGATGGCCAACAACCTCACCGCGCAGGTCCGCAACATTTCGGAAGTCACCATCGCGGTGGCCAACGGCGACCTGTCGAAGAAGATTACCGTCGACGTGCGCGGCGAGATCCTCGAGCTGAAGGACACCATCAACACGATGGTCGACCAGCTCAACG
>CAYWSG010000002.1:66573-102351 GCA_964461055.1 uncultured Enterobacteriaceae bacterium | reverse complement strand
GAGCCTCCCCCAGAGCTCCATGGCCGCGCTCAGCGCTCGAGGATCGCTGTCACGCCCTGCCCTCCGGCCGCGCAGATCGAGATGAGGCCGCGGCCGGAGCCGCGCTCGGCGAGCTGCTTGGCAAGCGTCGCCACGACGCGCGCGCCGGTGGCGGCGAAAGGATGCCCGATGGCGACGCTCGAGCCGCGCGGGTTCAGCTTCACGCGGTCGATCGTTCCCAGCGCGTCGCGGCCGAGCCGGCGCCGGCACCACTCGTCGGAGGCCCAGGCCTTCAGCGTGCAGAGCACCTGCGCGGCGAACGCCTCGTGGATCTCGTAGAGGTCGAAGTCCTGCAGCCGCAGGCCCGCCCGCGCCAGCATGCGCGGCACGGCATAGGCGGGCGCCATCAGCATGCCCTCCTTCGGTCCCGCCATGCCGACGAAGTCGACGGCGGCGGACTCGTAGTAGGTGAGGTACGCGAGCACCGGGATGCCGCGCGCGCGCGCCCAGTCCTCGGAGCCGAGCAGCACGCACGCCGCCCCGTCGGTGAGCGGGGAGCTGTTGCCGGCGGTGAGCGTGCCCTTGGGGCTGCGGTCGAACGCGGTCTTCAGCGAGGCGAGCTTCTCGAGGCTCGTGTCGCTTCGCACGTTGTTGTCGCACTCGAGGCCGTTGAACGGCACGACGAGGTCGGAGAAGAAGCCCGACTTCCAGGCGCCGGAGGCGTTGACGTGGCTCGCGAGCGCGAGCTCGTCCTGCTCCTCGCGCGTGATGCCCCATTCCTTGGCCATCTCCTCGGCGTGCTGTCCCATGGAGAGGCCCGTGCGCGGCTCGCCCACGCCGGGCGGCATCGGCTTCAGGTGGCCGGGGCGGAAGGCCTTCCACGCGCCGAGCTTCTCCCCGAGCGAGCGGGCCCGCGAAGTGCGAAGCAGGATCTTCTGCAGCTCGCGGCCGTACGAGAGCGGGATGTCGCTCGCGCTGTCGACCCCGCCGCCGATGGCGCAGTCGATCTCGCCGAGCGCGATGCGGTGGCCGAGCTGCGCGATGGTCGTGAGGCTCGTGCCGCAGGCGCGCTGCACGTCGTAGGCCGGCGTCTCGGGATGGAGCCCGCAGCCCAGAACGGATTCCCGCGCGAGGTTCCAGTCGCGCGAGTGCTTGATGACCGCCCCGGCGGCCACCTCGCCGACGCGCTCCCCCTTCAGCGAGAACCTTTCGACCAGGGCCCGGAAGGCGGCCGTGAGCATGTCCTGGTTGGAGCACTCGGCGTAGGCGGTCATGACCCGGGCGAAGGGGATGCGGGTGCCGCCGAGAACCGCCACACGGCGCGGAGCGTTCATGGAGAGACCTCCTGTGCGCCTATATTAAGGCGTACGGGAGGCGCCCTGTTGCCCGCGCCGCTTCCCGATGCGCGGGATCAGTCGACCAGCATCGACTCCGGGATTTCGGCGAGCTTCGTGACCACCATCGCCGTGTAGTAGAGCGGCTCGCCCGTGACCGAGAGCCGATGGCAGTAGCGCCGCGAGGCCTCCACGCGGGCGACCTTGCCGCCGATCATGCGCCGCACAAGCTCCGAGAAGCCGTGGGTGTAGCGCGCGTCGAGGAAGTCCTCCTTGATGTTGAAGGCGAGGAGCCCCCCGGGCGCGATGAAGCTCGCCGCCCGGTGCCAGGCGCGCGGCGGGATGTCGCCGAAGCCGAGCGCCGCCACGCAGGTGAGCACGTTCGGGCTGAGCGCCCGCATGCACTCGGCGACTTCCGCCGGCGGGTCGGTCATGTCGGCGACGAGGTACTCGTCGTACACCCCCGGCAGGTCGCGGCACGCTGCCGCGCGCGCCTCCTCGAGGATGTCCATGCCGACCACGCGCCGGGCGCCGATGCGGCGAAGCTCGCGCCCGACCATGCCGTTGCCCGCGCCGAAGTCCACCACGCGCAGCGGCTCCTCGGGGCAGAGCTCCGCGCGCACCTCGGCGAGGAGGTTCACCACGCGGCGCGGCGAGTCGCACTTCAGCACGTCGTAGAAGAGATACTCGTAGAGGCCGGGACGCTCGTAGAGCTCGGCGTAGTCGTGGAAGCGCAGCCGCCGCCACTTCTCGCCTTCGCGGATCTCGCAGCACTCGGCGTCCTGCGACACCGGCTCGGCGAGCTTCGGGAACCTGAGGCGCTGATGCCACGCCTCCACCGGGTTGCGCCAGGCCAATACCGATGCGTCGCTCATCGTCTTTTCCCCCTGGATGTTTGTTCGGACGTGGCGCGCCGGCTGCGCGGCGCGCGGGGCCGCGGCATGCCGCGGCGAGGCCCCGAGGATAGTCCGGGGCCGCGCTTCGATGCAAACAGGAAGCCTGGCGAGGAAGCCCGCGCAGGCTACACAGGCGAGAACTTCAGGAGCGAAGCTTCAGCGCGAAAGCGGGATCGGCAGCACGAAGTTCTCGCGCACGACTTCCTTGCCGGCGATGAGCTCCTCGACGCCACGGCGCTCCTCGTCGAACACGACCTGGGCGAGCTTGCGCAGCGTGTCGCGCGCCTCGTCGATGGTGCGCCCGTGCGAGTTGACGCCCGGCAGCTCCTCGATGAATCCCACGTAGCCGTTGTTCGCCTTGAGGTATACGGCGGTGAATGCGATTTTTCCCTGCTCCATGGCCATCTCCTCGGTCGAACAAGAAGCAAGGTTACGCTGGATCGGTTGCCGCCGTATGACGAAAATGGAATTTCAAAATGTCTGTCGTCATGCGCACTAAATGCGCCGCAGCATGTCGCGCTTCACTCCTCGAGCAGATGTTTCTTCTCGGCGACGCCCTTCCACGCGTCGGCGTCGGGCGGCGGTGACTTGCGCTCGATGATGGGCGGCCACTTGCGCGCGAGCTCCGCGTTCTTCGCGATGAACGCCTGCTGCGCGTCGGGCACGTCGTCCTCCGCGAAGATCGCCTCCACCGGGCACTCCGGCACGCACAGCGTGCAATCGATGCACTCGTCGGGATCGATCACGAGCATGTTCGGGCCCTCGCGGAAGCAGTCGACCGGGCAGACGTCGACGCAGTCGGTGTACTTGCACTTGATGCAGGATTCGGTGACGACGTAAGCCATGCTCGCTTCCAAGGTATTGAGAAATAATGATTTTAGTCCCGGTTCGAGCCCCGGTCCGGGCGCGGCCTTGGGTTCGCCCCCCGACGCCCCCATAATGGAGGCTTCCCATCTGCCGAAGAGGAAACAGTGAGCAGTCCCGACATACGCCACGTCACCGACGACACGTTCGAGCCCGAAGTCCTCAAGTCCGAGACCCCGGTGCTCGTGGATTACTGGGCCGAGTGGTGCGGCCCGTGCAAGCACATCGCGCCGATCCTGGACGACATTGCCCGCGAGTACAACGGCAAGCTCAAGGTGGCGAAGATCAACGTTGACGAGAACCAGCAGGTGCCGGCCAAGTTCGGCATCCGCGGCATCCCGACGCTGATGCTCTTCAAGAACGGCAACGTGGAAGCGACGCGCGTAGGCGCCCTGTCCAAGTCCCAGCTCACGGCATTTCTTGACAGCAATATCTAAAGGTCTTAGGCTTTGAGCGCTCCCCCGGGCAACCGGGGGCGCGGTGCCCGAAGAATCCAGAATCCAGCAACAGCGGCGGCCCGGGATCCCGGGCGCGAAACCCCAGCATGAGCAGGTCACAAGCGGCCCAGCCGGAAGCAGCGCGTTCATCCGCAACTGCGGAAGCGCCCGTCACGCCCGAGGCGGGCGGCGGCATCCCGAACCATCTCTCCGAGCTGAAGACGCTCCACGTCACCCAGCTCGTCGAGATGGCGAGCCAGTGCGGCATCGAGAACGCGAGCCGCATGCGCAAGCAGGACCTCATCTTCGCCATCCTGAAGAGCCAGGCGAAGAAGGGCGTCTCGATCTTCGGCGACGGCACGCTGGAAGTGCTCCCCGACGGCTTCGGGTTCCTGCGCTCGCCCGACACCTCCTACCTCGCGAGCACCGACGACATCTACGTCTCGCCCTCGCAGATCCGCCGCTTCAACCTGCACACCGGCGACTCGATCGAAGGCGAGATCCGCACCCCGAAGGACGGCGAGCGCTACTTCGCGCTGGTGAAGGTCGACCGCGTGAACGGCGAGTCGCCCGAGGCGGCGAAGAACAAGATCCTCTTCGAGAACCTGACGCCGCTGCATCCGGACGAGCAGTTCAAGCTCGAGCGCGACATCAAGGCCGAGGAGAACCTCACCGGGCGGGTGCTCGACATCATCGCGCCCATCGGCAAGGGCCAGCGCGGCCTCATCGTGAGCCCGCCCAAGGCCGGCAAGACGGTCATGCTGCAGCACATCGCGCATGCGCTGACCGCCAACTACCCCGAGATCGCGCTCATCGTGCTCCTCATCGACGAGCGGCCCGAGGAAGTGACCGAGATGACGCGCACCGTGCGCGGCGAGGTCGTCGCCTCCACCTTCGACGAGCCGGCGAGCCGCCACGTGCAGGTCGCCGAGATGGTGATCGAGAAGGCGAAGCGCCTGGTCGAGCACAAGCGCGACGTGGTCGTGCTCCTCGACTCCATCACCCGACTCGCCCGCGCCTACAACACGGTGGTGCCGGCCTCGGGCAAGGTGCTCACCGGCGGCGTGGACGCCAACGCCCTGCAGAAGCCCAAGCGCTTCTTCGGCGCCGCCCGGAACGTCGAGGAGGGCGGCTCCCTCACCATCATCGCCACGGCGCTCATCGACACGGGCAGCCGCATGGACGACGTGATCTACGAGGAGTTCAAGGGCACCGGCAACATGGAGGTGCACCTCGACCGGCGCATGCACGAGAAGCGCATCTACCCGGCCATCAACGTGAACCGCTCGGGCACCCGGCGCGAGGAGCTGCTCATCGACCCGCCGCTCCTGCAGAAGGTCTGGGTGCTGCGAAAGCTCCTCTTCCCGATGGACGAGCTCGAGGCGGCGGAATTCCTCATCGACAAGCTGCGCGCCACCAAGACCAACGCGGAGTTCTTCGACTCCATGAGAAGGGGTTGATTTCACTGTATAATCCTGGCCCTTTCGCGGCCTAACCCAGAGAGCCCCATGAAGCAAGGCGTCCACCCCGAATACAAGCCGGTGATCTTTCTCGACACCAGCTCGAACCACGCGATCCTGACCCGCTCGGCCATCGACACCAAGGGCCGGGAGACCATGAAGTGGGAGGACGGCAACGAGTACCCGGTCGTCAAGGTCGAGGTGTCCTCCGAGTCGCATTCCTTCTACACCGGCAAGCAGAAGATCATGGACACGGCCGGCCGGGTCGAGAAGTTCAAGCGGCGCTACACCAAGAAAACCGCGCAGTAACCGGCGGGGGTGCCGCGACTGCCTGCGCCCCTTCGCTCCCGCCCCGGCGCCCCGGGAATCCGCTTCCAGCTTCCGCCTCCGCCGCTCGCCCTTGCGGTGGTGGCGCTGGCGTTCGTCCTGCCGGGCCTGCTCGGCCATGATCCCTGGAAGGCGCACGACGCGCTCGGCATAGCGGTCGCCTGGGAGATGGCGACCAGCGGGGACGCCATCGTCCCGCGCATCGCGGACCTCGTCTGGCTCGCCGACCCGCCCCTCTTCCACTGGCTCGCCGCCGGGCTCGGGATGCTCGCCGGCTTCGTGCTCGAGTTCCACGCAGGGGCGCGGATCGCGAGCGGTCTCCTCATGCTCGCGGCGCTGTGGCTCCTGCGGGTGGCCGCGCGCGACTGGAGCCTCGGCGAAGAAAGGAGCGCGATCACCGGCGCGGGCGCGCTTCTCCTCCTCCTTGGCAGCGTCGGGCTCATGGTGCACGCGCACGAGGCCATTCCCGAGCTGGCCTCGCTCGCGGCGCTCTGCGGCGCGCTCGCCGTGCTGCCGCACGCGGCGCGGCGCCCGGCGCCCGCGGGCCTCGTCTTCGGCGCGACGCTCGGCCTCGCTTTCCTCTCGGCGACCTGGGTCGCCCCCGCCGCGCTCGCGGCGGCGGTGCTCGCCGCGCACCTCGCCTGCCCGGAGTGGCGCACGCGAAGCGGCGCGGTCTTCCTCGCCTGCGCGGCGCCGCCCGCGCTTCTCGTGGCCGTCTCGTGGCCGATCGCCCTGTCCCTTCGCTCGCCGGAGCATCTCGCCGCGTGGCGCAACATCGCCTTCTCGCCCTACGGCGAGACGGCCGCCAACTTCCTCTACTTCCTGGAGAACGTCGGCTGGTTCGCCTGGCCGGCGTGGCCGCTCGCCCTCTGGTCGGTGTGGGCGCTGCGGCGGCGCTGGCAGGACCCGCGCGTGCTCGTGCCGGGGCTCGCCGCGGCCCTCATGTTCGCCGGCATCGTCTTCTGGACCGAGCGCCAGGACGTGAACCTCATTCCGCTCCTTGCGCCGCTCTGCCTCCTCGCCTCGCAGGGCATCCCCACGCTGCGCCGCGGCGCCGCCGCCGCGCTCGACTGGTTCGGCGTCATGACCTTCGCCTTCTTCGCCGGGCTCGTGTGGCTGGGCTATTTCGCCATGATGACGGGGCTGCCCCCGCGCATCGCCCGCAACTTCGCGAAGCTCGCGCCGGGGTTCACGCCCGAGTTCCAGCTCCTGCCCTTCCTCGTCGCCCTTGCCCTCACCGCCGGCTGGGTCTACGTCGTCTTCTTCACCACGCCCTCGCCGCTTCGCGCCGTCATGCGCTGGGCGGCGGGCATCGTGCTCCTCTGGGGCACCTTCGCCATGCTCTGGCTGCCCTGGGCGGACCACCAGAAGAGCTATCGCAGCGTCGCGGCGGCGCTGCGCGCCGCCATGCCGGCGAAGCCCGGCTGCATCGCCGCGCTCGACGTCGGCATCCCGCAGCGCGCCGCGCTGCACTACCATGCGGGCATCCGCACGCGAGACTGGGACGCGGTGCGCCCGCGGGCCTGCCCGTTGCTCATCGTCCAGGGCCCGGCCGATCGCGAGCGCTCGCTGCCCGCCAGCGGCCTGGTCAAGCTCGCGGAGGCGGGACGCCCGGGCGATCGCTCCGAGCGGCTGCGCCTCTATGCGTTCAAGCGATGAGCCCGGAGCCATGAACACGACCTCCCCCACCGAGTGCAAGGCGTGGGCAGACCTCGCCCACCACGCCGAGAGCTGGCGAGGCGTGCACCTGCGCGAGCTCTTCGGCGCCGACGCGGCGCGCGGCACGCAGTTCACCGTCGCGGCGGCCGGCGTGCGCTTCGACTACTCGCGCCAGCGCGTCGGCGCGATGACGCTGCGGCTCCTCGCCCACCTGGCCGAGCAGCGCGGCCTCGCCGACTGGCGAAGCGCCCTCCTTCGCGGCGAGCCGGTCAACAGCACCGAGAAGCGCGCGGCGTGGCACACGGCCCTGCGCGCCGGCCCGTTCGCGCCGCCGGAGGTGACGCAAGCGCTCCAGCGGGTCCGCGAGCTCTCGGACAGGATCCGATCGGAGAAGCGGTTCAGGCGCGTCGTCAACCTCGGCACCGGAGGATCGGACCTCGGCCCTCGCCTCGTCGCCGACGCTCTCGCCGACGGCGCGCTCGACGTGCGCTTCGCGGCCAACGTGGATCCCCGGGACCTGGAGCGCGCGCTCGAGGGCGCCGAGCCCGACTCGACGCTCTTCATCGTGGTCTCGAAGACCTTCACCACGCAGGAGACCATGGCGAACGCCGCCGCCGCCAAGGCGTGGGGCGGGCGCCATTTCTACGCCGTGTCCTCGAACGTCGAGGAAGCCGGCCGCTTCGGCGCGGCCGAAGTGCTCCCGATGTGGGACTGGGTCGGCGGCCGCTTCTCGGTATGGTCGGCGGTCGGCCTCGCCGCCGCCTGCGCGATCGGCTTCGAGCGCTTCCAGGCGATGCTCGACGGCGCGTTCGAGGTCGACCGGCATTTCGCCGAGGCGCCGCTCGAGCGCAACATTCCCGTGCTCATGGCGCTCCTCGGCGTGTGGAACACGAATTTCCTCCACTGCGCGACCCAGGCGGTGCTGCCCTATTCCAACGCGCTGCGGCTGCTGCCGGCGTACCTTCAGCAGCTCGAGATGGAGTCGAACGGCAAGCGCGTCGACCGCGCCGGCCGCGAAGTCGGCTACGCCACCGCGCCCGTGCTCTGGGGCTCGGAAGGCACGGTGAGCCAGCATTCCTTCCACCAGCTCCTGCACCAGGGCACGCAGATCGTCCCGGTCGACTTCATCGACGTGGGGGTCGACGAGAAGCTCTCCGCCAACTGCCTCGCGCAGGCCGATGCGCTTGCCTTCGGCACCGAGGATCCGGGCCTCCCGCCGCACCGGCAGTACCCCGGCAACCGGCCTTCGAGCCTGCTCAGGCTGGATGGCGTGACCCCGGCGAACCTGGGGCGCCTCATCGCCCTTTACGAGCACAAGGTCTTCGTGCAGGGCGTGGTATGGAATATCAACAGCTTCGACCAGTGGGGCGTCGAGCTCGGCAAGCAGCTCGCCGGCCGGATCCTCGAGCGCAACAGCGTCACCTAGGGAAAAGGAGGCACACGATGGACCAGGAAACGTTCAACCTCAGCATTCGCAAGTTCCTGAAGATGGTTGGGGTGAGCTCGCAGCGCGAGATCGAGCAGGCGGTGAATGCCGCGCTGCAAAACGGGAAGCTCGCCGGCCACGAGACCCTTCCGGCCAAGGTGACGCTCGAGATTCCGTCGCTCGGCGTGAAGGTGCCGTTCGACGGCGAGATCAAACTAAAATGACCTCATGAACAAGGCCCGCGAATTCGACCAGTCGGTGCTCGCCGAGCTGCAGGCGCTGCTCGGGGAGCGCGTCTCGACCTCCGCCGCGGTGCGCGAGCACCACGGAAAGGACGAGTCCTATTTCCCCTACGCGCTGCCCGATGCGGTCGTGTTCCCGAGGTCGACCGAGGAGGTGCGCGACGTGGTCGACATCTGCCGCCGCCACCGGGTGCCGATGATTCCCTATGGCGTGGGCACCTCGCTCGAAGGCCACGTGCTCGCGGTGCAGGGCGGCGTCACCCTCGACCTCTCGCAGATGAACCAGGTGCTCGCGGTGCACGAGGAGGACCTCGACGCCGTGGTGCAGGCCGGCGTGACGCGCAAGCAGCTGAACGAGTACATCAAGCACACGGGCCTTTTCTTCCCCATCGACCCGGGGGCGGACGCCACCATCGGCGGCATGAGCGCCACGCGCGCCTCCGGCACCAACGCCGTGCGCTACGGCACGATGCGCGAGAACGTGCTCTCCCTCAAGGTGGTGCTCGCCGACGGCCGCGTCATCCAGACCGCGCGCCGGGCGAAGAAGTCGGCCGCCGGCTACGACCTCACGCGCCTTTTCGTCGGCTCCGAAGGCACGCTCGGCATCATCACCGAAGTGACGGTGAAGCTCTACCCCGTCCAGGAGGCGATGTCGGCGGCCGTCTGCGCCTTCGACTCCGTCGACGGCTGCACGCGCACCGTCATCCAGACCATCCAGTCGGGCATCCCCGTCGCGCGCTGCGAAATCCTCTGCGACAAGACCATCGACGCCATCAACCGGTACAAGAAGACGAGCTACCGCGTGGCGCCGACGCTCTTCTTCGAGTTCCACGGCTCGGCGGCGAGCGTCGTCGAGCAGGCCGAGGCGGTGCAGGCGATCGCCCGGGAGAACGGCGGCAAGGACTTCGTGTGGGCCACCCGGCCCGAGGAGCGCACGCAGCTCTGGGACGCGCGCCACCACGCCTACTTCGCGGGGCTTCAGCTTCGCCCCGGCTGCCGGGCGATCTCCACCGACGTCTGCGTGCCGATCTCGCGCCTTGCCGAGTGCGTGCACGAGACCATGGAGGACGTGAAGGCCTACATTGCCCCCGTGCCGCTCCTCGGCCACGTCGGCGACGGCAACTTCCACCTCATGTTCCTCGTCGACCCGGCGAAGCCCGAGGAGACCGAGCTCGCCAAGCAGTTCAACAAGCGCCTCGTCGAGCGGGCCCTGCGGCTGGAAGGCACCTGCACCGGCGAGCACGGCATCGGCATGGGCAAGCAGGCGTCGCTGCGCGCCGAGCTCGGCGACGACGTGCTCGAGGTCATGCGCGGGATCAAGAAGGCGCTCGACCCGGAGAACCTCATGAACCCGGGCAAGGTCGTCTCGCTCGGCTGAGCGCCGTTTCCCTTCCTTTCCCTACCTTTTTCCCATGTCAGCCGAAAAGAGATTGCAGGAGCTTGGCATCGACCTCGGAACCGTCTCCCAGCCGGTCGCCACCTACGTGAACGCCGTGCGCACGGGAAGCCTCCTCTTCCTCTCCGGCAAGGGCCCGCGGCCCGAGAACGGCAAGCGTCCGAGCGGCAAGGTCGGGCGGGACTTCACGGCCGAGCAGGCCTACCAGCACGCCCGCACCACCGGGCTCGACCTCCTCGCGGTCATGCGCAGCGAGCTCGGCAGCCTCGACAAGGTGAAGCGCGTGGTGAAGGTGCTCGGCATGGTGAACGCCGTGCCCGAGTTCCAGGACCATCCCAAGGTCATCAACGGCTGCTCCGACCTCTTCGTCGAGGTTTTCGGCGAGCGCGGCCGGCACGCCCGCTCCGCCGTCGGCATGGGCTCGCTCCCGATGGGCATCCCCGTCGAGATCGAGTGCATCGTCGAAGTCGAGTAGGGGCAGGCGAAAAAGGGGTCAGAACAATTTATTCATAACGGTGTCCGGATGCGCGGCACGCGATACGAATAAATTGTTCTGACCCCTTTTTAGATGCTCATGACCGTCTTGCGGTAGTAGCGCAGCTCGCCGAGGGACTCGTAGATGTCGGCGAGGGCCTCGTGCTTGCCCTCCTTGACGAAGCCCTTCAGCGCCTCGGGCTTCCAGCGCTTCACGAGCTCCTTGAGGGTGGAGACGTCCAGGTTGCGGTAGTGGAAGTAGCCCTCGAGGCGCGGCATCCAGCGCGCGAGGAAGCGCCGGTCCTGGCAGATCGAGTTGCCGCACATCGGCGAGGTGGCCGCCGGCACGAGCGGCGCCAGGAACTCGAGCGCCGCCGCCTCGGCCTCGGCCTCCGTCGTGCGCGAGGCGCGCACCCGGTCGATGAGCCCCGACTTGCCGTGCGTGCCCTTGTTCCACGAGTCCATGGCGTCGAGCACGGCGTCGGGCTGGTGGACGACCCAGACAGGGCTCTCCGCGAGCACGGTGAGCTCCGCGTCGGTGACGACCAGCGCGAGCTCGATGATGCGGTCGGCGTCGGGCTGCAGCCCCGTCATCTCCATGTCGATCCAGATGAGCCGGCTCGCGCGGGCATCCGCGCCGTCCCGGGCGCCGCCCTCCCTGCCGTTGTCCCGCATCGCGACCATGATTTATTCTCTCATGTCCATGCCTAATGCCTTCACCTGGGCGTTTCTCGCGGCGCTCGCCGCCGCGACCGCAACGCGCTGGTGGCTCGCCGCGCGCCAGATGCGCCACGTGCGCGCTCACCGCGATGCCGTGCCGCCGACCTTCGCCGAGGAAATCCCGCTCTCGGCCCACCAGAAGGCCGCCGACTACACCGTGGCGAAAGCGCGGCTCGGCATGGTGGACGTCGCGATCGGCGCGCTCCTCACCCTCTGGCTCACCCTCGGCGGGCTCATCCAGTGGCTCTCGGATGCGGCCGCGCGCTGGCTCGAGGCGGGCTCGGTGGCGCACGGCACGGCGCTTCTCCTCGCGGTCTTTCTCGTGCAGGGCGCCGTGGGCCTTCCCACCACGGTGTATCGCACCTTCGTGATCGAGGAGCGCTTCGGCTTCAACCGCATGACGCCGCGGCTCTTCGTCGCCGACCTCGTGAAGCACACGCTCGTCGGCCTCGCGCTCGGCGTGCCGCTCCTCCTGGCGGTGCTGTGGCTCATGGGCCGCGCGGGAGAGCTCTGGTGGCTCTACGCCTGGCTCGTCTGGGTGGGCTACAGCCTGCTCATGATGCTCATCTACCCGGCGCTCATCCTGCCGCTCTTCAACAAGTTCACGCCGCTCGCCGAAGGGGAGCTCGCCGAGCGGGTCTCGCGCCTGCTCGAGCGCACCGGCTTTCGCTCGAGCGGCCTCTACATGATGGACGGCTCGAAGCGCTCGAGCCACGGCAACGCCTTCTTCACCGGCTTCGGCGCCGCCAAGCGCATCGTGCTCTTCGACACCCTGGTCGAGCGGCTGCGGCCGCCCGAGGTCGAGGCGGTGCTCGCCCACGAGCTCGGCCACTACAAGCTCCACCACATCGCGAAGTCCATGGCGCTCACCATCGCGCTCAGCTTCGCCGTCCTCTTCGCGCTCGGCCTCCTCGTCAAGGCGCCCTGGTTCTACCTCGGCCTGGGCGTCTCGACGCCGAGCGACGCGGCCGCCCTCGCGCTCTTCTTCCTGGTGCTGCCCGAGTTCTTCTTCTTCCTGCATCCGCTCACCAGCCTCTACTCGCGAAAGCGCGAGTTCGAGGCCGACGCGTACGCCACGCGCCACGCGAGCGCCGACGAGCTCGTCCGCGCGCTCGTCAAGCTCTACAAGGATAACGCCGCCACGCTGACGCCCGACCCGCTGCATTCGGCGTTCTACGACTCGCATCCCCCCGCCGCACGGCGCATCGCGCGGCTGAAGGCGGCATGAGAGGCGCTCGCGCCTGAACCCATCTCCAAGGAGACCCCATGACCGATCTCGCCAAGCGGAAGTGCAAGCCCTGCGAGGGCGGCGTCGCGCCGTACACGCAGTCCCAGGCGGAGGAGCTCCTCAAGCAGCTGAAGGGCTGGATCCTCGAGAACGGCCGGCTCGTGAAGGTCTATCCCTTCCCGAACTACTACAAGACGATGGCGTTCGTGAACGCGCTCGCCTGGATCTCGCACCGCGAGGACCATCATCCCGATCTCACGGTGACCTACAACAGCTGCCGCGTCGAGTACGTGACGCACGCCATCGGCGGACTGTCGGAGAACGACTTCGTCTGCGCGGCGAAGTGCGACGCGCTCTTCGAGCTCTGACGCCGGCGCCTTGAAGCGCGTCTACAGCACCTACGACCTCGTCGCCGCCCATCACGCGAGAAACCTGCTGGAGGCCGAGGGGATCCGGGCCGTGGTGAAGAACGAGCTCCTCTCCTCGGCCATGGGCGAGCTGCCGCCGATCGAATGCCAGGTCGAGGTGTGGGTGCTGAGGGGCGCCGACGCCGAGCGGGCGACGACGCTTTTGCGGCACGGGCGGAGCGTTCCGGCAACGTCGCCGTGGCGCTGCCCGGCCTGCGGCGAGCCCGCCGAGCCGCAGTTCACCCAGTGCTGGCGCTGCGGGGCGTACCGCCCGGCGAGCGACCCGGCGAAGGACTAGAGCAGCCGCGCGACGCTGATCACGCCGAGCGCGAACACCCAGACGACGAGCGCCCGCCAGACGAGGCCGACGGCGCTGTCGAGGAACGGGCCGTCGGCCGGCTCCCCGACGCCGAGCTCCGGGCGCGGGTCGGCGCCCTCGATCTCCTGAACGGGCATGCCCAGGCGCACGCCCATCGCGCCGGCGCCGGCGGCGAGCACCACGCCGCGGTTCTGGTCGAGCCAGGTGCGGGCCTGCGTGCGCCAGCAGTAGACCGCGTCCTCGAAGTCGCCGACGACCGCGAAGGACGCCGCCGTGAGGCGCACCGCCGGCCAGTCGAGGAAGTAGAAGACGCGCTGCGCGAACTCGCCGAAGCCGTGCAGCGGCTCCCAGCGCGCGGCGAAGTAGTCCGCGAGCCGGTAGAGGATCGCCCCGCTCGGGCCGGGCAGCAGCATGAACCACAGCAGCACGCCGAACACGTGCCGGTGCGAGGCCACGAGCGCCTCCTCGATCGCGAGCCGGATCACCTCCTCGCGGGTGCGCACGACCCCCGAGGCGCCGCGCCAGGCCTCGAGCTGCGTGCGCGCGGCTTCGATGTCGCCCGACTTGATGGCGAGCTGGATGCCGGTGAAGTGATGGCTGAACTGGCGAAAGCCGAGCGTGAGATAGAGCGCCCCCACGTTGAAGGCGAGGCCAAGGAGCGGATGCAGCGAGTAGAAAAGCGCATAGAGCGCGGCCGAAAGCAGCACGGCCGGGGCGACGGCGATCAGCCAGGCGACGATGCCCTGGCGGCGCTCGCCGGCGTTGAACGACTGCTCGAGCCACGCGGCCGTGGCATCGAGCGCCGCGGCCAGGTTGCGGCGCTCGGCGAGCGGCCGCCATTGCTCGAGCACGAGCGCGGCGATGATCGCGATGACTCCCATGGGGCCGATTCTAGTCGGCCAGCAGCCGGCTCAGGCCGACGATCATCCCCGCCGTGGCGCCCCAGATGTAGTGGCTCCCGTACGGCATCTCGTAGAAGCCGACGGTCTGGCCCTGGAACTCGCGCGTGCGCCGGCGATGGTTGCGCGTATCGAGCAGGAACGCGAGGGGGACCTCGAAGACCTCCTCCACCTCGCGCGGATCGGGGGCGAGCTCGAGCGGCGGCGCGACGAGGCCCACGACCGGGGCGACGCGATAGCCGGTGCGCGTGTGGTAGTCCGGCAGCCGGGCGAGGACCTCGACGCGCTCGGGCGCGAGGCCGATCTCCTCCTGCGTCTCGCGCAGCGCCGTGAACTCGGGCGACGCGTCGCCGGGCTCGACGCGCCCGCCCGGGAAGCTCACCTGCCCCGCGTGCACCTTGAGGTGGATGGTGCGCCGGGTGAAGAGCACCGTGAAGCCCTCGGCGCGGGTGACGATGGGCACCAGCACGGCGGCCGGCGTGAGGGCCTCGGGCAGGCCCGCGCCGTCGTCGCCGAAGTGGGAGAACGCGCCCGGCGCGCGCCGCGCCAGGCGCTCCTTCAGGCGCTCGAGGTCCAGTCCGCGGCCCGCACGAATCGACGAGAGCCAGACCCCGCGATCACGGCATGAGCACGACCGAGCCGGTCGTCTTGCGCGCCTCCAGGTCGCGGTGCGCCTGCGCCGCGTCGGCGAGCTTGTAGCGCGCGCTCGGCGCGATCTTCACCTTGCCCGACTTCACCACGTCGAAGAGCGCGTTCGAGCGCTCGACGAGCTCCTCGCGCGCGGCGATGTAGGTGACGAGCGTCGGGCGCGTCACGTAGAGCGAGCCCTTGCCGGCGAGCGTCACGATGTTGAACGGCGGCACCGCGCCCGAGGCGTTGCCGAAGGACACCATCAGCCCGCGCGGGCGCAGGAGGTCGAGCGAGCCCTCCCACGTGCTCTTGCCCACCGAGTCGTACACCACGGGCAGCTTCTTGCCGCCGGTGATCTCGAGCACGCGCTGGACGAAGTTCTCCTTGCTGTAGTTGATGACGTGGTCGGCGCCGTGCGCCTTGGCGAGCGCGCACTTCTCGTCGGAGCCCGCGGTGCCGATCGTCGTGGCGCCGAGCGCCTTCAGCCATTGGCAGGCGATGAGGCCGACGCCGCCCGCGGCGGCGTGCCACAGGACCGTCTCGCCCTTTTTCACGGCGTAGGTGCTGTGGATGAGGTAATGCACCGTGAGTCCCTTCAGCATCATGGACGCGGCCTGCTCGTCGGTGATGCCCTCGGGAATCTTGACCATGCGGTCAGCCGGCACGAGACGCACGTCGCAATAGGCGCCCACGACGCCGGTGTAGGCGATGCGCTCGCCCGCCTTGAGCGAGGTCACCCCCTCGCCAACGGCCTCGACCACGCCCGCAGCCTCGTTGCCCGCCACGGCGGGCACCTTCATCGCATAAAGGCCGGAGCGCTGGTAGGTGTCGAGGAAGTTGACGCCGATGGCGGTATGGCGCACGCGCACCTGTCCGGGACCGGGGTCGCCGACCTGCACCTCGTCGAGCTGCAGGACCTCGGGACCGCCCTGCTTGTGGAACCTGATTGCCTTCGCCATTCGCTTCTCCTCTTGAAAAACCGCGGGTCAGGGCTTCTTCGGCTCGCCGGAGGCGCGCATCGCCTGGAGCGCCGCCTTCTGCACCTCGAGCCCCTGGATCGAGAACTTCACCATGTTCAGGTTCATGTTGAGCCACGCCTCGACGGAGCGCAGCTCCGTGATGCGCTTGTCCACCTCGTCCGGATCGAGCGTCGGCATCGCCATGCCGGGCAGCGGCACGCCGAGCGGCCCCCAGAGCCGGCGGAACATCTCGAAGGGGTCCTGCGGGGGCTTCGCGTCGGCATCAGACATGGGCGGTGCTCCGCGATGGCTCGAAGAAGGCGCGCACCTCGGCCTCGCGCTCGAGCGTGTCGCGGTAGCCGAGGTCGATGAGGGCGCGGCAGAAGCCCTGCTCGAAGAGCAGGTAGCTTGCAAGGTTGGATCCCGAGCGGTTGAGGGCGCCGGTGGGCCGCAGGATGAAGCGCACCGTGCCCGGCAGCCGGTGGATGAAGCGCGACGCGATGCGCTCGATGGGCTCGGAAGGCGAGATGTAGAGCACCTCTACCGGCCGCAGCTGCAGCTCGGCGCCCTCCAGGCGCTCGGGCGGAATGAGGGCGAGCGTCCGGTTGATGCGCTGCAGCCGCTCGATGTCCACCATGAGGCTGTCGAGGAAGATGCTGTTCAGCGCGTGCCCGGCGATCTGGGCGAGCGAGGGATAGGTGTTGGAGCGTGCGCGCGTGCCGCCCGCCGGCTCGCGGCCGGTGCCCACCACGAGCACGCGCTCGGCGCCGAGGTGCAGCGCCGGGCTGACCGGCGCGATCTGGCGCATCGAGCCGTCGCCGAAGTACTCGCGGTTGAACTTGACCGCGGGGAAAAGGAACGGCAGCGCGGTCGAGGCAAGGAGCACGTCCACCCCGAGGGGCACGGCCGCACCGACGCGCTGGTTGCGCTCCCAGCCCTCCAGGGCGCTGCCGCCCTGGAAGAACGAGACGCTCTGGCCGGAGGTGTAGCCCGAGGCGGTGACGCAGGCCGCGTAGAGCGCGCCCCGGTCGATGTTCTCCTGGATGCGGCCGAAGTCGAGGCTCTTCGCGATGAGATCGCGCAGCGGCGCGTTGTCGAGGAGCGACACGGGATTGCGGCGGGACACGAGCATGAGCGCCAGGAGCCATCGGGCGCCGCTGCGGGCGATGCTCCAGGCGTCGGTGCGGTAGACGTGCTCGCAGCGCATGTTCTCCCATACCTCGAGGAGGCTCGCCACCGCGCGCGTGAAGTCGTCGGCGAAGACGGCGAGCGCCGCGGCGTTGATCGCGCCCGCCGAGGTGCCGCACACGATGGGAAAGGGATTGCGGACGGGGCTCCCGAGGATGTCGCGCACCGCCTTGACGACGCCGACCTGGTAGGCCGCCCGGGCGCCGCCGCCCGTGAGGACGAGGCCGACGCGGGAGCGCCGTCGATCGCTCCCGCGGGAAGCGGGGCCCGGGGAGGCGAGGTCCGGGGATGTCGGGTGCGCCGCGGCCGCCTCCATGGCATCTCCTCCCGTGCTCGTCCCGGGCGACGCTAGAAAAGCGTCTGCTCCTGGCCGCGCGGGGCGTTGGCGTCGGCCACCGCGAGCGCGGTCATGTTGACGAGCCGGCGCACGGAGGCCGAGGGCGTGACGATGTGCACGGGGCGCGCCGCCCCGAGCAGGATCGGGCCGATGGTGACCCCGCCGCCGGCGGCGGCCTTCAGCAGGTTGAACGCGATGTTGGCGGCGTCGAGCGTCGGCATGACGAGGAGGTTCGCCTCGCCGCGAAGGCGCGAGCGGGGGAACATCCGCAGCCGGATGTCCTCGGAAAGCGCGGCATCGCCGTGCATCTCGCCTTCGACCTCGAGCTCGGGCGCACGCTCGGTAATGAGCGCGAGCGCCTCGCGCATCTTGATGGCCGAGGGCGTATCGAGGGAGCCGAAGTTGGAGGCCGAAAGGAGCGCCACCTTGGGCACCAGGCCGAAGCGGCGCACCTCCTCGGCGGCGAGCACCGTCATCTCGGCGATGTGCTCCGCGTCCGGATCCGGCGTCACGTAGGTGTCGCAGATGAAGATGGTGCGCGACGGCAGGATGACCGCGTTCATCGTCGCGTAGTGGTTCACGCCCGGCCGGCGGCCGATCACCCGGTCGACGTACCGCAGGTGGAGGTCATGCGTGCCGAACGTGCCGCAGAGCATGCCGTCGGCTTCGCCCTTGTAGATCATCATGGCGCCGATCAGCGTGTGGCGCCGCCGCATCTCGACGCGCGCGTACTCCTGCGTGACGCCCTTGCGCTCGGCGAGCTGGTGGTAGGTCGTCCAGTAGTCGCGGTAGCGCGGATCGAACTCGGGGTTCACCAGCTCGAACTCGCGCCCGGGGCGCACGCGGATCCCGAGGCGCTCGAGCCGCTGCTCGACGACGGCCGGGCGGCCGATGAGGATGGGCTTCGCGAGCCCCTCGTCGACGACGATCTGCGTCGCGCGCAGCACGCGCTCGTCCTCGCCCTCGGCGTACACGATGCGCCGGGGGGCGAGCTTCGCCGCCGAGAAGAGCGGCTTCATGATGAGCCCGGAGTGGTAGACGAACCGGTTGAGCGACTCGCGGTACGCTTCCAGGTCGGCGATCGGCCGCGTTGCCACGCCCGATTCCATGGCCGCCTTGGCGACCGCGGGAGCCACGCGCGCGATGAGGCGCGGATCGAAGGGCCGCGGGATGATGTATTCCGGACCGAAGGCCACCGTCTCGATGCCGTAGGCGAGCGCCACCTGCTCCGAAGTCTCCGCCTGCGCGAGCTCGGCGATCGCCACCACGGCGGCAAGCTCCATGGCGTCGTTGATCGTCGTCGCCCCCACGTCGAGCGCCCCCCGGAAGATGAACGGGAAGCAAAGGACGTTGTTCACCTGGTTCGGGTAGTCGGAGCGCCCCGTTGCGATCACGCAGTCGGGGCGCGCTTCCTTGGCGAGCTCGGGCCGGATCTCCGGCTCGGGATTGGCCAGGGCGAGGATGAGCGGGCGCTCGGCCATCTTGCGCACCATGTCGGGCTTCAGCACGCCGCCGGCCGAGAGGCCGAGGAAGATGTCCGCGCCGGCGATCACCTCGTCCAGCGTCCGCGCCCGCGTCTCGACCGCGAAGCGCTCCTTGTCCGGGTCCATCTCCTGGCGCCGGCCCTTGTAGACGACGCCGTGGATGTCGGTGACGATGATGTTCTCGCGCGGCAGCCCCATCTTGACGAGGAGCCCGAGGCAGGCGAGCGCGGCGGCGCCGGCGCCGGAGGTCACCAGGCGCACCTGGGAGATGTCCTTGCCGACGACCTTGAGCCCGTTGTAGACGGCCGCGCCGACGGTGATCGCCGTGCCGTGCTGGTCGTCGTGGAAAACCGGGATCCTGAGCCGCTTGCGCAGCTCGCGCTCGACCAGGAAGCATTCGGGCGCCTTGATGTCCTCGAGGTTGATGGCGCCGAAGGTCGGCTCGAGCGCCGCGATGATCTCGACGAGCTTCGCCGGATCGCGCTCGTCGAGCTCGATGTCGAAGCAGTCGATGCCGGCGAACTTCTTGAAGAGCACGGCCTTCCCCTCCATGACCGGCTTGGAGGCGAGCGGGCCGATGGTGCCGAGGCCGAGCACGGCCGTTCCGTTGGTCACCACCCCGACCAGGTTCGCGCGCGCCGTGAGCTCGGCGGCGAGCTGCGGGTCGCGGCGGATCTCCTCGCAGGCCGCCGCTACGCCGGGCGAATACGCGAGCGCGAGATCGCGCTGATTCGTGACCTGCTTGGTCGGGAAGATGGAGATCTTCCCCGGGGCGCCACGCCGGTGATACTCGAGCGCGTTCTTCTTCAGCTCTTCATCCACCGAAAAATTATAATCCCCCTCATCGCCCGAGCCTCCCTCATCGCCGAACGCGCCGAAGAAATCACGCCTTTCCAAGTGATGGACGTGCTCGCCCGCGCGCACGCGCTCGAGGCGGCCGGCCGCCGCGTGTTTCACATGGAGATCGGCGAGCCCGACTTCGCCGCGCCGGCCCCGGTGGTGGAGGCCGGCGTGCGGGCGCTGCGCGATGGCCTCACGGCCTATACGGCGACGCTCGGCCTGCCGGCGCTGCGCGAGGCGATCGCGGCGCACTATTCCGCAAGGTTCTCGCTCGCCGTCGACCCTTCGCGGATCGCGGTGACCGCCGGCGCGTCGGGCGCGCTCCTTTGCGCCGCCGCGCTCTACGTGAGTCCCGGCGACGAAGTGCTCGTGCCCGATCCGGGCTATCCGGGGTACCGGCATTTCGTGCGCGCCTTCGAGGGCCGGGCCCGGCCGCTGCCGGTCGGCCCCGCCGAGCGCTTCCAGCCGACCCTCGAGATGGTGCGGTCAAGCTGGGGCTCGCGCACCAAGGCGCTCCTCCTCGGCACGCCGTCCAATCCGACCGGCACGCTGCTCGACCCGGCCGAGCTCGAGCGCATCGCCGCGTTCGTCGCCGAGCGCGGCGGCGTGCTGATCGTGGACGAGATTTACCAGGGCCTCGTGTACGGCGCGGCGAAGCCGGTCTCGGCGGCCGGCCTGGCGGGCGAGGTGGTAGTCATCAACAGCTTCTCGAAGTACTTCTGCATGACGGGGTGGCGGCTCGGCTGGATCGTGCTTCCGCCGGCCGACGTGCGCGCCTTCGAGCGGCTTGCGCAGCACCTCTTCATCGCCGCGCCCTCGCCCGCGCAGCACGCCGCGGTGGCGGCGTTCTCGCCCGAAGCCCTGGAGGTGCTCGAGGCCCGGCGGGCCGAGTTCGCCCGGCGGCGCGATTTCCTCGTGCCTGCGCTCCGGGCGGCGGGGCTTTCGATCCCGGCCGAGCCGCAGGGCGCCTTCTACGCGTATGCCGACTGCGGGCGCGACGCCCGGCGCTTCTGCCTGGAGCTTCTGGAGCGCGAAGCCGTGGCCGCCACGCCGGGGATCGACTTCGGCGCGAACGGCACCGGGCGGTTCGTGCGCTTCGCCTACACGCGGGCGATGCCCGAGCTCGAGGAGGCGTGCGAGCGGATCCAGCGCTTTCTTCGCTAGCGCTCGCGTCGTCCCCGGCTGTTTTTCGCCTCTTTTCCTAGACGCTCTGCTTGCGGGCGCGCTGGCGCAGCGCCTCGAGGCGCGCGAGCTCCGCGAACACCTTCCCTGCGTACTGCCCCGTAGGCTCGTCGAACGCGCCGGCGTAGGCTTGCAGGGCGACCCGCAGGTCGCCGAAGCGGCGCGAATACTCGTTCAGGATCTGCGCGCCGACGGTGATGTTCACCTCGGGATCGAGGAGCGCGTCGGCCCCGCCGTGGGTCACGAGCTTCTCCATGTGGAAGCGCGGAATCACCTGCATGAGGCCCTTGGCGCCCATGGAGCTCTCGGCGACGGGGTTGTAGCTCGACTCCACCGCCATGACCGCGAGGATGAGCAGCGGATCAACGGAGTAGTCGGCGCCCGCGCGATAAGCCGTGGAGACGAACCGCGCGACCGCTTCTTCTGCCACCCGGTAGCGCCGGGAGATGAACCGGGTCAGCAGCCGCTGCTCGCCGGAGAAGGCCGATCCTGCGAATGCCGTCTCCACCGTCGCGGCCGATCGCGCGGGGGCGTCCGCAGGCACGGACTCCTTCTCTTCCGGCGTCGCCTGCGGGACGAAGCTCGCGAGAAGCGACACGCCCGAGAAGGATGGCAGGTGCTGCGCGAGCGCATCCTGCTCGTGATGCACCATGTAGGCGGCCGCGATCGCGACCACGCCCACCACTGCAAGCGCGCCCCTCAACGCCGAATACGCGCGCCAGACGAATTGGATCGAAGCATTCATGCGAACTCCTTGCTTTCGCCTCACCGCTGCCCTGGCGGGCCGGCGGGACCTTCCCCCGAGGGGGCCTGCACGCAGGCTGGTTTGGGTGCCGTCTGGGGCGGAACGCCCGTCAGGATAGAGCGGTGCGACGGCTTGCTGCGGTGCAGCGCGAGGCGATCTTAGAAAAAATTACCGTTCTAGGTCAATACGTTCTCCGATCCTGTGCAGTGCCATCTTGCCATGCGAAATCATTGTTTCGAAAACGTTTTTTCGAGTGCGAGGCGCGGGGCCGCTAGAATGGGCCCATCAACGGGAAGCCTCGCGGACCGGCCTAGGTCTCCTGCCAGCTAGGTCGTCGACCCAGCCGGTCCGCTGAGCTTCGAGGGCCTGGCAAGGGGCTCGCGCCCCTCGCCTCGCATCCCGCGGTCCCGGTTACGGCCGGGAACCGGTGGGAAACGGCCATGCTGCCGCCGGATTCAGCGCGGTTCGCGCGCCGGGACTCGCAGCGGCCGACGGCGATGCAGCCTTGGTGCGCGCCGTCTTCGCAGGGCTGGCCTTAGGTCTGGCGGCTTTGCGTGCCTTTTTCTTCTTGCCCGCCTTTTTCTTCTTCTTGGCGGATTTCTTTGATCCTGCCGCCTTTTTCTTCTTCTTCTTAGCTACCTTTTTTTTTACCGCTTTTTTTTTACCTGCCGCCTTCTTCTTCTTCTTTTTCTTCGCGGCTTTCTTGGCTTTTTTCTTCGCCATCTTCATCTCCTTCTAGGTTGTTGAACAACGGAAGCCCGGCGGATGCGGCCCGGACTATTCAACCGCCGGCGCGGGCTTCCCCGCGCCGGCGTGCTGAATCTCGTGGTTGAGCTGACGGTGCTTCACGTCGTGGTAAAGGATATCCGGATCCAGCCGGATGCCGCCCTCCCAGGTCACCGTGGCGGTCTCCGGGTCGACGCTCACCTTCTCGAACTCGCGCACGTCCCGCCACAGCTGGAACGCGCCGATCTCGAGCAGGTTGCCGAGGAAGACGCTTCCCTCGAGCCCGTCCTCGAACCGGAGCCACAGGTTGTAGTCCTCCTCGGGCTTGCAGGCTGTGATGCGCATCTCGCTCCATTCCTCCATTTCGTGTGCGGGCATCGCGCGGCGCCTCAGTCCCAGCTGAGCGCCCCGCCGGTCTGGTACTCGATCACCCGCGTCTCGAAGAAATTGCGCTCCTTCTTCAGGTCGATCATCTCGCTCATCCAGGGGAAGGGGTTCGAGGCGCCCGGGAAGAGCGTGTCGAGGCCGATCTGCTGGCAGCGGCGATTGGCGATGAAGCGCAGGTACTCCTTGAACATCGGGGCGTTCAGGCCGAGCACGCCGCGCGGCATGGTGTCCTCGGCATAGCGGTACTCGAGCTCCACGGCCCGGCGGAAGAGCTCGTGCAGCTCCTCGCGGAACTCCGGCGTCCACAGATGCGGGTTCTCGAGCTTGATCGTGTTGACGAGGTCGATGCCGAAGTTGCAGTGCATCGACTCGTCGCGCAGGATGTACATGTACTGCTCGGCCGCGCCGGTCATCTTGTTCTGGCGGCCGAGCGCGAGGATCTGCGTGAAGCCGACGTAGAAGAAGAGGCCCTCCATCAGGCAGGAAAACACGATCAGGCTCTTCAGGAGCTTCTGGTCGGCCTCGGGCGTGCCCGTGGCGAACGCCGGATCGGTGAGCGTGTCGATGAAGGGGACCAGGAACTCGTCCTTGTCCCGGATGGAGGCGATCTCGTGATAGGCGTTGAAGATCTCGGCCTCGTCCAGGTCCAGGCTCTCGACGATGTACTGGTAGGCGTGCGTGTGGATGGCCTCCTCGAAGGCCTGGCGCAGCAGGTACTGCCGGCACTCGGGGGCGGTGATGTGCCGGTAGGTGCCGAGCACGATGTTGTTCGCCGCGAGCGAGTCGGCGGTGACGAAGAACCCGAGGTTGCGCTTCACGATGCGCCGCTCGTCCTCGGTCAGGCCGCGCGGGTTCTTCCAGAGCTCGATGTCGCGGCTCATGTTGATTTCCTGCGGCATCCAGTGGTTGGCGCATGCCGCGAGGTACTTCTCCCAGGCCCACTTGTACTTGAAGGGCACGAGCTGGTTGACGTCGGCCTTCGAGTTGATGACCCGCTTGTCCTCGACCGTGACCCGGCGCTGCGCGGGCCTGGCCGTCGCCGGCGCGTTCCCGGCGCCCGCCGGGACGAAGCCGCTCACGGGAGGCTGCAGCCCGGGAATCGGCTTCAGGCCACCCTCGTCCTCGAAATTGAGCATGTCTCCTCTCTAATCCAGGTTGGTTCGCATGGCCCGCGCGAGGAGCAGGGTGCGCAGGCCGGGCAATTCGGGATTCGGCATCGGCGCGCCGGGCCCCGGCTGGTACTGCCGCGCGACGTCCCGCTCGGCGGCCTCGCGCTGCGAGGGCGTGGAGAAGGACATCTCGTGCGTGGCGACGTAGAGGTTCCACTCGGTGCCCGCCGCGGCGATCCATTCGCCATAGCGCGGATGGGCCCGCAGCGCCTCGAGGCCGAGCGACTCGGCCTGGCCGAAGTGCAGGGCCCGGAAGGTGAGCAGGCGCCAGCCGGGCACCATGACGGCGTAGAGGCCGGGGGCGCGCGGCGCCGACCAGAGCGGCACGAGGTAGGGCCCCGCGAACTCCCGTCCACCGAGCGTGATCACGTGCCGATTCCCCTTCTCACTGGCAGGCCTCGCACTCGGGGTTGTCGATCGAGCAGTACTTGGGCTCCTCCGCGGAGGCCGGCGCGGCGAAGTGTCCGCCGTCGGCCGGCACGGCATTCAGCGCGCCCGCCCGGGAAGTCGACTTCTCGGCGTGGGTCGCGCCCATGGCGCGCAGGTAGTAGGTGGTCTTGAGGCCGCGGATCCAGGCGAGCTTGTAGGTCTCGTCGAGCTTCTTCCCGGAGGCGCCGGCCATGTACAGGTTGAGCGACTGGGCCTGGTCGATCCACTTCTGCCGCCGCGCCGCCGCCTCGACGAGCCACCGGGGCTCGACCTCGAACGCCGTCGCATAGAGCCGGCGCAGCTCGGCGGGGGCGCGGTCGATGCGCGCCAGGTTGCCGTCGAAGTACTTCAGGTCGGCGATCATGACCTCGTCCCAGAACCCGGCCTTCTTCAGGTCGGCGACCAGGTACTCGTTCACCACGGTGAACTCGCCCGAGAGGTTCGACTTCACGAACAGGTTCTGGTAGGTCGGCTCGATGGAGGCCGACACGCCGACGATGTTGGCGATGGTGGCGGTGGGCGCGATGGCAAGGCAGTTGGAGTTGCGCATGCCGTGCTGCCGGATCCGGGCGCGAAGCGGCTCCCAGTCGAGCGCCGAGGAGCGGTCGAGCTCCACGTAGCCGCCGCGCTCGGCGGCGAGCAGGTCGAGCGTGTCCTGGGGCAGGATGCCGCGGTCCCAGAGCGAGCCCGCGAACGAGGGATAGCGCCCGCGCTCCTCGGCCAGCTCGGTCGAGGCCCAGTACGCCGCGTAGGCCACCATCTCCATGGAGCGGTCGGCGAACTCGACGGCCTCCCTGGAGGCGTACGGGATCCGCATGCGATGCAGGCAGTCCTGGAACCCCATGATGCCGAGCCCGACCGGCCGGTGGCGCATGTTCGCGTTGCGCGCCTTGTCGACCGCGTAGTAGTTGATGTCGATGACGTTGTCGAGCATCCGCATGGCGATGCGGATGGTGCGCTTCAGCTTCTCGAAGTCGAGCTCGCCGCGCTCGTTCAGGTGCGCGACGAGATTGACCGAGCCGAGGTTGCACACCGCGATCTCGTCCGCCGAGGTATTGAGCGTGATCTCGGTGCACAGGTTGGAGCTGTGCACCACGCCGGCGTGCTGCTGGGGGCTCCTCAGGTTGCACGGGTCCTTGAAGGTGATCCAGGGATGGCCCGTCTCGAAGAGCATCGACAGCATCTTGCGCCAGAGCTGGACCGCCGGGATCTTCTTGAAGAGCTTGAGCTCGCCGCGCGCCGCCTTGTCCTCGTAGCGCAGGTACGCCTCCTCGAAGGCCTTTCCGTACTTCTCGTGCAGGTCGCGCACGTCGGAGGGGCTGAAGAGGGTCCACTCGGCGTTCTCCATGACCCGCTTCATGAAGAGGTCCGGGATCCAGTTCGCCGTGTTCATGTCGTGCGTGCGCCGCCGGTCGTCGCCGGTGTTCTTGCGCAGCTCGAGGAACTCCTCGATGTCGAGGTGCCAGGTCTCGAGGTAGGAGCACACCGCGCCCTTCCTCTTGCCGCCCTGGTTGACCGCCACCGCGGTGTCGTTCACCACCTTGAGGAAGGGAACCACGCCCTGGGACTTGCCGTTGGTCCCCTTGATGTGCGAGCCGAGCGCCCGCACCGGCGTCCAGTCGTTGCCGAGCCCGCCGGCGTACTTGGCGAGCAGCGCGTTCTCCTTGATCGCCTCGTAGATGCCCTCCAGGTCGTCGGAGACCGTGGTGAGGTAGCAGCTCGAGAGCTGCGAGCGCTGCGTGCCCGAGTTGAAGAGCGTCGGCGTCGAGCTCATGAAGTCGAACGTCGAGAGGACGTCGTAGAACTCGATCGCGCGCGCCTCCCGGTCCTTCTCCTTGAGCGCGAGGCCCATGGCGACGCGCATGAAGAAGGCCTGCGGCAGCTCGATGCGCCGGCCCTGCACGTGCAGGAAGTAGCGGTCGTAGAGGGTCTGCAGGCCGAGGTAGCCGAACTGCAGGTCGCGCCGCGCCTTCAGCGCCCGGCCGAGGCGGGCAAGGTCGAAGCGCGCGAGCTCGGGATCGAGGAGCTCGGCGGCGATGCCGCGGGCGATGAACTGCGGGAAGTAGGCCGCGTAGCGGCTCTCCATGTCCGCCTGGCTCGCCTCCTCGCCCAGCACCTCGAGGCGAATCGTGTTGAGCAGCAGCCGCGCGGTGACGTAGCTGTAGGCCGGGTCCTTCTCGATCAGCGCGCGCGCCGCCATGATGGCCGACTTGCGCACCTCCTCGAGCGGCACGCCGTCGTACAGGTCGCGCAGGGTCGTCTCCAGGATCGCCTCGGCGTCGGCGTCCGGCAGGCCCTCGCAGGCCGCCACGACGAGCCGGCGCAGCGCCTCGCGGTCGAGGGGCCGGCGCTGGCCGTTGTCGACGACGTGGAGCTCGCCGGCGGCCTGCTGCGCCTCGCGCCCTTCCTTCTCCTGGGCCCGGGCCTTCGCCCGCTCCTCCCGGTAGAGCACGTAGGAGCGGGCGACGTCGTGCTCGCCGGAGCGCATGAGGGCGAGCTCGACCTGGTCCTGGATGTCTTCTATATGGAAGGTGCCGCCGCCGGGCTGGCGGCGCATGAGCGCGCCCACCACCGCCTCGGTGAGCGCGGAAACGACTTCGCGGATGCGCGCCGAGGCCGCACCCTGGCTGCCGTTGACGGCGAGGAACGCCTTCGTCATGGCGACGGCGATCTTGGCCGGCTCGAAGGCGACCACGGCGCCGTTGCGGCGGATCACCTTGTAGTCGGAATAGGGGCTTCGCCCCGTATTGCTCGACTCAGGAACGGCGACGCCCAAGCTAGGGGTGACCGAGGCGTTCTCCTGAGCTATCTGCATGTCCCTCTCTCCCGTGTTCTGTTTGTTCCCGGGGACGTCCGCCGCTGGCTGTTGCGGTTGCGCGACGACCCCTCGACGACCTGCCAGGCTCGCGGCGCGCCGCCGCGGCTCGCTCTCGCTTTTCTCCTCCAATTCCTCCTACAACATCTAGTGCGGTACCCCTAGTACCGCACTACGCCTAGTGCCAGACTACACACGGATTTTTGTTTTTGCAAGCACAGGCCACTAGATAGCGGCAAAAAAGCCACACCGACTCTAAATCTAGTAGCGACTTCCGGGCGACGTGCGGCGGAGGGCCTGCAAGAGGCCGGCACGATGCGAGCGCTGCGCGCGCTCAGCGCGCGGCGAGCGTGGCGAGCAGGCGTGCGGCGTCGAAGCCGCGACCCGGATCGGTCTTGCGTCCCGGCGACACGTCGCTGTGCGCGGCGTAGTCGCGGAGCGGGAAGGCGGCGCACAACGCCCGTGTGAGCGCCGCGGCGGCGACGTACTGCGCGTCCGAAAAGACGTCGTCGTCGGCGCCCTCGAGCTCGACGCCGATCGAGAAGTCGTTGCAGCGCGGGCGGCCGCGCCAGCGCGACTCGCCGGCGTGCCAGGCGCGCCGATGCGCGGGAACGAACTGGACGAGCCCGCCGTCGCGGCGCACAAGAAAGTGCGCCGACACCCGCAGGCCGGCAATCTCGCGGAAGTACGGATGCGCGGCCGGATCGAGCCGATTGGTGAAGAGCCGCTCGATGGCGTCGCCGCCGTAGTGGCCGGGCGGCAGGCTGATGCCGTGCACGAGAAGCAGCGTCACGCGAGCCTCGGGCGGGCGCTCGTCGCAGTTCGGCGATGGAACCTGGCGCGCGCCGCGGAGAAGCCCGTCGGGGCCGAGCCTCATGCGCTTCGCCTCACGACCCCGGGGACTCCTCCCGGATGCCGAGGCGCTGCATCCGGTAGCGCAGCTGCCGGAAGGTGATGCCGAGAAGCCGCGCGGCCGCGGTGCGGTTGAAGCCCGTCTTCGCGAGCGCGGCGAGGATCGCCTCGCGCTCGAGCCGGTCGAGATAGGCGGGCAGCGGCGTCTGCAGCGGGTCGTCCGGGGCGCCGTTTCGCGCGCCGCCCGCCTCGGCGTCCGCGCCCTCGCCCGCGATCCGGTGCAGCGCCAGGTCCGCCGGGCCGAGCTCCGGCGAGGTCGACAGGGCGAGCGCGCGCTCGAGCAGGTTCTCGAGCTCCCGCACGTTGCCCGGAAAGTCGTACTTCATGAGCTCCTCGAGCGCCTCGGGCGAGAGCCGGGGAACCGGCACGCCGTGCTGCGCCGCCAGCCGCTGCAGGATGCTCCCGGCGATGAGCGGGATGTCCTCCCGGCACTCGCGCAGCGGCGGCATGACGAGATCGACCACGTTCAGGCGATAGTAGAGGTCGCGGCGGAAGCGCCCGGCCTCCACCATGCCGGCGAGGTCCTGGTTCGTCGCGCAGATGATGCGCACGTCGACCGGCTCCTCCTGCGGCGAGCCGACCTTGCGCACGCGCTTTTCCTGGATGGCGCGCAGCAGCAGCACCTGCATGTGCAGGGGCAGCTCCGCGACCTCGTCGAGGAAGAGGGTCCCGCCATGGGCGGCCTGGAAGAAGCCGTCGCGATCCTCGTTCGCGCCGGTAAACGCGCCCTTCCGGTAGCCGAAGAGCTCGCTCTCCATGAGCGAGTCGGGGATGGCGCCGCAGTTGACCGGCACGAACGGCTTGTCCCTGCGGGCGCCGCTGTCGTGGATGAGGCGCGCGGCGAGCTCCTTGCCGCTCCCCGACTCGCCGTGGATGTAGACCGGCGCCTGCGTGCGCGCGAGGCGCCCCACGAGGGTTCGCACCTGGGCGAGCGGCGGGCTTTCGCCCAGGAGCTGGTGGCCGCTCGCCAGCGCCGCCGCCCCCTCGTTCAGGGTGAGCGCCGATCGCACGAGCGCGCGCAGGTGCTCCAGCCCGACGGGCTTCGAGACGTAGTCGAAGGCGCCGGCCTTGAGCGCCGCCACGGCATTCTCGGTGCTTCCATGCGCCGTGATGACCGCCACCGGCAGGTCGCCCGGGAGCGCGGCGATGTGGCGCACGAGCTCGAGCCCCTCGCCGTCCGGAAGCCGCATGTCCGTCAGGCAGAGCTCGTACTTCGACTCCGCGAGGCGCGTCTTCGCCTCGGCGAGCGACCCGACGCTCTCGACCGAGAGCCCCATCTTCACGAGCGTCAGCTCCAGCAGCTCGCGGATGTCGGGCTCGTCGTCGACGACGAGGACCCGCGGCCCGCGCGCGCTCGTGCGCCGGTCGCCCTTCATCGAGGCGCCTGCCGCATGACCATCCGGAAGTGGGCGCCGGGCGTGTCGTGCACGTACTCGAGCGTCGCGCCGTTCGCCCAGCAGAGCTCCCTCGCGAGGTAGAGGCCGAGGCCCGTTCCCTTGCTGTCGGTCGTGAAGAACGGCTCGAAGAGCTGGCCGCGGTCGCCCGGCGGCACCCCGGGCCCGTCGTCGAGCACGCCGAGCTCCACCCGGTCGCCGTAGGCGCCGACGCGGATGCGCACCGCCCCCGGCCGCTCGGGCGCGTAGCGCACGGCGTTGCGAAGCAGGTTCCACATCACCTGCCGCAGGTGCTCGCGATCGAATTCGGCGGAGACGTCGCGCTCCGCCTGGACGGCGATGCGCTCGGGCGGCAGCGCCTCGTTCACCGCGAACTCCTCCAGGAAGCTCGCGAGCCAGGGCACGAGGCGCACGCGCTCCCCGGACACGCGGTCGCGGCGGTTGAGCTGCAGCACGTCGGAGACGAGCCGCTCCAGCCGCTGCGTGTTGTCGCGGATGATGCGGGTCAGCCGGTCGCGGTCCTGGCCGCGCTTCTCCTCGTCGAGCAGCTCCGCCGCATGGCTGATGGCGGCGAGCGGATTGCGGATCTCGTGCGCGATGTTCGCCGTCAGGCGCCCGAGCGCGGCGAGCTTGAGCTGCTGCGCCTGCTCGCGCGCCCGCGTGGTGTCCTCGAGAAAGAGCACGCTGTATTCCTCCTCGGTCCCCGTGTCGAGCAGGCGAAGCCCGATGTCGCGGCCGCGCACCTCGAGCTCGCCGGCCGGCGCGCCCGCGCCGGGGCTCTGCGGCCGCGCCGCCGCCGCCTGCTGGCGCCACGCCTCCCAGCGCGTCCGGAACCCCGGCAGCACCTCGGCGATGTCCGCGCCGATGAGCGTGGCGACGCCGAGCAGCCGCTGCGCCTGCGGGTTGTGCTGCACGATGCGGCCGCTACGGTCGAGCACCGCCACGCCGTCCTGCATGTCGCCGATCACGAGCTCGCTCACCCGCGTCTGGGTCTGGAGCTCGCGGCCGCGCTGGCGCGCGAGACGCTCGTTGGTCGCCACGCGCTGCGACAGCCACCCGGTGACGCTCGCCGTGGCGAAGCAGCCGATGGCGAGCAGCCCGGGCTGGAGGAAATTCGCTTCCGGGGCGTCGTGGACGAGCACCCAGTAGCTCTGCTCGAGGAGCAGCGCGATCGTCGCGAGCGCCGCGTAGAGCAGGTACAGCCGGCGTGGCGCGACGATCGCCGCCGCCGTGAGCGAGATGAGCAGCATGACGCCGAGCCCGCTGCGGATGCCGCCGCTCGAGTACATGAGCAGCGTCACCGCCAGGATGTCGATGCCGACGTGCAGGGTGAGCTGCTCGTGGAAGTAGTGCCGCAGGTTGCGCAGGACGACATGCAGCCCGATGGCGGCGAAGAGGTAGCCCGCGCAGACGAGGCGGAAGAGCTCGAGCTGGTAGGAGCCGAGGTTGAGCGCGCGGCCGTAGACGATGGTGAGGCAAAGGAACAGCGTCGCGACCGCGATCCGGTAGTAGTTGAAGTACCGCAGCGAGGTCCAGAACGATGCTGCCGTGGGCTCCGGGGCGACGAAAAGCCCCGGGTAGCGGGCGGCGGCGTCCATCACTGTGCCGGCCCGAGGCGCGCATGCTCCTCGCCGCAGAACACCCGTCCGTCGCGGGCCGTGGCCTCCGCCCTCGGCAGGTGCAGTCCGCAGCGCTCGCAGCGCACGAGCTCGCCCGCTTCGGCTGCCGCCGCGCCGCGCCCGGCTTGCGGCGCGCCTTTCGCGGCAGCACCTGCAGCGTCCGGCGCACGGAGCGCCCGCCGCACCAGCCAGACGGCAAGCACGACGAGACCGGCGAGCACGAGGAAGCGGACCATGCGCCGATTATCCAACACGGGAAGGAGAGCACGGGACGGGCGCGCCGCGGACGCCGAGCGAGCGGCGGAAGGGATTGGTCGGGGCGAGAGGATTTGAACCTCCGACACCTGCGTCCCGAACGCAGTACTCTACCAGGCTGAGCTACGCCCCGATGAAGGCGTGTTGTTTCGGCTTTGGGCTACGGCTTGCCGCACGCGGGCTTCGCGGCGGCTCGCTAACTCCGGCGGGTGACGGAGAAGGACGCCAATTCTAGCAAAGAATCGCGAAACGCCGAGGGCGGCAGGGGCGCGAGCGCGCGCGCCGCGAGCTCGGCCTCGCGAACCGCGGCCTGCCGGGCGTACTCGAGCGCGCCGCACTGCTCGACCACGTCGAGGACCGCCTGGAAATCCTCGCGGCCGCCTTCGGCGATGGCCTTGCGCACGAGCGCCGACTGCGCGGGCGTGCCGGCTCGCATGGCATAGATGAGCGGCAGCGTGGGCTTTCCTTCGGCCAGGTCGTCGCCGAGGCTCTTGCCGATGGTCTCCGCGTCCCCGGAGTAGTCGAGCACGTCGTCCACGACCTGGAAGGCCGTGCCGACGTGGGCGCCGTAGTCGGCGAGCCCGCGTTCCACCGCCTCCGGCGCTCCGGCCAGCACGCCGCCCAGGCGGGCGGCCGCCTCGAAGAGCTTCGCGGTCTTGCGGCGGATGACCTCCAGATAGCGCGCCTCGTCGACCTCCGGGTCGTGGCTCCCCATGAGCTGCAGCACCTCGCCGCCCGCGATCGTGTTGGTGGCCTCCGCGAGCACCCCCATGACCTTCATGTCGCCCACCTCCACCATCATCTGGAAGGCGCGCGAGTAGAGAAAGTCGCCGACGAGCACGGCCGCCGCGTTGCCGAAGGCGGCGTTGGCCGTTTCCCTCCCGCGCCGCAAGGGCGACTCGTCGACCACGTCGTCGTGGAGCAGGGTCGCCGTGTGGATGAACTCCACCACGGCGGCGAGCAGGAACCGCGGCTCGGCGCCCGGGGCGGCCCCGCCGTCGCGACCCTGGTACCCTGCGGCGGCGCTGGCGAGGAGGACGAGCGCCGGGCGCACCCGCTTGCCCCCCGAGCCGACGAGGTACCGGGCCACCTGGCGCACGAGCGGGACATCCGAGTGGAGCCGGTCCCGGATCAGCGCGTCCACGCGCTCGAGGTCCTCGGCGACGGGCGCCAGCATGGACAGTAAATTCATGTTCCGCTTATAATTCCAAGTCTTTGCATATGCAAGGCGGCCTCAGAAGGTGCGCCCTGCAATCGTGAACCGCATCGGGAACCGCATGTACGCGATCATCAAGACCGGGGGCAAGCAGTACAAGGTGCAGTCCGGAGAGCAGCTCAGGCTCGAGTCCCTGCCGGCGGAAGTCGGCGCGAGCGTTTCGTTCGGCGAGGTGCTCCTCGTGGGCAGCGGCGAGGACGTGAAGGTCGGCGCCCCCCTCGTCTCCGGCGCCAAGGTAAATGCGACCGTGCTCTCGCACGGGCGCGGCGAGAAGGTGAAGATCTTCAAGCTCCGCCGGCGCAAGCACTATCAGAAAACCCAGGGCCATCGGCAGAACTACACCGAGGTCCGCATCGACGAAATCGTTCAGGGCTAGTTCATGGCACACAAGAAGGCAGGCGGCAGCTCGCGCAACGGCCGCGACTCGCAGGCGAAGCGGCTCGGCGTCAAGGTCTTTGGCGGCGAGAAGGTCAATGCCGGGCAGATCCTCGTTCGCCAGCGCGGGACGGTGGTGCACCCCGGCGTCAACGTCGGCATGGGGCGCGACCATACCCTCTACGCCCGCGTCCCGGGCCAGGTCCAGTACGCCGTGAAGGGCGAGGCGTCCAAGAAGACCGTGAGCGTGGTTCCGCTCGCCGCGGAGGCGGCTGCGGCGTAGCCGGTCCCGGCTCTCTGCACCGAAGCGGCAAAGCCCTATCGGATTCCGGTAGGGCTTTTTCGTTTGCGGAGCGAAGCACACGATGAAGTTCATCGACGAGGCGAAGATCGAGGTGCACGCCGGCAAGGGCGGCGACGGCGCCGCGACCTTCCGGCGCGAGAAGTACGTGCCGCGTGGCGGGCCCGACGGCGGCGACGGCGGCCGCGGCGGCAGCGTGTGGGCGCGCGCCGACCGCAACCTGAACACGCTCATCGATTACCGCTACGAGCGCATCCACCGTGCCGAGAACGGGGCGCGCGGGATGGGGTCGGACTGCAACGGCCGCTCCGGACGGGACATCGAGCTGCGCGTGCCGGTCGGCACGCTGGTGCGCGATGCGGCCACGGGCGAGCTGATCGCCGACCTTGCGCGCGACGGCGAGCGGGCGCTGCTCGCCCGGGGCGGGCGCGGCGGCCTCGGAAACACGCACTTCAAGTCGAGCGTCAACCGGGCCCCGCGCCAGTTCACGCCGGGCGAGCCCGGCGAGAGCCGCCAGCTCGTGCTCGAGCTGAAGGTGCTCGCGGACGTGGGCCTCCTCGGCCTGCCGAACGCGGGCAAGTCCACCTTCATGCGCGCCGTGTCGAGCGCCCGGCCGAAGGTGGCCGACTATCCCTTCACCACGCTCAACCCCTCGCTCGGCGTGGTGCGCGTCGGCGACGAGTCGAGCTTCGTCCTCGCCGACATCCCGGGCCTCATCGAGGGCGCCGCCGAAGGCGCGGGGCTCGGCCACCAGTTCCTGCGCCATCTCTCGCGCACGCGGCTCCTGCTGCACCTCGTCGACATCGCGCCCGTCGACGAGGACGCCGATCCGGTGCGCGACGCGAGGGCGATCGCGCTCGAGCTGAAGAAGTACGACCCGTCCCTCTACCGCAAGCCCCGCTGGCTCGTCTTCAACAAGATCGACATGGTCGAGGACGCCGACGCGCGCATCGGCCGCATCCTCCGCCGCCTGCGCTGGCAGCGGCCGTGGTACAAGGTGTCCGCGCTCACCGGCGAAGGCTGCGCGGAGGTCTGCCAGGCGGTCGCGCGGGAGCTCGCTCGCTGAACATGGACATGAATACGGCCCTCAAGCGGGCCCGGACGCTCGTCGTCAAGGTCGGCTCGTCGCTCGTCACCAACGAGGGACGCGGCGTCGACGCCGAGGCCATCGCGCGCTGGGCGGCGCAGATCGCGCAGCTTGCCGCGCTCGACAAGCACGTGATCCTCGTGTCGAGCGGCGCGATCGCCGAAGGCATGAAGCGCCTGGGCTGGCACAGGCGGCCTCGCGCGATCCACGAGCTGCAGGCCGCCGCGGCCGTGGGCCAGATGGGCCTCGTGCAGTGCTACGAGAGCTGCTTCCGCGCGCACGGGCTGCACACGGCCCAGGTGCTGCTCACGCACGCCGACATGGCCGACCGGCACCGCTACCTCAACGCGCGCTCGACCCTTCGCACGCTCCTCGCCATGCGCGCGATTCCCGTGGTCAACGAGAACGACACGGTCGTCACCGACGAGATCAAGCTCGGCGACAACGACACCCTGGCGGCGCTCGTCACCAACCTCGTCGAGGCCGAGCTCCTCGTCATCCTGACCGACCGGCCGGGGCTCTACGACGCCGATCCGCGCCAGCATCCGGAGGCCGAGCTCGTCCGCGAGGCGATCGCGGGCGATCCGCGCCTCGAGCGCATGGCCGGCGGCGCCGGAAGCGCCCTCGCGAAGGGCGGCATGCTCACGAAGGTGCTCGCGGCGAAGCGCGCGGCGCGAAGCGGCGCGCACACCATCATCGCTTCGGGCCGCGAGGCCGACGTGCTGCCGCGCATCCTGGCCGGCGAGGCGATCGGCACGCGGCTCCTCGCCGAGACGGTCCCGCTCGCGGCGCGCAAGCAATGGCTCGCCGACCACCTGAACGTCTCGGGCCGCCTCACCCTCGATGCCGGCGCGACGAAAGCGCTCGTGCGCGACGGCAAGAGCCTGCTGCCCATCGGCGTACGCGCCATCGCGGGCGAGTTCCAGCGCGGCGCGGTCGTCGCGTGCCTGGATCCGGAAGGCCGGGAGGTGGCGCGCGGGCTGGTGAACTACCCCGCCGACGAGGCGCGCCGGATCATGGGCCGGCCCTCGCGAGACATCGAAGGCATCCTCGGCTACGTCGACGAGCCCGAGCTCATCAACCGCGACAACCTCGTGCTGCTTTGAGCCTGGCGCCCCGGCCGCTCCGGGGAAGGGTGCTCAGTCGCCCGCGCCGCTCATGTGATTGGGCGGCTGCGCAAGGGGATGCGCGCCCTGCGCGAGCGCATCCGCGGCCTCGGCCGCGGACACGACCGGGATCCCCTTCGGGCAGAAGTACTCGCGATGGAGCGCGCGGTGCCACGGCCCGCTCAGGCGTCGCCAGCGCGGCTCGAGCTCGCTCCACGACCCGTCCGGGCGCCCCGTCGCATGGACGAGGACCTCGGCCTCGTGGCAGCTCATCGACTCGTGGGTGACGTTGCGCGCGCCTTCGGGGCTTTGCGCCACGAGGGTGTACCGCACGATTCCGTCGGCGCTCACGCTGAGCGAGCGCCGATCGACGTAGAAGTCGAACCCGGTTGCCGCGCCCGCATCGAACGGGAGAAGATCGGCCGTCCTCGGCGCCGGCGGCAGAGCGACCGGCTGCGCCGCCGCCTGCTCCTTGGCAAAGCGCCCGGAATGCTCGATCTCCCAGTCGCTGCGCATGCGGTTCTCGTTCGCGCTGCAGGCGGCGAGAAGCAGCGC
>CAYWSG010000002.1:0-66473 GCA_964461055.1 uncultured Enterobacteriaceae bacterium | reverse complement strand
GCGAGCAGCGCCGCGTTTCGGCCGGCGGCGCTCAAGCGAGATCCTTCAGGAGCGCCGCGCGCACCTCCGGGCGGACCTCTACGCTCGCCGAGTAGGCGGGATGGTCCACGCCCATGGCGAGGCCCGCGCCGCGCCTGAGCGCCGCGCGCATCGCCTCGTCGAGCTCGAACCGCAGGAAGTGGACCGAAGAGGTCTTCTCCTCGGTCTCGCGCTCGAGGTCCTCGTCGGCGATGGCGTACACCGGCGCATGGCCATCGACGCGGATCCACACCTTGCGCTCGATGCCCTTCAGCTGAGCGAGCATGCGCTTGCGCTCCTCCGGGTCCGGATACTCGATCATCATGGTCGCCTTCCAGTTGCCCCCGTCCGGAACGAGCGGGTTGTAGGCGTCGAGCTCGCCCTGGATGCCCTCCTCTTCGAAGATGCGCTCGATCCGCAGCATCTCCTGCACCTGGTAGCGGATGGTGAGCTCGTCCTCGAACTGCAGCGTGACGTTGGGCCCCAGCCCGACGGTGCGATCCTTCTTGTGCGCAATGACGCGCGCGCGGAAGGCATCGCGCTCCCGGGCGTACGCTTCAAGGGAAAGCAGGCTCTCTCGGCGAATCATGTATCGGTCTCCACGTGTGCGGCTCTCGCGCGAAGCGTAGCGCCCGCGCGGCAGCCGATCCAATGGATATTGGCAATGCGGCCGATTGCGGCCGGCTATTCGACCGTCGAGGCCGCGTCGGTGGACGCCGTAAGGTCGTCCCGGCGCCTCGCGCGCGCGGCGCGACGGTCGGCCTGCAGGTAGCGGTGCAGCTCGAGCAGCGCCTGGCGGTAGACCTCGCGCTTGAACTCGATCACCGAGTCGAGCGGCGCCCAGTAGTCGTGCCAGCGCCACGCGTCGAACTCGGGGTGGCTGCTCGCGCGAAGGCGCACGTCGCAGTCGCGGCCGACGAGCCTCAGCAGGAACCAGATCTGCTTCTGGCCGCGGTACGGGCTGCGCGAGCAGCCCGCGCCTCCCGCCGCGCCACGCGAGCCGCCGGAAGCGTCATCCCGGGCATGGCGCATCCACTTCTCCGGGACGTCGTAGCGCAGCCATTCGCGCGTGCGGCCCAGAACGCGCACATGCCAGCGCTGCAGGCCGATCTCTTCTTCCAGCTCGCGGTACATGGCATCCACCGGCGTCTCGCCGTGCTTGATGCCGCCCTGGGGAAATTGCCACGCGTGCTGGTTGACGCGCTTGCCCCAGAAGACCTCGTTCCTCTGGTTGGCGAGGACGATCCCGACGTTGGGACGGTACCCTTCGCGGTCCAGCATACGAGCATGCCCCACTGAGCTAGAATCCGGTTCGATTTTTCCACAGCCCGGCATCAAACTCAATGCGCGGCATGCGCGCTTCCCGCTTTTTCATCTCGACCCTCAAGGAAGTGCCCGCCGAAGCCGAGCTCGCGAGCCATCGGCTCATGCTGCGCGCGGGTCTCATTCGCAGGCTCGCCGCCGGCATCTACACGTGGCTTCCGCTCGGCACGCGGGTGCAGCGCAAGATCGAGGCGGTGGTGCGCGAGGAAATGAATCGGGCGGGCGCGGTCGAGCTCAGCATGCCCGTGGTCCAGCCGGCGGAGCTCTGGCAGGAATCCGGGCGCTGGCAGGCCTACGGGCCGGAGCTCCTGCGCTTCAAGGACCGGCACGAGCGCGAGTTCGTGATCCAGCCGACCTCCGAGGAAGTCGTCACCGAGCTCGCCCGCGCGGAGCTGAAGAGCTACCGCCGGCTCCCCGTGCACTTCTACCAGATCCAGACGAAGTTCCGGGACGAGCGCCGCCCTCGCTTCGGCGTCATGCGCGGCCGCGAGTTCGTGATGAAGGACGGCTATTCGTTCCACGCGAGCTACGAGGACCTGCAGCGCGAGTACCGCAACATGCACGAGACGTACACGCGCATCTTCACGCGCCTGGGGCTCAGGTTCCGGGCCGTGGCGGCGGACACCGGCTCGATCGGCGGCACCGATTCGCACGAGTTCCACGTGCTGGCCGATTCCGGCGAGGATGCCATCGCCTGGAGCGCCGAGTCCGACTACGCCGCCAATGTCGAGCTCGCGCCGGCGCTCGCGCCGGCCGAGCCGCGGCGCGCGCCGACGCTCGCCCTGCAGAAGGTCCCGACGCCGGGCAAGACCCGCTGCGAGGACGTGGCGGCGCTCCTCGGCCTGCCGCTCGAGCGCACGGTGAAGGCGGTTGCCGTGATGCACGAAGGCAAGCTCGTGCTGCTGCTCTTGCGCGGCGATCACACGCTGAACGAGGTCAAGGCTTCCAAGCTGAGCGGCGTGGGGCCTTTCCGGTTCGCCTCCGACGCCGAGATCGAGGCAGCGCTCGGCTGCAAGCCGGGCTACATCGGGCCGGTCGGCGCGCGGGGCGTGACGGTCATCGCCGACCGGACCGTCGCGGCGATGAGCGACTTCGTCTGCGGCGCGAACGAGGAAGGCTTTCACTTCAGCGGCGTCAACTGGGGACGCGACCTTCCCGAGCCCGCGCGCGTGGAGGATGTGCGCAACGTCGTCGCGGGCGACCCGTCGCCGGACGGCCGCGGCCGGCTCGAGATCGTGCGCGGCATCGAGGTGGGGCACATCTTCCAGCTGCGCACCAAGTACTCGGAGGCCCTCGGCGCCACCTTTCTCGACGAAAAGGGATCGGCGCGACCCATGGAGATGGGCTGCTACGGCATCGGCATCACGCGCATCGTGGCGGCCGCGATCGAGCAGAACCACGACGAGCGAGGCATCATCTTCCCGGCCGCCATCGCCCCGTTCGAGGTCGCCCTCGTGCCGATCGGCTACCACAAGAGCCCGGCGGTGCGAGCGGCCGCCGACGCGCTCTACGCGGAGCTTGCCGAGCGCGGCGTCGACGTCCTGCTGGAGGACCGTGACGAGCGTCCGGGCGTGCTCTTCGCCGACATGGACCTGATCGGGGTGCCGCACCGCATCGTCCTTTCGGAGCGCGGCCTCGGCGCCGGCCAGGCGGAGTACAAGGCCCGCCGCGACGAGAAGCCGCGCGACGTCGCGCTCGCCGAAGCGGCGCGGTTCGTCGAGGAGCGAATCCGCGCGGCATGAGGCGGGGCCTGGCCTACGTCCCGGCCTTGGTCCTGGCCTTCGCCCTGCCGCTCGTCGCCCGCGCGGGCGCGCAGCAGTACGAGCCGCTCGCCGACAGCGTGCGCGGGCGCCTGTCGGCGCAGGTCTCGGACCGGGCGCCCGCGACCCTGAGCTTCCGCTCCGTCGAGGACGGCCGGCGCTGGATCGAGGCCATGGAGAAGCGGCTTGCGCGCCGCATCCCGGACCGGCGCCGCCGGCTCGAGCTCCTTCGCACAGTGCACTACGAGGCGCTCCGCGCGAGGCTCGATCCGCAGCTCGTGCTGAGCGTGATCGAGGTGGAGAGCGGCTTTCGCAAGTACGCGGTCTCCGCGGCCGGCGCGCGCGGCTACATGCAGGTCATGCCGTTCTGGCTGAAGGTGATCGGCCAGCCGCGGCACAATCTTTTCCATCTCCGGACCAACATCGCGTACGGCTGCGCCATACTGCGTCATTACCTCGACATCGAGAAGGGCGATTATTTCCGGGCGCTGGGGCGCTACAACGGCAGCCTCGGCAAGCCCGAGTACCCCAACCTCGTGCTCGAGGCATGGAAACGCCGATGGAACTACGACGCACCGACCCACTGAGGGCGCGATGATCGGCGCCTTCCTTGCGCGCCACCCGAGGCTCGCGAACCGCCTCTACGGCTTCACGCCGCCGGAGCGCGGCACCGTCGTGCTCGTCCACCGCCGGGTCTACATCGTGCCGACGAGGCTCGGCTGGCTCTACGCCGGCACGCTGCTCGTGCTGCTCGTCGGCTCCATCAACTACGCGCTGTCGCTCGGCTTCGCGCTCACGTTCCTCCTCGCCGGCATGGGCCTCGTCGCGATGGTCCATACCGCGCGCAACCTTGCGCGCATGGCGATCAGCACCGGCCGCGCCGAGCCGGTCTTCGCCGGCGAGGCGGCACACTTCCGGCTGTATCTCGACGGGCAGGCGCCGTACGACCGTCCCGCGATCCTCGTGCGCCATCTGGGCAGCGGCGTCGAGACGCTCGTCGACATCGCTCCCCATGGCCAGGCGCAGGTCCGCCTCGCGATCCCGACGGCGCGCCGCGGCTGGCAGCCGCTCGGGCGGCTCCTTCTCGAGACGCGCTTCCCCACGGGGCTCTTTCGCGCCTGGAGCTACGCCGAGCCCGATGCCCGCTGCCTGGTCTACCCGCGGCCCGAGCGCAGCCCGCTCCCGGCGCCGACGCCGCTCGAGGAGCAGGGCGCGCGCGCCACGCCGAGCGCCGGAAACGAGGACTTCGCCACCTTGCGAAGCTACCAGCCCTCCGATTCGCCCCGGCACGTCGCGTGGAAGGCATACGCCCGGACCGACGACATGCTGACCAAGCAGTTCACCGGGGAAGCGGCCTCCGAGCTGTGGCTCGACTGGCAGCGCCTGCCGGCCGGGCTCGACACCGAGGGGCGCCTTTCGCGCCTCGCCGGGTGGGTGCTGCAAGCGGAGGCGGCCGGCGCCCGCTTCGGGCTTCGCATTCCCGGCCAGGAGATCGCCGCCGGCCGGGGCGATGCGCACACCGCGAGCTGCCTCCAGGCGCTCGCTCTCTTTCAAACCGAGGCGCCATGAGGCGCGCCTCGAACGCGCCGCTCCACCCGCTTTCGCCTTCGGCGCGCGCCGTGTCCGCGAGGGATGCGGCATGGCTGACCGGCTCGCTCGCCGTGGCGGTGCTCCCGCACCTCGCCCGCTCGCCCTGGTGGCTCGTCGCGCTCGCCCTGTGCCTCTATGGCTGGCGGGTGTACTTCATCGTGACGCGCACGGCGCTTCCCTCGCGCTGGCTCCTTCTCGCCGTAGCGCTCGTCGGGATTCTCGGCGTATGGGTGGACCAGCGAACGCTCTTCGGGCGCGGCGCCGGCGTCATGCTGCTGGTCCTCTTCTCCGGGCTGAAGCTCATGGAGGTGCGAAGCCACCGCGACGCCGCGGTCGCCGTCCTCCTCGGCTTCTTTCTTCTCATCACGAACTTCCTCTTCACGCAGTCCATTCCGACCGCCCTCGGCATGCTGGCGGCCGTCGCCATGCTCGTCACCGCGCTCGTGGCGATGAGCGCGCCGCAGCGTCCGCTCGCCGCGAGCGCGAGGACCGCCGGCATCCTGCTCGCGCATGCGCTGCCGGCGGCCCTGGTGCTGTTTTTCCTCTTTCCGCGCGTGCAGGGTCCGCTCTGGGGATTGCCCCAGGACGCCTACGCCGGCCTCTCGGGGCTCTCCGGCTCCATGTCGCCCGGCAACATCTCGCGGCTCGTCCTCTCCGACGCGACGGCGTTTCGCGCCGAGTTCCGCGGCGAGACGCCGCCGCACCGCCTGCTCTACTGGCGCGGCCCGGTCCTGTGGGACTTCGACGGGCGCACCTGGCACACCGGACGAGGGACGCTCGCGCACTACGAGCCGCCGCAAGCGGGCGCGCAGGCGCAGGTCTACCGCTACGAGATGGTGCTCGAGCCGCACAACCGGGAGTGGCTCTTCGCGCTGGAGTCGGCGACGAGCGCGCCCGAGCGCGCGCGCTTCACGCCCGACGGCCAGCTCATGGCGCAGGCGCCGGTGAGAAGCCGGATCCGCTACGAGCTCACTTCCGTCGCCGTGGACGCCGTGCGGCCGGCCGAGACGTCCACCCTGCTCCGCCGCGCGCTCAGCCTGCCGCCCGACGTGAACCCGCAGGCGCGGGCGCTCGCCCGCTCCTGGCGCGCATCGGCCCGCTCCGATGCCGAGATCGTCGAGAAAGCCACGCAGTTCATCCGCACCGGAGGATTCGTCTATACGCTCGAGCCGCCGCTTCTCGGCGCGCACGCCGTCGACGAATTCCTCTTCACGACCCGCCAGGGGTTCTGCGAGCACTTCGCCTCGGCGTTCGCCTTTCTCATGCGGGCGGCCGGCGTCCCGGCACGCGTCGTCATGGGCTATCTTGGCGGCGACGTGAACTCGGTCGATCGCATCATCACCGTGCGGCAGTCGGAAGCGCACGCATGGACGGAGGTCTTCCTGCAGGGCCGCGGCTGGGTGCGCGTGGACCCGACGGCGGCGACGAACCCGGTGCGGATGGACTCCGGCCTCGCGCGCTCCATCCCGAACGCCGAGGCGCTGCCCTTCCTCATCCGGACCGATGCCGAGTGGCTGCGTCGCGCCCGCCACCGGTGGGAAGCGATCGCGCATCGATGGAACGTCTGGGTCCTCGGCTACAACCCCGACCGGCAGCGCGATCTGCTGAGCTTCGTCGGCATTCCGAGCGCCGACTGGCGCGCCCTCACGGCGACGCTCTTCACGATCCTCGGCGTGCTCACCGCGCTGCTCCTCGCCTGGTCGCTGCGCCGGCTTGCGCGCCCCGATCCGGTGCAGCGCGCCTGGGCGGCGTTCTGCCGCAAGCTTGCCCGCCGCGGCGTCACGCGCGCGCCCCACGAAGGGCCGCGCGACTACGCCGCCCGTGCCGCCCGGGCGCTGCCCGCGTCGCGGCGCATCATCCTGCAGATCGGCGCCCTGTACATCGGCCTGCGCTACGGCGGAGGCCCCACGCCGCTCCGGGTGGCGCAGCTCCGCCGCCTGGTCCGTCAACTGAGGCTGACATGACACCACGCAAGACGGCCTTCGCCGCCGCCCTCGCGCTCACCGTTTCCGGCGCGCATGCCCAAGCGCCGCAAGCAAGCCAAACCGAAGAGGCCTACGCCGCCCGTCCCGAAGTGCGCGCCTTCGTGCGCGACCTGGCGAACCGGCACGCCTTCGCCGAAGCGGAGCTTCTCGACGTGTTCGCGCGCGTCAAGCCGGTCGACCCCATCCTGCGCGCGATCTCGGCGCCCGCAGACAAGGTTCGCTCGTGGCAGGAGTACCGGGCGCTCTTCGTGAACGACCGGCGCATCGAGGCCGGCGTCGCGTTCTGGAACGCGAACCAGGCGGCGCTCGAGCGCGCGGAGCGCCAGTACGGCATCCCGGCCGAGTACATCGTCGGCATCATCGGCGTCGAGACGCTGTACGGGCGCAACACCGGACGCTGGCGGGTGATCGAGGCGCTCTCGACGCTGGCCTTCGACCATCCTCCGCGCTCGGCCTTCTTTCGCGACGAGCTGAGGCAGTACCTGCTCCTCGCGCGCGACGAGGGCCTCGACGTCTTCGCCCTGCGCGGCTCCTACGCCGGCGCGTTCGGCATCCCGCAGTTCATGCCCGGGAGCGCGCGCCGCTTCGCCGTGGACTTCGACGGCGACGGCCGCATCGACCTCAGCGACAGCGCCGCCGACGCGGTGGGCAGCGTCGCAAACTACCTGCACCGCCATGGCTGGCGGCCGGGGGCGCCGGTCCTCTTCCCCGCGCGCATCACGGGAGAAGGCTATCGGGCGTTTGTCGATGGCAGTGTCGAGCCGCGCCACGCGCTATCCACCCTGCTCGAGGCCGGCGTCGAGCCGCTCGGCATGGCGCCTGAGCAGCGCTCGAAGCTCGGCGTTCTGGTGGAGCTTGCCACCCCCGATGCGGGCAGCGATTTCCGCGTCGGGCTGCGCAACTTCTACGTCCTCACCCGCTACAACCGCAGCGCCTTCTACGCGACCGCCGTGGCCGACCTTGCCGATGCCGTGAGGCAGGCGCGGGCTCAGGTGCCCGGCAGATAGCGCATCGGGTCCACGGGCGAGGAGCCCTTGCGGATCTGGAAGTGCAGCTTCGGGCGATCGGCGTCGGAGCGGCCGAGCTCGGCGATCTTCTGCCCCTGCGACACGGCCTGCTGCTCCTTCACGAGGATGTCCTGGTTGTGCGCGTAGACGGTGATGAACCCGTTGTCGTGCTTGATGACGACGAGCTTGCCGAGTCCCGGGATGCCGGTCCCCGTGTAGGTGACCCGGCCATCGGCCGCCGCCACCACCGGATCGCCGGGCTTGCCGTCGATGTCGATGCCCTTGCTGCGCGATTCGCCGAAGCCGGCGATGACCTTGCCCTTGGCAGGCCAGATGAACGGCGCCGTCGTGGCGGGCTTTGCCGACGACGCCTTAGGATCCGGCGCGCTGCTCTTCGCAGTCTGCGTCTGCCCCGAAGCCTGCGTGTCCTTCTTGGGTTCCGGCGTGTCGAGCGGTCGTGCCTCGACCCGGCTCGGCGCCCGAACGGCGCCGACCTGGACGCCCTTGGGCGCCGGCGGCTCCGTGACCCGCAGTTGCTGTCCCACGTAGATCTTCGTCGGATCGTCGAGTCCGTTCCACTGCGCTACTTCACGGTAGTCGGCGCCATGCTCGAGCGCGATGCTGTACAGCGTGTCGCCGCGCTTCACGATGTAGTAGCCCTCGGGCGCCGGGCGCTCGGCGGCCGGCGAGGACGGGCTCTCGGCGACTGCGACGACGGCCCGCACCGGCGCAGGCCTCGTCTTGGCCGAAGCCGGCGAGCGCTCGACGACCGGAGCGGCGTCCCGGCGCGAGGCGCAGCCGCCCAGCACAAGCACGGCGCCGAGCACGAGGGCGAGCACCGCCTGATGACTCCGCTTGCGTTCGGCTCTCTCGCTCATGCCTTGCCGGCCTCCATGGGTACGAACCGTACCGCATCGAGCTCGGACTCGACATATCCCGCCCGCGTGCGCTCGATCAGCACGAGCCGCTGCGCCTCGCGGCGCGAGGCGCGAAGCGGCAGGATCATCCTGCCGCCGTACGCGAGCTGGCGCAGGAGCGCGTCGGGCACCTCGGGCGCCGCGGCGGCGACGATGATCGCCTGGAAGGGCGCCGCCTTCTCGAGGCCCGCGTAGCCGTCGCCATGCGCGAGCCGCAGGTTCGCGAGCCGCAAGGCGAGGAGGTTGATCCGCGCCTTGTCGAGGAGCGCGCGGATGCGCTCCATCGAGTAGACCTCGCGGTAGAGCTGGGCGAGCACCGCGGCCTGGTAGCCGCAGCCCGTTCCCACTTCCAGCACCTTGCCCGGCTGCTCGACGCCCTGCACGAGCGCCTCGATCATGCGCGCCACCACGAACGGCTGCGAGATCGTCTGCGCGAAGCCGATCGGCAGCGCCGTGTCCTCGTACGCGCGGCTCGCAAGGGCCTCCTCGACGAAGAGGTGCCGCGGCACGGTGCCCATTGCGCGCAGCACCCGCTCGTCGCGAATGCCCTGCTCCCGCAGGCGCTCCACCATGCGCGCCCGAGTGCGCTGGGAAGTCATGCCGATGCCGGCTACCGCGTGCTTCATCGGTCCATCCATTCCCGGGCCATCGCCAGCTGGCCGGTATTCGTGAGATCCAGGCGCAGGGGCGTGACCGAGACCCGGCCCTGCTGGACGGCGTGGAAATCGGTTCCCGGACCGGCGTCCGCGGCGCCGCCGGCCGGGCCGATCCAGTAAGCGGTATCGCCGCGCGGAGTGAGCATTTTCACGACCGGCTCGGCCTTGTGGCGCCGGCCGAGCCGCGTCACCTCCACGCCCTTCAGCGCGGCGGGCGGGATGTCCGGCACGTTGACGTTGAAGAGCACCGGCTCGCGGACCGGCGCCCGCTGCAGCCGCGAGACCATCTGCAGCCCGATGCCGATCGCGCTCTCGAAGTGCGCTCCTTCCTTGCTCGTGAGGGAGAGCGCGATGGACGGAATGCCGAGGAGGTACCCCTCGGAGGCCGCAGCCACCGTGCCGGAGTAGATCGTGTCGTCGCCCATGTTGGCGCCGAGGTTCACGCCGGAAACCACCACGTCGGGGACGAAGTCGAGCAGGCCGGTGACGGCGATGTGCACGCAGTCGGTGGGCGTTCCGTTGACGAAATAGTAGCCGTTCGCGGCGCGGCGCACCGACAGCGGCCGGTCGAGCGTCAGGGAATTGGAGGCGCCGGAGCGATCGCGCTCGGGCGCCACGACCGTGACCTCGCCCACCTGGCGCAGCGCTTCGGCAAGGAGCGTGATGCCCGGCGCGAAATAACCATCGTCGTTGGACACCAGGATCCGCACCGGGCGATTCTAAAACCTATGCCCAGGCGGCCTTTGACGCTGCTCGGGCGTTCTTTTAATGGAAAGGAACTGGTCGGGGCGGCGAGATTTGAACTCGCGACCACCTGCACCCCATGCAGGTACGCTACCAGGCTGCGCTACGCCCCGATGCTTCAATTCTACCCCGCGTTGTTGCCGGCGGCCGCGCCAATCAGGGCTGCAGCACCTCCAGGACAGCCTGCAGCTCGCGCTTGATCGACGCGAGATCGATCCCCTCCGCGCTCTCGCCGCTGCGGCCGTTGCGCACGCCGGGCTCGGCGCGCTCCTCGGCAAGCGAATTGTCCAGGCGGTTGCGCGCGCCGCTGATGGTGAAGCCTTCCTCGTAGAGGAGCTCGCGGATGCGCCGGATGAGCAGGACCTCGTGGTGCTGGTAGTAGCGCCGGTTGCCGCGCCGCTTCACGGGCTTCAGCTGCGTGAATTCCTGCTCCCAGTAGCGCAGCACGTGGGGCTTCACCCCGCAAAGCTCGCTTACCTCGCCGATGGTGAAGTAGCGCTTCGCCGGGATCGGCGGCAGTTCAGTTCTTTTCCGGCTGGGCTCCATGGCGGGCCTTTTCCACCATGGCCTTGAGCTTCTGGCTGGCGTGGAAGGTGACGACGCGACGGGCGCTGATGGGGATCTCCTCCCCGGTCTTCGGGTTGCGGCCGGGCCGCTGGGGCTTGTCCCGGAGCTGGAAGTTGCCGAACCCGGAGAGCTTGACGCTCTCCCCGCGCTCGAGCGCCCCCCGGATTTCCTCGAAGAAGGCTTCGACCATGTCCTTGGCCTCACGCTTGTTGAGGCCGACCTTCTCGAACAGCAGGTCGGCGAGCTCGGCCTTCGTCAACGTCATTGCGACTCCCTCGAATCCCACTTATCTGCGCAGCGTTGCGGAGAATTTGCGGCCCAGCAGACCGACCAGCTCGTCGCGGGCAGCGTCCGCCTCCGCATCCGTAAGGGTTCGTTCAGTATGTTGCATAACTACCCGAAAAGCAAGGCTTTTTAGCCCTCTGGCGGCCTGCTCGGAGAGCGTCTTTCCCTGGTAAACGTCAAAGATCGTGACCTCCCGCACGAAGGCCGGTTTCTCGGCCCGAAGCGCATCCAAAAGCGCCTGCGCCGGGACCTCGGCCTTGACGAGCACCGCGATGTCCCGGACCACGGGCGGGTACTTGGACGGAGGCACGAAGCGGGGAAGCGGCACCTCCTGCAGCGCTTCGGCATCCAGCTCGAACAGGACCACGGGATGCGGCAGCTCGTACTTGCGCTCCCAGCGCGGATGCAGCTCGCCCAGCCAGCCGATCGCCTCGTCGCCGAGGAGGACGCGGGCCGAGCGGCCCGGATGGAAAGCGGGGTGCGTTGCCGGCTCGAAGCGCGGCGCGAGCGGCGCGGCCAGCGCCTCCACATCGGCTTTCACGTCGAAGAAGTCGACGGGCCGCGTCGGCGTGCCCCACTGCTCCTCGAGCGCCGGCCCGCAGGCCGCTGCGGCCACCCGGATCGGCTGGCGGACGCCGCGCACCGCGAGCGGTCCCTCGGGCGCGGCCGGATCGCGCAGGAAAGCCCGGCCGATCTCGAAGACGCGGATGCGCTCGAGCTTGCGCGCGCGGTTGTAGCGCAGGTTCCCGACGAGCGAGCCGATGAGCGTCGTGCGCATGACCGAGAGTTGGCTCGCGATCGGGTTGAGCAGCCGGATCGGCTCCGGCCCACCCGCGAAATCGGCCTCCCACGCGGGCTCGACGAACGTGAAATTGATGACTTCGCGGTAGTCGGCTGCGGCGAGCCGCGCGCGCAGCTCGTGCAGGCTTCGCCTGGACTCCGGCGCCTTCAGCATGACCGCCGGTGCGCGCGGCGGCAGGCTGGCGATGCGCTCGAAGCCGTAAATGCGGGCGACCTCCTCGATGAGGTCCTCCTCGATCGCGAGATCGAAGCGGAAGCTGGGCGGCTGGACCTCGAAGGCGACGCCGTCGAGCTTCGCCGGCAAGCCCAGGCGGGCGAAGATCGCCGCCATCTCGTCGGCGGCGACGGGCACGCCGATCACCTTCTGCGCCCGCGCGACGCGCATGCGAACCGGCTTTCGCTCGGGCAGCCGCGCGACGAGATCGCGGGTGGGGCCCGGCTCGCCGCCGCAAATGTCGAGGATGAGCCGGGTCGCGCGCTCGATGCCGGCGAGGTTGTTGTCGAAGTCGACGCCCCGCTCGAAGCGGTGCGAGGCGTCGCTCGAGAAGTTGAAGCGCCTCGCGCGCCCCGCGATGGCTTCGGGGAAGAAGAACGCCGACTCGAGAAACACGTGGCGCGTGCTCGACTCGGCCTTGGTCGAGTCGCCGCCCATGATGCCCGCGAGCCCGATCGGGCCCGAGTCGTCGGTGATGCAGAGCACCGACTCGTCGACGACGACTTCCTGCTCGTTGAGAAGGCGCAGCCGCTCGCCCTTGCGCCCCCAGCGCACGTCGATCGCCCCGCGGAGCTTGTCGAGGTCGTAGACGTGGAGCGGCCTGCCGAGCTCGAGCATGACGTAGTTCGTGACGTCCACGAGCGCGGAGATGGAGCGCTGCCCCGCCGCCTCGAGGCGCGCCTTCATCCAGTCGGGGGTCGGCGCCGACGCATCGACGTTCCGGATGACGCGGCCCGAAAAGCGTCCGCATCCCTCGGCATGGGTGATGCGCACCGGATGCTCGTGCTTGCCCTTGGCGGGAACCGGCTCGATGGCGGGCGGCGTGAGCGGCGCGCCGGTGAGCGCCGCCAGCTCGCGCGCCACGCCGAGAACCGAAAGCGCGTCCCCACGGTTCGGCGTGAGCTTCAGCGTCAGCACGTGCTCGTCGAGCCCGAGATGCTGCCGGAGCTCGGTGCCGGCGACGGCCGCGGCGTCGAGCTCGAGAAGCCCGGAATGGTCGTCGGAGAGCCCGAGCTCCCGGGCCGAGAGAAGCATGCCCTCGCTCTCGGCGCCTCGCAGGTTCGCCTTCTTTACAACCACGCCTTGCGGCAGCCGCGCGCCCACCATGGCGAGCGGCGCCTTGAGTCCGGCGCGCGCGTTGGGCGCGCCGCAGACCACCTGCACCGCGCGCTCGCCGGCCGAGACCCGGCACACGGCGAGCTTCTCGGCGCCCGGATGCTTCTCGACGGAGAGGATCTCGCCCACCACGACGCCGCTGAACTGCGGCCCCACGGGCTCGTAGGACTCCACTTCCAGCCCGGCCATCGTCAGTCGCTCGGCGATGGCCTCGCCGGAAAGCCCCGGATTGCAGAAGCTGCGCAGCCACCGCTCGGGGATGTTCATCGGGATACCTTCACGCGCACGCCGGCCGTCTCCAGCGCGCTCACGCGAACTGCGCCAGGAAGCGCAGGTCGCCGTCGAAGAAAAGGCGCAGATCGTCGATGCCGTAGCGCAGCATCGTGAGCCGCTCGAGCCCGGAGCCGAACGCGAAGCCGATGTAGCGCTCGGGGTCGAGCCCGAAGTTGCGCACCACGGTGGGATGCACCTGCCCCGAGCCGGAAATCTCGAGCCAGCGGCCCTTCAGCGCGCCGCTCTGGAACTTGAGGTCGATCTCCGCCGAGGGCTCCGTGAAGGGGAAGAACGAAGGGCGGAAGCGCACCTCCAGGTCGTCCATCTCGAAGAAGCGGCGCAGGAACTCGGTGTACACGCCCTTGAGGTCCGCGAAGCTGATGTGCTCGTCGATCCACAGGCCCTCGACCTGGTGGAACATCGGCGAATGGGTCGCGTCGGAGTCCACCCGGTAGGTGCGGCCCGGCGCGATGACCTTGATGGGCGGCTCGTGCATTCGCGCGTAGCGCACCTGCATGGGGCTCGTGTGCGTGCGCAGCACGAGCGGCAGGCCGTCCGCGTCGGTGAGGTCCACGTAGAACGTGTCCTGCATGGAGCGCGCAGGATGGTTCTCCGGGTTGTTGAGCGCGGTGAAGTTGTACCAGTCGGTCTCGATCTCCGGGCCGTCGGCCACGGCGAAGCCGATCGAGCGCCAGATCTCCTCGATGCGCCGCCAGGTGCGGATGACCGGGTGGATGCTGCCGCGCCCGCGCCCGCGGCCCGGGAGCGTGACGTCGAGCGCCTCCTCGGCGAGCCTCGCCTCGAGCGCCGCCTCGGCGATCGCGGCGCGGCGCGCCTCGAGGGCCGCCTCGATTTTCTGCTTCGCGCCGTTGAACGCCGCGCCGGCAGCGCGCTTCTGCTCGGCGGGAAGCGACTTCAGCGTGGCCTGGAAGGCGGCGAGCTCGCCGCTCTTGCCCAGGAAGCGCGCCTTGGCGTTCTCGAGGCTCGCGGCATCGCTCGCCGCGCCGAACGCCTCGAGCGCGCGAGAGACGATGCCGCTGAGGTCCTGGTCGGCGTGCTGCAATTAATTAATGCGTGAGGCTGGCTTTGGCCTGGCCCGCGATCTTGGCGAAGGCCGGCTTGTCCCGGACCGCGAGATCCGCGAGCACCTTGCGGTCGATCTCGATGTTGGCGCGCCTCAGGCCCGACATGAACGTGCTGTAGCTCATGCCCAGCTCGCGCACCGCCGCGTTGATGCGCGTGATCCAGAGCGCGCGGAATTCGCGCTTTTTCTGCCGGCGGTCACGGTAGGCGTACTGCCCGGCCTTCATGACCGCCTGCTTGGCGACGCGATAGACGCTGCCCCGGCGGCCGCGGAATCCCTTCGCCTGCTTCAGGACCTTCTTGTGGCGCGCGCGTGCAGTCGCGCCTCGCTTGGCTCTCGGCATGGCGGCTCCTTACGACGCGTAAGGCAGCATGGCGCGCACGGCGCGCGCATCGCTGTCGTGGACGTTGGTGGTGCCGCGAAGCTGGCGCTTGCGCTTCGTGCTCTTCTTGGTGAGGATGTGGCGCATGTACGCGTGCGAGCGCTTGATGCCGCCGCTCGAGCGGACGGTAAAGCGCTTGGCTGCGCTCTTCTTGGACTTCATCTTCGGCATGACAACTGCTCCTTTTCTAGCCTGACGCCGGGCGTCCCGGGGAGCGCGCTGCCCAAGGCAGCGCGGCGCGGGCGCTTTAAGCCGCGGCCATCACTTGTATCCCGCCGCTAGCGTGCCGCGGCGGGCTTTGCTGCAACCTTTCTCGGCTCCGCGGCCTTGTCCGCCGCGGGCGCCTTCTCCGCCTTTCCCTTCGCCGGCGGCACCGCCTTCTTCTTGGGCGCGATCACCATCACCATCTGCCGGCCCTCGAGGCGCGGATACTGCTCGACCACGCCGACCGACTCCAGATCGCCCCGCACCCGCTCGAGCAGGCGCTCGCCGAACTCGCGGTGCGCCATCTCCCGCCCCCGGAACCGCAACGTCACCTTCGCCTTGTCGCCCTCTTCGAGGAAGGCGAGCAGCTTTGCCAGCTTGATCTTGTAGTCGCCTTCGTCGGTCCCAGGCCGGAACTTGATTTCCTTCACCTGGATCTGCTTCTGCTTCAGCTTGGCTTCGTGCGCCTTCTTCTGCTCGCGGTACCGGAACTTGCCGTAGTCCATCAGCTTGCAGACTGGCGGGTTCGCGAGCGGTGCGATCTCCACGAGATCCACGTTCTGCTCTTCGGCCATCCGGAGCGCCGCCGCTATCGGCTGAATCCCCAGCTGGTCTCCGTTTTCCGCCACCAGGCGCACCTCCGGGGCCGTGATTTCCCGGTTGATGCGTTGCGATCTGTCGAGTGCGATGAGAAAAAGCTCCTCTGTTCGTCAAAAAAATCAGCCGTGCACTTTCGCGTTCGCCTCGGCCTCGAGGCGGGCGGTGAAGGCGTCGAGGGTCATCGCCCCCAGATCCTCCCCGCTTCGCGTGCGCACGGCCACCGTATTGGCCTGCATCTCCTTATCCCCCAGCACCAGCTGGTAGGGCAGCTTCTGCAGGCTATGTTCGCGAATCTTATAGGAAATTTTCTCGTTTCGCAAATCGGCGAGGGCCCGGAAGCCGCGTCCGCGCAGCGTCTCGAGCACCTTCTGCGCATAGGCGGCCTGCCGCTCGGTGATGTTGAGGACGGCGACCTGTACCGGGGCGAGCCAGACCGGGAAGGCGCCGGCGTAGTGCTCGATCAGGATGCCGAGGAACCGCTCCATGGAGCCGACGATCGCCCGGTGCAGCATGACGGGAGTGCGGCGGGTGTTGTCCTCGGCCACGTACTCGGCGCCGAGGCGCCCGGGCATGCTGAAATCCACCTGGATCGTCCCGCACTGCCAGACGCGCCCGATCCCGTCCTTGAGCGAGTACTCGATCTTCGGCCCGTAGAACGCGCCTTCCCCTGGCGACAGGGTGAACGGCACGCCCGAGCGCTCGAGGGACTCCTTCAGGGCCGCCTCCGCGCGGTCCCACGCTTCGTCGGAGCCGATGCGCTTTTCCGGCCGCGTGGCGACCCGGTAGATGACGTCGTTGAAGCCGAAATCGCGATAGACCTTCTGCAGAAGCGCGGTAAAGGCGACGCACTCGTCGAGGATCTGCGCCTCGGTGCAGAAAATGTGCCCGTCGTCCTGGACGAAGCCGCGCACGCGCATCAGGCCGTGCAGGGCGCCGGAAGGCTCGTTGCGGTGGCAGGAGCCGAACTCGCCATAGCGCAGGGGCAGGTCGCGATAGCTGCGCACGCCCTTGTTGAAGATGAGGATGTGCCCCGGGCAGTTCATCGGCTTCACCGCGTAGTCGCGGTTTTCCGATGAGGTGGTGAACATGTTCTCCTTGAAATTCTCCCAGTGCCCGGTGCGCTCCCAGAGGCTGCGGTCGAGGATCTGGGGGCCGCGCACTTCCTGGTAGCCGTTCTCGCGGTAGACGCGGCGCATGTACTGCTCGACCTGCTGCCAGAGCGCCCAGCCCTTCGGGTGCCAGAAGACGAGCCCCGGCGCCTCCTCCTGCATGTGGAAGAGGTCGAGCTGGGTGCCGAGCCGGCGGTGGTCGCGCTTCTCGGCCTCCTCGAGCATCTTCAGGTAGGCGTCCTGGTCTTCCTTCTTCGCCCAGGCGGTGCCGTAGATGCGCTGGAGCATCTCGTTCCGCGAATCGCCGCGCCAATAGGCGCCGGCCACCCGCATGAGCTTGAACGTCTTCAGCTTGCCGGTGGAGGGCACGTGGGGGCCGCGGCAGAGATCGATCCAGTTGCCCTGGCCGTAGAGCGAGATCGTCTCGCTCTCCGGGATCGAGGCGATGATCTCGGCCTTGTATTTCTCGCCCATGTCGGCGAAGAACTTCACCGCCTGGTCGCGCGGCATCTCCCGTCGTTCGACCGGCAGGTCCTTGCGGGCGATCTCCTGCATGCGCTTCTCGATCGCCGCCAGGTCTTCGGGCGTGAAGGGCCTCTTGTAGGCGAAGTCGTAGTAGAAGCCGTTCTCGATGACCGGGCCGATCGTCACCTGCGCCTCGGGAAAGAGCTCCTTCACCGCGTGGGCCAGCAGGTGCGCCGTCGAATGGCGGATGATTTCGAGGCCTTCCGGGTCGCGCTCGGTGACGATCGCGACGGACGCATCCCTGTCCACCTTGTACGAGGTGTCGACGAGCCTCCCATCGACCTTGCCCGCGAGCGCGGCGCGCGCGAGCCCGGCGCCGATGGAGGCGGCGATCTCGGCGACGGTGACGGGCTGCGCAAAGCGCTTGACGGAGCCGTCCGGGAGGCGGATGTCGGGCATGGCGCGAGGCGGAGTTACTGCGAAGTCATCAAGCTGCGCGTCGTGAGCCGCGTTGTTGCCTTCCGGGAGAAATTGGTAGGCGCGATTGGACTCGAACCAACGACCCCTACCATGTCAAGGTAGTGCTCTAACCAGCTGAGCTACGCGCCTAGGGTGCAAGCGCGGAATTCTATACCAGAGCCCCGCGGCCTAGGCACGCCCGGCCCGGATGACGCCCTTCACCTGCCGGACCACCGCGAAGGCGCGCTTGAGATGGGCGAGGTCGCTCACTTCGAAGGTGAAGCGCATGAAGGCGAGCTCGTCCCGCGTCTGCGTGCGCACCGCGGTCACGTTGATGCGCTCCCGGGCAAGGGCGTCGCCGATGTCGCGCAGGAGCCCGCGCCGGTCGGTCGCGGTGACGGCCATGTCGACCGGGTAGGTGCCCTCGCGGTCGCCCCACTCGGCGTCGATGAGCCGCTCCGGGTCGGCTTCGGCCAGGCGGCGCAGCGAGCTGCAGTCTTCCCGGTGCACCGAGACGCCCTTGCCGCGCGTGACGAAGCCGCGGATCGGGTCGGGCGGCACCGGCTTGCAGCAGCGGGCGAGCTGCGTGAGCAGCCGGTCCATGCCGACCACGAGCACGGCCGACTGGCCGGCGCCGGTCTTGCGCCGGCGCGCGAGCGGCGCCGGCGCGGGACGCTCGCCCGGCTCGTTCTGCCGCGCGGCGGCCTGCAGCTGCCGCAGGTTGATCTCGTCGCGGCCCACCGCGGCGAAAAGCTCCTCCGGCTTGGCGAACCCCAGGCGCGCCGCGAGCGCCTCGAGGCTCGCCTGGGCGCCGAGCCTGCGCAGCTCCTTCTCGACCTTCGCGCGCCCCGCGGACGTCGTCTCGGCGAGCGCTCGCGCGTTGAACCATTGCCGGATCTTCTGCCGGGCCCGGTTCGTCTTGACGAACCCGCGCTCGGGATTGAGCCAGTCCCGCGAGGGCCCGCCCGTCTTCACGGTCGTGATCTCGACCCGCTGGCCGCTCGAGAGCGGCGTATCCAGCGTGACGATATGGCCGTCCACGCGCGCGCCGCGGCAGCGGTGCCCGAGGTCGGTGTGCAGGGCATACGCGAAATCGACCGGCGTCGCGCCGGCGGGCAGGTCCACCACCTTGCCCTGCGGCGTGAGCACGTAGACGGTATCGTCCAGGCGCGCCTGCTTGGTGTCCCGGGCCCAGTCGGAGACCTCGTCGCGCCACGCGAGGAGCTGCCGCAGCCACGCGATCTTCTCCTCGAATGCCGCTTCGGCGCGGCGCGCCGGGCGTCCCGGCTCCTTGTAGCGCCAGTGCGCGGCGACGCCGAACTCGGCGTGGCGGTGCATCTCCTCCGTGCGGATCTGCACCTCGAGCGTCTTGCCGGCCGGGCCGAGGACGGCGGTATGGAGCGACTGGTAGAAGTTGCCCTTCGGCCGCGAAATGTAGTCGTCGAACTCGCGCGGGATCGGGGTCCACAGATTGTGGACGACGCCGAGCGCGGCGTAGCAGTCCTTCACTTCGGGGACGATCACGCGCAAGGCACGCACGTCGTAGAGCTGCGAGAAATCGAGCCCCTTTTTCCGCATCTTGCTCCAGATGGAATAGATGTGCTTGGGCCGGCCGGTGATCTCGGCCTTGACGCCGGCGGCCGCGAGCTCGCGCGAAAGCGTGGCGATGGCGCCTTCGATGTACTGCTCCCGCTCGAGCCGCCGCTCGTCGAGCATGGCGGCGATCTTCTTGTAGAGCTCCGGCTCTAGGAAGCGGAACGAGAGGTCCTCGAGCTCCCACTTCAGCTGTCCCACGCCGAGCCGGTTGGCGAGCGGCGCGTAGATGTCGAGCGTCTCGCGCGCATATTGCGAGCGCTCGGGGTGATCGTGCTTGGCGAACCACCGCAGCGTCTGCGTGCGGCTCGCGAGCCGGATGAGCACCACGCGCACGTCCTCCACCATGCCGAGCACCATCTTGCGGAGGATCTCGTTCTGCTCCTGCGGGCTGCCGCGGGTGATCGAGCGAAGCTGGTAGAGCCTCTCGACGCCCGCGGCGAGCGAGGCCACCTCGGCGCCGAAGCGCTCGGCCAGAATGTCCGGGTCGTCGAGATGCCGGGGCGCGGCGAAGAGCACGCCGGCGGCGCGCCCGGGCGCGTCCATGCCGATGGCCGCGAGTCCTGCGGTGAGTCCAAGGGCGTGCAGCCAGGTCGGCTCGCCGGAGGAGAGCCGCTGGCCGGCGTAGAGCGGATCGGCAAACTCGAGCGCCCGCGCGAGCAGCTCGCGGTCGGGCGGCGCGAGCCCGGCGGCCACGGACTCGAGCGCGGCCGCGGAGTTTTGCGGGTGCAATTGGACAACCGTTACCACGCGGGTATTTTAGGCCGCATGGGGTGGCTCAAGGACTGGCGCCGCCGGCGCATCGTGCGCAAGCACCGGCTCGACGATGCGCTCTGGCGCCAGGCGACGCGGCAGCTCGCCAGCATCGAGCGGCTGAGCCGCGAAGAGATGGCCCGGCTGCGCGAACTGGTGCTCGTCTTTCTCGCCGAGAAGCAGTTCGAAGCCGCCGCCGGCATGCGCATCACGGATGCGATGCGCGTGAGCATCGCCGCGCAGGCCTGCCTTCTCGTGCTCGAGCTGGGCCTCGACTGGCTGGGCGGCTGGACGGGGATCGTCGTGTATCCGGGCGACTTCCGCGTGCGGCGCACGGAGCTCGACGAGACGGGCGTGCTCCACGAATGGGACGACGATCTCTCCGGGCAGGCGCTGCATGGCGGACCGGTGGTGCTCTCGTGGGACGCCGCGGCGCACGATCCGGCCATGAACGTCGTGATCCACGAGTTCGCGCACAAGCTCGACATGCTGAACGGCGAGGCCGACGGGCTGCCGCCGCTGCACGCCGACATGGATCGCCGGGCCTGGACCGAAGCCTTCGCCGAGGCATACGAAGGCTTCTGCGATGCGGTGGACCGAGGGCGTGCAACCTGGCTCGACCCCTACGCGGCCGAGCATCCCTCGGAGTTCTTCGCCGTCATCAGCGAAGCGTTCTTCGAGGATCCGCTCGAGACGCGCCGGCGCTATCCCGACGTCTACCAGCAGCTCGCTCGCTTCTACCGTCAGGACCCGGCGGCGCGCGCGGGCGGCCAGGAAGAGCCGGGCGACGCGAGCTCGAGCCGCCTGCTGTAGAGCGACATGGCGGCGCAGAAGATGAAATAGGTCGCGGCCGCGAAGAGATACGCCTCGACGCCGAAGCCGCTCCAGGCCGGCTCCTGCAGCCCCACCTTCACGGAGGTGAGGAGATCGTAGAGGCCGATGATCACCACGAGCGAGGTGTTCTTGAAGAAGCCGACGAGGACGTTGACGAGCGGCGGCACGGCGATTCGCAAGGCCTGCGGCAGGATGACGAAGGCGGTGCGCGACCAGTAGCCGAGGCCGAGGGCGTCGGCCGCCTCGTACTGGTGCCGCGGGATGGCCTGGAGGCCGCCGCGCACCACCTCGGCGAGGTAGGCGGCGGCGAAGAGAATCAGCGCGATCTGCGCCCGCAGCAGCTTGTCGATCGACAGGCCCTCGGGCAGGAAGAGCGGCAGCATGACCGAGGCCATGAAGAGAAGCGAGATGAGCGGCACGCCGCGGATGAGCTCGATGTAGCCGATGCACAGCGCCCGGACCACCGGCAGCGTCGAGCGCCGGCCGAGGGCGAGCGCGATCGCCAGTGGAAAGGCCGCCGCGATGCCGAAGGTCGTGAGGAGGAGCGTCAGCATGAGGCCGCCCCAGCGCTCGTTCTCGACATAGGGAAGGCCCGCGAATCCGCCCCACATGAGCCCGCCGATCGCGGCAAGGCCGCAGCCCCAGACGACGGCGAGCCACCAGCGCCATGCCCGCCGCAGCGCCGAGAGCCCCCACAGGGCAAGGAGAACCAGCATGGCGAGCGCCGGCCGCCAGTGCTCGTCGTACGGATAGGTGCCGAAAAGGATGAAGCGGTGCTTCTCCCCGATGTAGGCCCAGCACGCGCCCTCGCCCCGTGCCGCCCGGCAGGCCGCGGACGCGTCGGGCCCCGTCCAGATGGCCTCCACGAACGCCCAGTCGATGAAGGGCGGGAGCGCCTCGAAGAGGACGAAGAGGAGCACGAGGGTCGTGAGCGCGCTCGGCCACGACGAGAAGAAGTGCTCTCGCAGCCACCTCATCGGCGCAGCACCCGGGCGTTGTACCAGTTCATGAGCGCGGAGATGGAAAGACTGATCGTCAGGTACACGGCCATGATGACGGCGATGCCCTCGATCGCCTGCCCGGTCTGGTTGATCGCCGTGTTGGCGATGGAGACGAGGTCCGGGTAGCCGATCGCCACGGCGAGCGAGCTGTTCTTGGTGAGATCGAGGTACGTGCCGGTGAGCGGCGGCACGATGACGCGCAAGGCTTGCGGCAGCACCACGTGCCGGGTGGTCATCGCCGGCGTGAGGCCCAGGGCCTGCGCGGCCTCGCGCTGGCCGCGGCGGATGGAGAGCACGCCCGCGCGGACGATCTCGGCGATGAACGAGGCGGTGTAGATGCTCAGCCCTGCGAGCAGCGCAGCGAACTCGGGCGAGAGGTGCGCGCCCCCGGAGAAGTTGAAGCCCTGCAGCACGGGGACGCTACCCGGCAGCGGGAAGAAGATGCCCCGGTTGGAAAGGAACACCCCGGGGAGCGGCTGCAGCGCCTCGCGCGCCGGCGGCAGCGTCTCGGTAATCAGCGCGTACCAGAAGAAGAGCTGCACGAGGAGTGGCGTGTTGCGGAAGAGCTCCACATACGCCGCGCACAGCCCGCGCAGCAGCGCATTGGGCGAGAGCCGCCCGAGGCCGACCGCGAAGCCGATCAGCGTGGCGAGCACGATGCCGAACGCCGAAACGCGGAAGGTGTTCGCGAGGCCGACGACGAGCGCCTTCAGGTAGCTGTCGGCGGCGCTGTAGGGGATCGGCGACTCGCCGATGGCGAAGCCCGCCTCGCGCTGCAGAAAGGAGAACCCGCTCGCGATGCGGCGGGCCTCGAGGTTGGAGAGGGTGTTGGAGACGAGAAACCAGGCGGCCGCGCCGACGGCGAGCAGCACCGCCGCCTGGATCGCCGCCCGCTTCGCCGAGCGCTTCAAGCCGCTAGCGAAGGGGCGGCGCGTAGAGGAGGCCGCCCTGCGTCCACAGGCGGTTCAGCCCGCGCTCGAAGCCGAGCGGCTTGAGGTTTGCGTCGAAGCTCTCGCCGTAGTTGCCGACCTGCTTCACGATCTCGAGCGCCCAGCGGTTGTCGAGGCCGAGCATCTTGCCGAGCTCGCCGGTGGCGCCGACGAACCGCTGGATCGAAGGGTTCTTGCTCGAGCCCTGCTTCTCCACGTTCTTCGAGGTGAGCCCGAGCTCCTCGGCCTCGATCATGGCGAAGAGCGACCACTTGACGATGTCGAACCACTGGTCGTCGCCGTGGCGCACGGCGGGCCCGAGCGGCTCCTTGGAGATCACCTCGGGCAGGATGACGTGCTCCTCGGGATTGGGGGCGCGCGAGGCGCGCACCGCGACGAGCCCCGACTGGTCGGTCGTGTAGACGTCGCAGCGCCCGGCGAAGTAGGCGTTCAGCACTTCCTCGAGCTTCTCGATCACGACGGGCCTGAAGCTCATGCCGTTCGCCCGGAAGTAGTCGGCGAGGTTGAGCTCCGTGGTCGTGCCGGGCTGGACGCAGACGGTCGCCCCGTCGAGCTGCTTCGCGCTCGTCACGTTGAGCTTGCGCCGCGCCATGAACGCCTGGCCGTCGTAGTAGTTCGTGCCGACGAAGTTGATGCCGAGTCCCGTGTCGCGGCTCAACGTCCAGGTCGTGTTGCGCGAGAGGATGTCGACCTCGCCGGACTGCAGCGCCGTGAAGCGCTGCTGCGCCGTGAGCGGCGTGTAGCGGACCTTGCTCGCATCCCCCAGGACCGCCGCGGCGACCGCCCGGCAGACGTCGACGTCGATGCCGCGCCAGACGCCCTTGGAGTCCGGCTGCGAGAATCCCGCAAGGCCGGTATTCACGCCGCACTGCACGTAGCCCTTGCTTCGCACCGCCTGGGCGGTGGACTGCGCCGCCGCCGTGCCGCAGGCGAGCAGGACGATGACTGCCACGATGGCTCTCACTTTTCGTCTCCTTCCGATAGAAAGTCGCGCACGATGGAAATCTGGTCGTCCTGCATGAGCGTCGGCGCGTGGCCGACGCCGGGGATCTCGACGGACTTCGCCTTCGGCCCGCGGCGCGTCATCGCCTCCGCGGTCTCGCGCGTGAGCAAATCGGAAAGCGCTCCGCGGATGACGAGGGTCGGGCAGCGGATCGCGTCGTAGAGCGGCCAGAGCTCGACATCCTGCTTGTCGGGCAGCGTGGCGTGAAAAGCGCGATCGATGGCCGGGTCGTAGCGCGGACGCCAGGTACCGTCGGCATCCCGGCGCACCCAGCTCTCGGTGAGCGCGCGCCACTGCGCGTCGGTGTGCGGCCCGTACGGCGCGGAGATCTCGCGCACGTAGCGCTCGGCTTCCTCGAGGCTCGGAAAGGCGAGCGGCTTGCCGAGATAGGCGGCAATGCGCTCGAGGGCCGCGCGCGCGATGACCGGCCCCGCGTCGTTGAGGACGAGCCTTCTCACAGGACTCGCGGCCTGGGCGGCGAGCGCCATGCCGATGAGGCCGCCCATCGACGTGCCCACCCAGCGGACCTCTTCCACGTCGAGCCGGGCGATGAGCGTGACCATGTCGGACACGTACTGCGGCAGCGCGTAGAGGGACGGGTCGCGCAGCCAGTCGGAGTCGCCCCGCCCGGCGACGTCGGGGCAGACCACCCGGTAGCGCTCGCAGAGACTCTGCGCGAGCGCATCGAAATCGGCGCCGCTGCGCGTCAGGCCGTGCACGCAGATCAGCACGTCGCGGTTTCGCGGATCGCCCCATTCGCGGTAGGCCATGCGGTGCAGGCCTGCCGGCGAGACGCATTGCACCGAGCGCCGGCGCCACGCCTGCCCGGCCGGCTCGGGCACGGCCGCCGCGCGCAAGACCGCCTCAGCCATCCTTCTTCTCGATGTTCCGCTCGACCAGCCGGCCGTTCTCGATGACCGCCCGGCCCTTCAGGGCGTCGGTTTCCCAGCTCGCCTCGACGCGCAGCTCGGGGAAATCGGCCGAGGCCTGCACGAAGACCGGAAACGGCACGCCGGCCTTCGGCTCCAGGCGGTACTCGAGGGCATCCGGGGTGTGATGCTCGGTGTAGTCCTCGGCATCGATGTCACGGACCATCAGCCAGCGAACGCGCTCGCGGAAGTCCTGCAGCCGCCCCGCTCCCGTCACGCGAATCACCGCAGTGAACACGGCCGGCGCCTCCATTTTGGGTTGGTCATGGCGGAAACCCCTCCCCGCCGGCGCATTCTATCCAACGGGCGCGGTGCGCCAATAGCGCGGCCGCCGGGCGCGCTCGCTCGTGACCGAAACGCCTTGCGTCCCACCGGGTGGCGCCAGCTCGACGCGCACCGCGCCATCGCGGTCGGTACGCAGGATGGTCGCGCCGGCCGCCGCGTAGCGGGCGACGACTTCCGGATGCGGGTGGCCAAAGCGATTGCGGTAGCCCGCCGCCGCGATCGCCCAGCGCGGCCGCACCGCCGAGACGAAGCCTGCCGTCGACGAAGTCCGGCTGCCATGGTGCGGCACGATGATCACGTCGGCGTCGAGGCGCGCGCCGCCCGCGAGGAGCGCCACCTCGCCGGCGCGCTCGATATCACCGGTCACGAGGGCGCGAGCGCCGCCCGCATCGATGCGAAGCACGCAGCTGCGGTCGTTGCGCCGCGCGGGGGACCGAGGGCCCGGGTGAAGCACTTCGAAGCCCACGCCGTCCCAATCCCACGCCATTCCGGCGGCGCAGCCGTGCGAGCGCGGCGCAAGGACGTGCAACGTGTGCGACGGCGGAAGCGACGAGTAAAGCGCGGCGACCTCCACGGATTCCAGGACTGTCCCCGCCCCGCCGATGTGATCGCCATCCTCGTGGCTGAGAAAGACGGCATCCAGCGTGCCGATGCCGTGCGCCTGCAGCCACGGCACGACGATGCGCCCGCCGCTGTCGAGCTCCGGGCCGTAGGCCGGTCCCGCGTCGTAGAGCAGCGTCCGGCTCGCCGTCTGCACGAGCACCGCGAGCCCCTGGCCGACATCCAGCACCGTGATCCAGGCCTGCCCGTGCGCCGGCGCGGGCGCCGGCGCGGCGAACGCCGGCGCGAGCAGCGCGGCGCCGGCGAGCCGCCATGGCACGCCGCGCGGCGCGAGCATCCACGCGATCCCGCCGATCGCGAGCGCAAGCGCCCACGGCGACGGTCGCACGGGGTGCCAGAGCGCGCCGGGAAGGGAGGCGCACCATTCGAGGAACCGGAGCAGCCACTCGACGAGCCAGGCAGCGCCGTGGAGCAGCGCCTCGGCCGGGACGATGGCCGCCAGCAGCGCGAGCGGCGTGATGACCGCGGAGACGAGCGGGATGGCGAGCGCGTTCGCCAGCGGGCCTGCCATCGGCACCTGCCCGAACAGAAGCACGATGGCCGGCGCGAGACCCACGGTAATGGACCACTGCACGCGCGGAAACTGGATCCACCAGGGATCCGGGCGGCTCCACCCCGTTCCGACGTAGAAGATGAGCGCCACGGCGCCGAAGGAAAGCCAGAAGCCCGGCGCGAGCGGCGCCCAGGGGTCGCCGGCGACCACCGCGGCGAGGGCGAGCGCCAGCACCCGCAGCGGCGAGGCGATGCGGCCGAACCACACCGCGAGCGCAACGGCGCTCACCATGTAGAGCGTGCGCTGCGCCGGGATGGCGAAGCCGGCGAGCACCGTGTACCCGAGTGCGCCCGCGATGGCGGCGAGCGCGCCGGCGCGGCGGGCGGGCAGGCGAAGCGCGAGCGCCGGCACGCGCCGCCAGAGTCCCGAGGCGAGCCAGGCGAGCAGCCCGGACACGAGCGTCACGTGCAGCCCGGAGATGCTCATGAGGTGCGTGACGCCCGTGCCGGCGAAGAGTCGCCACTCCTCGGCGGCGATGGCGCCCTGATCGCCCACGGCGAGAGCGGCGAGGATGCCGGCCGCCGGCGTTTCGCCCAGGATGGCGAAGTACCGCTCGCGCACGGCGGCGCGGGCGCGCTCGATGGCGTCGCCCACGCCGCGACGCAGGCCGAGGCGCTCGTGCCCGCCCGGACGCACGTAGCCCGTGGCCCCGATGCCACGCTCGAGAAGCCACGCCTCGTAGTCGAAGCCATGCGCGTTGACGTTGCCGTGCGGACGGCGAAGCCGCACGACGAGCCGCCACCGCTCTCCGGGTTGAACGCTCGGGACGTCCGGGACTGCGGGAGGGCCTGAAGTCGAGCGCGAAGCGCCATCCGCGTACCTCGGGCGCGAAGCGCCGTCGGCGTACCAGTTGAGGAGCAGCCTGCGCGGGAGCAATGAAGCGGCCTCTTCCACCTCGAGCTCGAACCGGACGCTGCGCTCTCCGACGGCAGGCAGGCTTGCGACCACCCCTTGCACCTCGATGTCGCGGCCTTCGAGCGCCGGGGCAAGCCATTCGGCCATGCGCGCCTGCGCGAAGGCCGCCGCCCAGAAGAAGCCGAGCGCAAGGGCAAGAAGCGGCGCGGCGCGGGGCCTCAGCCAGGCGAGCGCCATTGCACCGGGGAGGAGCGCCCACGTGGCGAGCGGCGGCAGCGCCGGCTGGAGCTGCAGCGCCGCGACGCCGGCCGTCCAGGCGATGGCGAGGGCCGTCACGTTGACGCCGGCGGCGCCGCGCGCGCGGGGGGTCATCTAGAATGGAAACGCACTTCCCCGCTTTTCGCTGACCGTGCCCCGCAAGTTATTCCGCAAGTACCTGCCGGATGCCGACTCGATCCGGTCGAACCGGCTCGTCGCGCCCTTCGCGCACTGGCTGCATCACCCGAACTTCTGGCGCCTGAACCGCCACTCGGTCGCCGGGGCCGTCGCCATTGGCCTGTTCTCGGGTCTCGTGCCCGGGCCGCTGCAGATGCTCACCGCGCTCATCCTGACGCTCGTGCTGCGCAAGAACCTGCCCGTGGCGCTGCTCATGACCTTCTATACGAACCCCTTCACCATCGTGCCGCTCTACCTGCTCGCCTACGGCTACGGACGGCTCCTCCTCGGCGCGCCGGCAAACGGCGCGGTGGAGCCGTTCTCGATGGACTGGGCGAACCCGCTCGCTTCCCTGGACGCCATGATCGACTGGATGCTCGGCCTGGGCGAGCCGCTCGCGGTGGGGCTCGTCGCGCTCGCGCTGTCTCTCGCGCTGCTCGGCTACGTCGCCGTGCAGGTCGGCTGGCGGCTGTACGTCGCGGCTGCCTGGCGCGCGCGCAAGCGAAAGCGCCCTGCCTGCCGTCCGTAGCGGCGGCTACGGCAGGGGGTGAAGCGTGCCTTCGCGCAGCTCGTAGGTACGCTCGGCGCGCGCGGCGATGCCGGCGTCGTGCGTCACGATGACGAAAGCCGTGCCGTGCGAGGCCGAGAGCCGCAGCATCGCCTCGAAGACCTCGTCGGCCGTATGCGAGTCGAGGTTTCCCGTCGGCTCGTCGGCGAGCACGCAGGCCGGCTCGGTCACCAGCGCCCGCGCGAACGCGCAGCGCTGGCGCTCGCCGCCGGAGAGCTCGCCGGGCTGGTGCTCGAGGCGATGACCGAGTCCCACTTCCTCCAGCACGCGCGCGGCGCGCCGCCGCGCTTCGGCCGGCGCGAGCCGGCGGATGAGGAGCGGCATCGCCACGTTCTCGACCGCCGTGAACTCGGCGAGGAGGTGGTGGAACTGGTAGACGAAGCCGAGCGTCTCGTTACGCACCTTTCCGCGCTCGGCCTCGCGCATGTCGTGGAGCGGCCTGCCGCGCACGAGCACCGTCCCGCCGCTCGGCCGGTCGAGCCCGCCGAGGAGATGCAGGAGCGTCGACTTGCCCGACCCCGAGCGGCCCATGACGGCGATGCGCTCGCCGGCGCGCACCTCGAGATCGACGCCGGTGAGCACCCGCACGGGCTGCGGGCCCTCGTAGGTCTTCGCGAGGCCGCGGCAGGCGACGACCGGCTCGCGTATGGCGCGCCCCGCTTCGCTGGCCAAAGCGCTATTCATAGCGCAGCGCCTCGGCCGGATTGAGGCGTGCGGCGCGCCAGCTCGGATAGATCGTCGCGAGGAACGAGAGGCCGAGCGCCATGGCCGCCACGGCGAGCACGTCGCCCGCCTGCAGGTCCGAGGGAAGATCGGGGATGAGATAGACGTCCTTCGACAGGAACTTGATGTTGAGGGCGTTCTCGATCGCCGGCACGATGACGTCGATGTTGAGCGCGGTGAGCACGCCGACCGCGACCCCGACGGCCGTGCCGATGAGGCCGATCACCATGCCCTGGACGACGAAGACCTGCATCACCGAGCCGGGGGCGGCGCCGAGCGTGCGCAGGATCGCGATGTCGGCCTGCTTGTCGGTGACCGCCACGACGAGCGTGGAAACGATGTTGATCGCCGCGACCAGGATGATGAGCGCGAGGATGATGAACATGATGCGCTTCTCGATCTCGACCGCGCGGAAGAAATTCGCGTGGCTGCGCGTCCAGTCGGAGGCGAACACGTCCTGCGGCAGGCGCATCATGAGCTCGCGCGCCACCTCGCGCGCCGCGAAGAGGTCGTCGAGCTTGAGCCGGACCCCCGTCACCGCGTCGCCGAGCTGGTAGACCACCTGCGCGTCGCGCAGGCTCACGAGCGCGAGCCCCGCGTCGGCCTCGCCGATGCCGGCCTCGAAGGTGCCCACGACGGTGAACTGCTTGAGCCGCGGAATGACGCCGGCGGGCGTGACGGTGCCCTGCGGGGCGACGAGCGCCACCTTGTCGCCCGGAATCACGCCGAGCGCGCGCGCGAGGTCGCGCCCGAGGATCATGCCGAAGGCGCCCGGCTCGAGCGCCGCGAGCGAGCCGCTCTTCATGTGGCGGGCGAAGTCGGCCACGCCCTCCTCCTTCGCCGGATCGATGCCGCGCACGAGCGCGCCGCGCACGGCGCCGCCGGCCGAAAGCATCGCCTGGCCCTGGACGAAGGGCGCGGCGGCGACGACGCGCGGATGGTCGCCGGCCGCCTTGGCGACCGCCTGCCAGTCGCTCAGGCGGTTGCCCGGGCCGCTCATCTGCACGTGCGAGACGACGCCGAGGATGCGCGTGCGCACCTCCTTCTGGAACCCGTTCATCACCGAGAGCACCACGATGAGCGCCCAGACGCCGACGCCGATGCCGATCATCGAGACGAGCGAGTTCACGCCGATGAAGCGGTTGCGCCGCCGGGCACGCGTGTAGCGCAGTCCTACGAGGAGCTCGTATCGCATCGGGGAGGGGGAAAAGGCCCGGCGCAGGATACTACAATGGCCGCGATGGACGCCGGCACCACCGCGCGGCTCGCCGCGCTCCTGCGGCGCGAGCGTGTCGCGCACCTCGGCACGCTGCGCGCGGGCGCGCCCATGGTGTCGATGACGCTCTACCTGCCGGCGCCGGATCTCGCGGCGTTCTTCGTGCACGTCAGCCGGCTCGCCTGGCATACGCAGGACATGCTGCAGGACCCGCGCGTGGCGCTTTCCGTGGCCGAAGCGGACGACGGGCGCGCCGACCCCTTCACGCTCGCCCGCGTCACCGTGCGCGGCGTCGCGCTGCAGCTTGCGGCCGGCGACCCGGCATTCGGTGCGCTGAAAGCGGCCTGGCTCGAGCGCTTTCCGGAGCAGGCGGTCAATTTCTCGCTCGCCGATTTTTCCTTCTGGCGCATCGAGCCGCGCGACGCGCGCTTCATCGCCGGCTTCGGGCGCATCCACAACCTTTCGGCCGCCGAGCTCGCCCGTGCAGGCGCTTGACCACGTCTCGATCACCGTGCGCGACCTGAAGGCAGCGCTGCCTTTCTACGACGCGGTGCTCGCGGCGCTCGGCCTCGCGAAGGTCTACGAGCGCGAGGACGCCGTCGGCTACGGCGAGCGCAACCGCCCCGGTGACGACCGGCATACTTACCTCAGCCTCTTCCAGTCGCCGCAGGCCCGGCCAGATCCGCCGCGTCACTGGTGCTTCCGCGCCGCCTCGGTCGCCCAGGTGCGGGCGTTCCACGCGGCCGGCCTCGCCGCCGGGGGGCGCGACGCGGGTGCGCCCGGCCTTCGGCCGCACTACCATCACGGCTACTACGCCGCTTTCCTCGAGGATCCGGAAGGCAATCGCATCGAGGCCGTCACGCACGAAGGCGCACAGCCCGGAGGGCAAACGACATGAATGCGGATGAACTGCGCGCGCTCCAGGCGCCGCTCAAGGAGCGCTACAAGAAGGAGCCGGCGGCGGCCGTGGTCACGCTGCGCGCCGAGGGTCGCATGGGCGAAGGCATCGCCTGCCGCGTCGACACCGGACGCGCGCTCGTCGAGGCGGGCCTGCACCCGGCAAGCGGCGGCAGCGGCCTGCAGGCCTGCTCCGGCGACATGCTGCTCGAGGCGCTCGTCGCCTGCGCGGGCGTCACGCTGAAGGCGGTGGCGACGGCGATCGGCGTGCAGCTGAAGGACGCGCGCGTGCTCGCCGAAGGCGATCTCGATTTTCGCGGCACGCTCGGCGTGGCGAAGGACGCGCCGGTCGGCTTTCGCGACATCCGCCTGCGCTTCGAGCTCGATACCGATGCGAGCGCCGAGCAGCGCCAGAAGCTCGTCGAGCTCACCGAGCGCTACTGCGTCGTGCTGCAGACGCTGCGCCACGCGCCCGCCATCACCGTCGCGGCGCCTTGAGGATCGTCGGCGTCGACTTCACCAGCGCGCCGACGCGCGTGAAGCCTATCGTGGCGGCCGAGTGCCTGGCCGACGAGGCCGCGCTCGAGGTCGAGCGGCTGCTCGAGTTCGCCGACTGGCCGGCCTACGAGCACTGGCTCGGCCAAGGCGGCCCGTGGATCGGCGGCTTCGATTTCCCGTTCGGGCTGCCGCGGCGCTTCGTGCGCGCCGAGGGCTGGCCGCTCGACTGGGCCGGCATGGTGCGGGCCTGCGTGCGGGGCGGAAAGGCGCGCTTCGTGGAGCGCGCCATGCGCGCCTTCCAGGGCGCGCGCAGCCCCGAGGACAAGCACCGGCGCACCGACCGCGCCGCCGGCTCGGAGAGCCCGCTCAAGACGAAGGCGAATCCGCCCGTCGGGCGGATGTTCTACGAGGGCGCGTGGCGGCTGCTGGCGGCGGGTGTGCACGTGCCCGGCCTTTACGAGACAGGCTCGGCAAAGGTCGCCCTCGAGGTCTATCCGGGACTGCTCGTATCGCGTCTGGGCGTGGGCTACTACAAGAACGACAAGCCGGCGTCGGCCGCGCGCAACGCCGCAGCGCGCAGGCGCATTCTCGAGTGCCTGCGCAGCCGCTCGCACGAGTCGCTCTCGTGCCGCGTGCGCCTGGGGAGCCGCGCCATGCGCGCGAAGCTCGAGCACGCGAGCGGCGACTGGCTCGATGCGATCGCCTGCGCCGTGCAGGCGCACTGGGGGTGGCTGCGCCGGTCGACGCGCTACGGCCTGCCGGCCGACGTCGATCCGGTGGAAGGCTGGATCATTTCGAGCTAGGACTTTCCGTTTTTTCTTCGGCGGGCTCGTCCGTTTCCACCGGCTTTTCCTTTCCTACCGGCACGAGGCGATAGCCCTTGCTCTCCATGCAGAACTGGGTGAGCCGGCTCTCTTCGAGGAACGGGTCGTAGAACGGATCGTAGAACGGCCCGTGCGGCCAGAGGTAGAACGGCCGCCCCATGGCGTCGCGAATGAGAAGCGGCGTGATCGGCCGGTAGTGCCAGGAGCGGAACCAGGACTCGCGCCACGCGGCCTGCCGGCAGGCGGCCATGTCGGCCTGCAGCTCCGCGGGCGAGGCATCTTCCTTCACCCATTGCATGGGCGCGCACGCCGCGACGCCGAGCACGCAGGCGATCGAGGCGGCGGCGGCAGGCAGGCGCATGGCAGAGGCTTGGACAGCTACAATCGCCGCGATGTTCACCGTGTACGGCATGTCGGACTCGGGTAACTGTTACAAGGTGCGACTTGCTCTCGAGCAGCTCGCTCTGCCGTACCGGTGGGTCGAGGTCGATACGAGGCGCGGCGAGACCCGCACGGCCGAGTTCCTCGCCCGCAACCCGAACGGCCAGGTGCCGACGCTCGTCCTCGACGACGGGACGGTCCTGCCCGAATCGAATGCCATGCTCGTCTATCTCGCCGACGGCTCTCCCCTGCTGCCCGAGGGCCGCCTCGAGCGCGCCCGGGCGCTGCAGTGGATGTTCTTCGAGCAGTACAGCCACGAGCCGTGCATCGCGGTAGCGCGCGCCATCCTGCGCTACCAGGCGCCCGGCTCGCCGCGGCGCGCGGAGCTGCCTCGCTTGCACGAGCGCGGCTACCGGGCGCTCGGCGTGATGGAGCGGCATCTCGCCCGCGAGCCGTACTTCGCCGCAGGGCGCTACACGGTCGCGGACATCGCCCTTTATGCCTACACGCACTGCGCGGCCGATGGTGGGTTCGAGCTCGATCGGTTCCCGGCGGTACGCGCCTGGCTCGAGCGCGTGCGCGCGCAGCCGCGCCACGTCCCGCTGCCCGCCTGAGCGCCCTCCTTCGCCCGTGAATTCAGGATCCCGGCCTCCCGCTTTCCTCCTCGCCGCACTTCTTCTTGCCGCGTGGTGGTGCGGCGCGGCCGCGGCCGAGTACCCCTCGCGCCCGGTCAGGCTCGTCGTGCCCTTCCCGCCCTCGGGCGCCACGGACATCGTCGGCCGGATCGTCGCCGGCAAGCTGGCCGAGCGCCTCGGGCAGCCGGTGCTCGTCGACAACCGGCCGGGCGCGGGCGGCACCATCGGCTCGGAGGCCGTCGCGAAGAGCGCGCCCGACGGCTACACGCTGCTCATTGCCACCACGAGCACGCATTCGATCGGCCCGCTGTTGCAAAAGCTCGCCTACGAGCCGCTGCGCGATTTCGTGCCCATCGCTCACGTCGCCAATGTCCCGAACGTGCTCGTGGTGAGCCCTGCGCTCGGCATCTCGAGCGTGGAAGAGCTGATCGCGCTCGCGCGCGCGCGCCCGGGCGAGCTCAACTTCGCCTCGAGCGGAGTCGGAACGATCGTGCACCTGAGCGGCGAGCTCTTCAAGCTGCTCTCGCGCACGGATCTCGTCCACGTGCCGTACAAGGGCACCGCGCAGGCGATTCCCGATGTCGCCGCCGGGACCATCGCCATGCTCTTCGACAGCCTGGCGAGCGTGATGCCGCACATCCGCGCCGGCAAGGTGAAGCCCATCGCGCTCAATGCGCCGGCGCGCTCGTCGCTCCTGCCGGAGGTGCCCACGCTCCAGGAAGCGGGCCTGCCCGGCTTCGATCGCTACACCTGGTTCGGCATGTTCGCGCCGGCCGGCACGCCGCCCGAGATCGTCGAGCGCCTGCACGCGGCGATGAGCGAAGTCCTGCGCGATCGCGAGTTGCAGGCGCGCTTTGCCACCCTGGGGGCCGAGCCGGTGGCGAGCTCGCCGCAGGCGTTCGTCGAGCGCATCCGCGCCGACGCCGAGCGCTGGCGCGAAGTGGTCGAGGCAGCCAACGTGAGGGGCCGATAAGGCAACCGCATGAGCACGCTCGCCGGACCGCTCGCCATCGTCGATCTCGAGACCACGGGGGGCGATCCTGCCTTCGATCGCATCACCGAGATCGCGGTGCTGCAGGTGGAGGGGCTCGAGCTGCGCTCGCGATGGTCCACGCTCGTCAATCCCGGCTGCTCAATCCGCGCCGACGCCCAGGCGCTCACGGGCATCACGAACGAGATGCTCGCCGCCGCCCCGCGCTTCGAGCGCCTCGCCAACGAGCTCCTCGGCCTGCTCGACGGACGACTCTTCGTCGCGCACAACGCGCGCTTCGACTACGGGTTCCTCCGCCGCGCGTTCGAGCGCTGCGGGCGCCGCTTCCAGGCGAAGACCCTCTGCACCGTGCGGCTCTCGCGCCGGCTCTATCCCTCGGCGCCGGGGCACGACCTCGACAGCCTCATGGCACGGCATGGCATCGCGTGCAGCGCGCGGCACCGGGCGCTCCCGGACGCGCTCGCCCTCTGGGAGTTCGTGCGCCAGGCGGCCGCCGAGCATGGGGTCGAGGTCGCCTCCGTGGCGGCCCGGCAGGTGACGGCCACGCCGCGGCTGCCGCCGCATCTCGACCCGGCGGCGATCGACGCCATCCCGGACGCGCCGGGCGTGTACGTTTTCCACGGCGAGGGCGGCGCGCCGCTCTACGTCGGCAAGAGTCGCACCCTGCGCTCGCGGGTCCTCGCCCATTTCTCCGCGAGCCTGCGCTCCGCTTCGGCGCTGCGCCTCGCGCAGGAGGTCCGCCACGTCGAGTGGCAGCGCACCACGGGCGAGCTCGGCGCGCTCCTGAAGGAGGCCGCGCTGGTGAAGTCGCTCGGGCCCTCCTACAACCGGCAGCTCAAGCCGGGCGCAGGTCCCTGCGGCCTCGTGTTCGACGGCACGCGCCTGCGGCTCGTCGCAGCCGAGAACATCGACGGCGAAGCGCTGGCCTCGCTGAGCGGTCTTTTCCGCTCGCGTCGCGCGGCGCTGGCGGCGCTGCGCGAGCTCGCCGACGAGCATCGCTTCTGCCTGCAGGCGCTCGGCTTCGAGAAGGATCCGCGCCGCGGCGCCTGCTTCCGCCACCAGCTCGGCCGGTGCGCCGGCGCCTGCGCCGGCCGCGAAAACGTGCATCTGCACCTTGCGCGCGTCGGGGCGGCGCTCGCGAAGCTTCGCACGCGGCCATGGCCTTATCCCGGCGCGCTCGGCATCGTCGAGACCGACCTCGAGGCCGAGCGCACCGAAGTGCACGTCGTGGATCGCTGGTGCTATCTCGGCAGCGCGAGCTCGGAGGCCGAGGTGGAGGAGCTGCTCTCCGCGCGGCGCGGTCGGCGCTTCGACTACGACCACTACCGGATCCTCGTCCGGCACCTCGCCCGGCGCGGGGTTCGCACGGTGCGCCTCGCAGCGTGATGCACTGCGAGCTCGTCGTCCCGGGGCTGCTCGGCACCGCGGTGGAGGTCCGCCTGCCCGCGCTCGAGCGGCTGCTCGCGCGCGGGCGGCCCATGCGGGGCGAGCCACAGTCGCTGGAAGCGTGGCTGCCCGCGGAATTCGGCCTCGAGCCGGCGCGCCTCGCCGCAGGCGCGCTCACGGTCCTCGCCGGCGACGATGCGCCCGGAAACAGCCTGTGGGCGCGCGCGGACCCGGTCCACCTGCGGCTCCTCCGCGACCGCATGGTGGTCCTGCCGAGCGCGGCGTTCTCGCTCGGGGCGGACGAGGCGCGCGCGCTCTGCGAGTCGCTCAACGCGCACTTCGAGGGCCGGCTCGCCTTCCAGGTCCACTCGCCGGAGCGCTGGGTCGTGCGGCTCGCCGAGCCGCTCGAGCTTCCGCCCATGCCCGCCCTCGCCTTCGCCGGGCAGGACGTGGCGCCGGGCATGCCGGCCGACGCCCTCCTGAACGAGATCCAGATGGCGCTGCACGAGCATCCGGTGAACGAGGCGCGCGAAGCGCGCGGAGAGCCCGCGGTGAACAGCCTGTGGCTGTGGGGCGCCGGCACGGCGCCGCGCGCGGCCAAGGCGCGCTGGCGCACCGTGACGGCCGACGATCCGTTGCTCGCCGGCCTTGCGCGCGCCGCGCAGTCGCAGGCGCGCCCGCCCGAGCCGACCGCGCAGGCGTGGCTGCAGCACGCGCCGGAAGAGGGCCGCCACCTCGTCGTGCTGCAGGAGCTTCGCGCGCCGCTCGCGCTCGCCGACCCGGCGGCCGCCAGGGGCGTCCTCGCCGGGCTCGAGCGAGCGTGGTTCGCGCCGCTTCTCGAGGCGCTCGGCTCGCGCGTGGGCATGGTGACGATCCACGTTCCCGACGCGGGGCTTTCGGTGGAAACGATTCGCGGCGACTTGCGTCGCTTCTGGCGGCGGCCGAAGCCGCTCGCGGCCTGGGTGCGCTAAGGTTTCCCGATGAGGATCGTCGAGCGTCCTTACGCCGAAGCCGACCGGCGCCGCCTGCTGGACGCGGGCATCCATCCGGTGCTTGCGCGCGTGCTCGCCGGGCGCCGGGTGAGCTCGGCCGCCGAGCTCGAGTACGGGCCCGACCGGCTGCATCCGCCCGACTCGATGAAGCGGCTGCCCGAGGCGGCGAGCCTGCTCGCCGAGGCCATCGTGGCCCGGAAGCGCCTGCTCATCATCGCCGACTACGACGCCGACGGGGCGACGGCGTGCGCCGTGGGCCTTCGCGCCCTGCGCGGCTTCGGCGCCGACGTCGCATACCTCGTTCCCGATCGCTTCAGGCTCGGCTACGGGCTCTCGCCCGAGCTCGTCGAGCTCGCTGCAGCGACCGATCCTCGCGGGCGCCCGGATCTCCTCATCACCGTCGACAACGGCATCGCGAGCGTCGAAGGCGTCGAGCGCGCCCGGGCGCTCGGCATCGCCACCCTCATCACCGACCACCACCTTCCCGGCGAGCGGCTGCCGCCGGCCGATTGCATCGTGAACCCCAACCAGCCCGGCTGCGACTTTCCGTCGAAGGCGCTCGCCGGCGTCGGGGTGATGTTCTACGTCGCGCTCGCCACCCGCGCGGCGCTGCGAAGCCGCGGCTGGTTCGACGGCCGGCCCGAGCCGAATCTCGGCGCGCTGACGGACCTCGTCGCGCTCGGCACGGTGGCCGACGTGGTGCCGCTCGACGCGAGCAACCGCAACCTCGTGGCCCTCGGGCTGAAGCGCATCCGCGCCGGGCAGGGGAAGGCGGGCCTGCACGCCCTCCTCGCCGCGGCCGGCAGGCCGCACGCCGAGGTGTCGAGCTTCGATCTCGGCTTCGTCCTCGGGCCGCGCGTCAACGCGGCCGGCCGGCTGGCGGAGATGAGCATCGGCATCGAGTGCCTCGCCACGGACGACGAGGCGCGCGCCGCGAACCTCGCGCAGGAGCTCGACCGGCTGAACCGCGACCGGCGCAAGATCGAAACGCACATGCTGCAGCAGGCCCTCGAGCACCTGGGCGCGCTGGAGCGCACCGCCGCAAGCCGGCAGGTGTTCTTCGACCCGGCCTGGCACCAGGGCGTGGTCGGCATCCTCGCCTCGCGGCTGAAGGATCGCCTGCACCGGCCCGTGGTCTGCTTCGCGCGCGGCGAGCAGTCGGGCGCCGCGGTGCTCAAGGGCTCGGGGCGCTCGATCGCGGGCCTGCACCTGCGCGATTGCCTCGACCTCGTTTCGAAGCGCGAGCCGGGGCTCATCCAGCGCTTCGGCGGCCACGCGCAGGCCGCGGGCCTCACGATCGCCGAGGCGCACCTCGAGCGCTTCGCAGAGGCGTTCGATCGTGCGGTGGAAGAGCTGCTGCCCGCCGAAGCGCGCGCCCGCACGATCGAGACCGACGGCGGGCTCGACGGTGCGCACGTCACGCTCGAGGTCGCCCGGATGCTCGAGGACGGGATCTGGGGACAGGGATTTCCGCAGCCCCTCTTCTGCGATAATTTCGACGTGGAATCGCGGCGCGTAGTGGGCGAGAAGCACCTCAAGCTCGCGCTGCGCAGGGATGGGCGCCGCTACGAAGCCATGTGTTTCAACGCGCTCGACAAGCCCCCGTCCCAGCACAATTTGCCGTCGCGCGTGCGCGCCGCATACCGCCTGGCGGTGAACAGGTTCAACGGCTTGAGCAGCGTGCAGATCAACGTGGAGCATTTCGAATGAGGCGCCTCGTGCCGACCCTCCGAATGAGGCGCCTCGTGCCGATTCTTGCGGGCGCCACCCTCGCCCTTTCCGGCATGGCTGCCGATCTCACGCCGTCGAAGAACGCCGGACCCTACGTGCCCTCGCCGGAGAGCGTGGTGTCCGACATGCTGCGGCTCGCCGAGGTCGGTCCCGACGACTTCATCGTCGATCTGGGCTCCGGCGACGGCCGCATCGTGCTGACGGCGGCAAAGGTCTTCGGCGCGAAGGGCTTCGGCGTCGAGATCAAGGACGACCTCGTGCGCTACGCCAACGAGGCGGCGCGGCGCGAGGGCCTCGCGGACCGCGTCCGGTTCCTGAAGCAGGACCTCTTCAAGACCGACATCTCGGCCGCGACCGTGCTCACCATGTATCTCCTGCCGGACACCGTGAACCTGCTGCGCGACAAGCTCCTCGCCGAACTTCGCCCGGGCGCGCGCGTCGTCTCGCACGACTATCCCCTTTCGGGCTGGATGCCGGAAACGTTCAGGGAGATGGAGCTCGAAGACAAGGTCGAGGTCACGGGCGTGCCCACCACGCTCGTCTACCTCTACGTGGTCCCGGCGAAAGTGGCGGGAAGCTGGAAAGCCATGCTGCCCGCCACGCTGACCCGCCGGCCGGCGAGCCTCGAGCTCACGCAGCAGTTCACGAAAGTGGGCGGCACGGCGCGCCTCGAAGGGCGCGAGCTTCCCCTGCAGGACGGCAAGCTCCGCGGCGACCGGCTGAGCTTTCGCCTTGCCGGCCTGCAGGGCGAGTTCACCGGCCGGGTGAAGGGCCGCACCATCGAGGGCGTGCTCGAGTCGAAAGGCGTGCGACGGCCGTGGAGCGCGAGGCTCGGCGGATGAAGCTTCGCATCACCGCTGGACGCTCGACCTTCGAGGTCGCGCTGGCCGACACGGCGACGGCGCGGGCGCTGCACGCCGCCGCCCCGTTCACGTCCCGCGCGCAGACCTGGGGCGAGGAGGTCTACTTCAGCACGCCGGTCAGCGCGCCGCGCGAGCCGGGAGCGCGGCAGGTCGTCGAGCCCGGCACCGCGTGCTTCTGGTGCGACGGCGACGCCATCGCGCTGCCCTTCGGCCGCACGCCGATCTCGAGCGACGAGCGGCCCAAGCTCGCGAGCCCGTGCAACGTCATCGGCCGCCTGGAAGGCGACCCGCGCCGCCTCGCCGCGGTGCGCCCGGGCGACCCCATTACCGTGGAGAAAGCCTGATGGAGCGAAAGCGAGTCAATTCCTCCCGGCTGCGCTCGGTGGGCTACGACGAGAAGAGCCGCGTGCTCGAGGTCGAGCTCTCGAACGGCCAGGTCTACCAGTACAGCGGCGTCTATCCGGAGGTCTATCGCCGCTTCATGGCCGCGCCCAACCCGACCGCTTTCTTCGACGACAAGATCGCCGAGGAGTACACGGCGAAGCGCGTCTAGCGCTCCGCCGCCCGGGATGCGGGCCGCGAGGCCTTATAATCGCCCGCCCATGGAAGCCGAACGCATCAACCTCATCGCCTCTTCGCTCGCCGAGCTGCAGAAGCGCACGGCCGAGCTGCGGAGGTATCTTTGACTTCGAGGCGAAGCGCGATCGCCTCGCGGAGCTGAACCGGGAGCTCGAGGACCCGAAGCTGTGGGAGAACCCGCAGCGCGCCCAGGAGCTCGGCAAGGAGAAGAAATCCCTGGAGGCCGTCGTCGGCACGCTCGAGCGCGTGGGGGGCGGCCTTGCCGATGCGCGCGAGCTCTTTGAGCTGGCGCGCGCGGAGGACGACGAGGCGACCCTCCTCGGCGTCTCCTCCGACCTGCAGAAGATCGGCGAGGACGTCGCCGGGCTCGAGTTCCGCCGCATGTTCTCCAACCCGCTCGACGCCAACAACTGCTTCATGGACATCCAGGCCGGGGCCGGCGGCACCGAGGCGCAGGACTGGGCGGCGATGCTGATGCGCATGTACCTCAAGTTCTGCGACCGCAAGGGCTTTCGGGTCGAGATCATGGAGCAGTCCGAGGGCGAGGTGGCCGGCATCAAGAGCGCGACGCTGAAGATCACGGGCGAGTACGCCTATGGGACGCTGCGCACGGAAAACGGCGTGCACCGGCTCGTGCGCAAGAGCCCGTTCGACTCGAACGCCCGGCGCCACACCTCGTTCGCGAATGTCTTCGTCTATCCCGAGGTGGACGAGTCGATCGAGGTCGACATCAACCCGGCGGACCTGCGCGTGGACGTCTACCGCGCTTCCGGCGCAGGCGGCCAGCACGTGAACAAGACGGAGTCGGCCGTGCGCATCACCCACCTGCCTACCGGCATCGTGGTGCAGAGCCAGAGCGACCGCTCCCAGCACCGCAACCGGGCCGAGTGCATGGCGATGCTGAAATCGCGCCTCTACGAGCTCGAGCTGCGCAAGCGCAACGCCGAGCAGTCCAAGCTCGAGGCGGCCAAGACCGACATCGAGTGGGGCCACCAGATCAGGAGCTACGTGCTCGACCAGTCCCGCATCAAGGACCTGCGCACCGGCGTCGAGAAGGGCGCCACGCAGGCCGTGCTCGACGGCGAGCTCGACGACTTCATCACCGCGAGCCTCAAGCAGGGGGTGTAAGGCGCATGGAAGAAGAGAACAAGCTCGTCGAGGAACGCCGGGAGAAGCTGAGGGCGCTGCGCGCCCAGGGCATCGCCTATCCCAACGACTTCCGCCGCAAGGACCTCGCCGGCGAGCTCGCCGCGCGGCACGGAGAAAGCAGCAAGGAGGCGCTCGAGCAGTCGCGCACGCAGGCGAGCGTCGCCGGGCGCATGATGCTCAAGCGCGTGATGGGCAAGGCAAGCTTCGCCACGCTGCAGGACGGCAGCGGCCGCATCCAGGCCTACATCACGCAGGATGTGCCGGGCTACGAGGCCTTCAAGCACTGGGACCTCGGCGACCTCCTCGGCGTGGAAGGGCACCTCTTCAAGACCAACAAGGGCGAGCTGACGATCCACGCAAGCCGCATCGTGCTGCTCGCCAAGGCGCTGCGCCCGCTGCCGGAGAAGTTCCACGGGCTGACCGACCAGGAGATGCGCTACCGGCAGCGCTACGTCGACCTCATCGTGAATCCCGAGGTGCGCGAGATCTTCGTCGCCCGCTCGCGCATCGTGCAGGCGATCCGCGACACCCTGCGCGCCGAAGGCTATCTCGAGGTCGAGACGCCGATGATGCAGCCGATCCCCGGCGGCGCCGCCGCGCGGCCGTTCCGCACGCACCACAATGCGCTCGACATGGACCTTTACCTGAGGATCGCGCCGGAGCTCTACCTCAAGCGCCTGGTGGTGGGCGGCATCGAGCGCGTCTTCGAGATCAACCGCAACTTCCGCAACGAAGGCATCTCGACCCGCCACAATCCCGAGTTCACCATGCTCGAGTGGTACGCGGCCTACGAGGACTGGACGTACATGATGGCCTCGACCGCGCGGCTGATCCGGGCGGCGATCGAGGCGTGCGGCAAGGAGCCGGTCCTGCAGTACCAGGGCCGGACCATCGACTTCGGCAAGCCTTTCGCGCGCCTGCCGATACCGGACGCCATCCGGCGCCAGGGCATCGAGGGGGACCTGCGCGATCGGGCGTTCCTTGCGCGCGAGCTCGAGAAGCGCGGCGTCGCACACGAGGCGCGGCAGGGCTGGGGCGCGCTTCAGCTGATGCTCTTCGAGGCCGTGGCGGAGAAGCACCTGATCGATCCGACCTTCGTCGTCGACTTCCCCGCCGAAGTCTCCCCGCTCGCCCGCCGGCGCGACAGCGATCCGGAGCTGACCGACCGCTTCGAGCTCTTCATCGACGCGAAGGAGATCGCCAACGGGTTCTCCGAGCTGAACGATCCGGAGGACCAGGCGGCCCGCTTCCTCGAGCAGGCCAAGGCGAAGGAAGCGGGCGATGCGGAGGCGATGTACTACGACGCCGACTATATCCGCGCGCTGGAGTACGGCCTGCCGCCGACGGCCGGCGCGGGCCTCGGCATCGATCGCCTGGTGATGCTTCTCACCGACAGCCCGAGCATCCGGGACGTCATCCTCTTCCCGCACATGCGGCCGGAATAGCAGCCCGAAGCCGTTACAAGCCGTAACACACGCTTACTGCCGCCGGGGCCGGCGGTCCGTAGCCTCGAGGTCGTTCGAAGGAACAGGAGAACGACCCCATGTGGAAGAACGAAAGCACCGCGAGCAACGAAAGGGCGGGCCTTCACCCCCTTCTGACCGCCGCCGCGGTCTCGGTGACGGTCTTTTCGGCCGTAGGCGTCGGCGTGCTCACCGGGCTCCTCCCGGCCTCCTTCGGCTCGAACGAGGATGCCGCGCCCGCGGCCATCGTCGCCCCGGCCGCACCGGCGAAGCCCGAGAACGTTCCGCCCGCCGTGCCGACACCCCAAAAGGTGGTCAAGAAGGTGACCGTTGCTCCAGCCGCAGGCTCTTCGCCCGTTTCGGCGCCTGTTCGACCGGCGCTCGCCTCGACGAAAACGACCGTGGAAGCGCCGAAGCCGGTGCCTGCCGGAATGCTGGGCGTCGTGGCGTCGGTTCGCGAGGTGAAGGAGAAGGCCGCCGAGTCGAACGGCGTCGGGCCGATCGCGGGCGGCATCGCCGGCGCGGTGCTCGGGAACCAGCTCGGCAAGGGCACGACGCGCAAGGTGCTTACGGTGCTCGGCGCCGCCGGCGGCGCGCTCGCCGGCAAGGAGATCGAGCGCAACGTCCGCGCGACGTCGCACTGGGAGATCGCCGTGCGCCTCGACGACGGCTCCGAGCGCACGCTGAGGAGCGACACCGAGCCCTACTGGACCGCGGGCGACCGCGTTCGCCTCCTCGACGGCCGGCTGCAGCCCGCCTGACCCGGCTCGACAGCCTCGCAGGCCGCTACAGGCGCAGCGCCACCAAGCCTCCGAGCACCGCGCCGGTGGCGACGAGCCGCCGGCGCGTGAGCGCCTCGCCGAGAAAAAGGGCGCCCAGCAGGGCGCCGAACACCACCGAGGTCTCGCGCAGCGCCGCCACCAGCGCGACGGGTCCTCGCGTCATCGCCCAGAGGGCAATTCCGTACGAGCCGAGCGCGCAGGCGCCGCCGGCGAAGGCGCGAAGCCAGTTCCGGCGCAGATAGCGAGGCAGCGCCGCACCCCGGCGCGCGAAGCCGATCGTGCCGATGACGATCGCATTCGCGGCGAAAAACCACAGCGTGTAGCTCAGTGGGGCGCCGGAAGCCCTTGCCCCTTGCGCGTCGATGAGCGTGTAGGCGGCAATGACCCCCGCGTTGGCGAGCGCGAAGAGGGTCGCGCGCCGGTCGTGCGTGCCCGCGGCGAAGGCGGCGATGCCCGCGCACACGAGCGCCACGCCGGCCGAGCGCAGCCAGCCGAGCGTCTCGCCCAGGAAGAGCGCACCGGCGAGCGCGACGACGAGCGGCCCGCCGCCGCGCATGAGCGGATAGACGTAGGAAAGCTCGCCCCAGCGGTAGGCGCCGGCCACGAAGGCGAAATAGAGGATGTGGACCGCAGCCGAGGCCGCGAGCCAGGGCCACGATGCGCTGGCCGGCGCCGGAAACCAGGGCAGAAGCACCGCCGCGAGCGCTCCGGAGCCGAGCGCCACGGCGAGCGTCTCCAGGTCCTTGTCGCGCCCGCCCTTGATGAGCGCGTTCCAGGTCGCGTGCAGGAGCGCCGCCCCGAGCACCGCAGCGGCGACGGGGAGCGGCAGGTCCATCGGCGCCTAGCGGAAGACCTGCTCGATGAGCGGCGCCATGCGCTCGACCGCGGCGCGCCCCTCCGGGATCGCCTCCTTCGCACGATGGAAGTCCATGGTCGCGAAATCGGGCAGAAGCGGCGTGATCAGCACGTCGGCCGGATCGCCGGCCAGGCGGCTGCGCGCCACCTTCATCTCGACGATGTCGAGCGCGGTAGTGAACACTTCGAAGATCGAAGGAATGCTCACAAGCTCTTCCGCCTTCGCCTCGCTCTGGCGGCGCACCCAGCTGCCGGCGAGCTTGCCGACCCAGCCGGGAAGCTCGCGCGGCGCCACCTCCCGCTCGGGCGCCTCGCCGCGGCCGAGCTCGCGATATGGGCCGAGCTTCGCCCAGCTGAGATCGACCGCGATCACGAGCTCGGCGCCGAGCGCCCGGCACATCGAGACCGGCACGGGATTTACCAGCCCGCCGTCGACGACCACGGTCCCTTCGCGCACGACAGGCGTGAAGACGCCGGGCATCGAGCAGGAGGCGCGCACGGCATCGAAGATTTTGCCCTCACGCAGCCACAGCTCCCGGCCCGAGGCGAGCTCCGTGGCCACGGCGCCGTAGGTCACCGGCAACGCCTGGATCTCGCGCTCCTCGAAGTTCCGGCGAAAGAGATCGAAGACCCGGGCCCCGCGGATGAAGCCGCCGCGCCACGTGAGGTCCATGAGCCGCACCACGGTGGTCCACGTAAGGCTCGTGACCCACTGCTCCAGATTGTCGAGGTCGCCCGAGGCGTAGAACGCGCCCACCAGCGCGCCGATCGACGTGCCGCAGACGATGTCGGGCCGCACGCCGCGCTCCTCGAGCGCCCGGATGGCGCCGATGTGCGCCCAGCCGCGGGCGCTGCCCGAGCCGAGCGCCAGGCCGATTTTCGGCCGTCGCCTCAAGCGCGCTCGAAGATGGCGGCGATGCCCTGCCCGCCGCCGATGCACATGGTGACGAGCGCACGGCGCTTGCCGGTGCGCTCGAGCTCGTGCAGCGCCTTGACCGTGAGGATGCAGCCGGTCGCGCCCACGGGATGGCCGAGCGCCACGGCGCCGCCGTTCGGGTTGACGCGCGCCGGATCGAGGCCGAGGTCCTTCGTCACCGCCATGGCCTGCACGGCAAAGGCCTCGTTCGATTCCACGACGTCCATGTCGGCGGGCTTGAGGCCCGATTTCTCGAACACGCGGCGCACCGCGGGAATGGGCCCGAGCCCCATGAGTTGCGGCTCGACACCGGCGTGGGCGTAGGCGACGAGCCTCGCCATCGGCTTGAGCCCGGCCTTCTCGCAGGCCTTGCGTTCCATGAGCACCACGGCGGCGGCCGCATCGTTGATGCCGGAGGCGTTGCCCGCGGTCACGGTGCCGTCCTTCTTGAAGACGGGCTTGAGCTTCGCCATGTCCTCGAGCTTCACGTCCTTGCGGACGTGCTCGTCCGTGGCGAAGGTCTCGACGCCCTTGCGGCTCCTGATTTCGACCGGGACGATCTGCGAGCTGAAATGCCCCTTCGCGATCGCGTTGGCCGCCTTGAGGTGCGACTGCAGGGCGAACTCGTCCTGCTGCTCGCGCGTGAAGCCGTACTTCGCCGCGATGTTCTCGGCCGTCACGCCCATGTGGCCGTAACCGAAAGGATCGTGCAGCGCGCCCGTCATCGCGTCCACGACAGGCGCATCGCCCATGCGCTGGCCCCAGCGGCCCGCCGGAAGGAAGTACGCGGCGCGGCTCATGCTCTCGGCGCCGCCCGCCACGGCGAGCTCGCAATCGCCCAGCATGAGGTGCTGCGCGGCGGACACGATCGCCTGCAGGCCCGAGCCGCAGAGCCGGTTCACCGTGAGGCACGGCGTGCCGACCGGCAGCCCCGCGTCGACCGCGGCGACCCGCGAGAGATACATGTCGCGCGCCTCGCCATGGATCACGCTGCCCATGACCACGTGGCCTACGGCGGCCGGCTCGACTTTCGCGCGGGCCACCGCCTCGCGGATCGCCAGGGCGCCCAGCCGGGTCGCCGGAAAGTCCTTCAGCGACCCGCCATAGCCGCCGATGGGCGTGCGTACGCCTGAAACCACCACCACTTCGCGAGTGCTCATGTCAGTCTCCCGTAAAGATCGTGCGCGTCGGCGCGCTCGATCAGGACCTCGGCGAGATCGCCCGGACGGACCGCGCCGCGGGCGCCCTTGAAGCGCACCACGCCGTCGATTTCCGGCGCATCCGCGGCGGTCCTTCCGACGCCGGGCGCATCGACCAGCACGCGCAGGCGCCGGCCGACCTTGCGCTGGAGCTTCCGTGCCGAAATAGCCGCCTGCTTCTCCATGAAGCGGGCGCGGCGCTCTTCCTTCACTGCCTCGGGTACCGGGTCGGGGAGCGTGTTGGCGGCGGCGCCCTCGACCGGCGAGTAGGCGAAGCAGCCGACCCGGTCGAGCTCGGCCTCCTCCAGGAACTGCAGAAGCTCCTCGAACTCCGCTTCGGTCTCGCCCGGGAATCCGACGATGAAAGTGCTCCTCACCGTGATTTCCGGGCAGGCCGACCGCCACGCCTCCAGCCGCTGCAGCACTTTCTCCGCGCTCGCCGGGCGCTTCATCAGCCGCAGGATGCGCGGGCTCGCGTGCTGGAACGGGATGTCGAGGTAGGGAAGGATCCGGCCTTCCGCCATGAGCGGAATCACCTCGTCGACGTGCGGGTACGGATACACGTAGTGCAGCCGCACCCAGGCGCCGAGCTCGCCGAGCGCCCGGCAGAGCTCGGTCAGGCGCGTCTTCGTCGGGCGGCCGCGCACGAAGCCGGTGCGGTACTTGACGTCCACGCCGTAGGCGCTCGTGTCCTGCGAGATGACGAGGAGCTCCTTCACGCCCGCCTTCACCAGGTTCTCGGCCTCCTGCACCACTTCGCCGATCGGCCGCGAGACGAGGTCGCCGCGCATCGACGGGATGATGCAGAACGTGCAGCGGTGGTTGCAGCCTTCCGAGATCTTCAGGTACGCGTAGTGCCTCGGCGTCAGCTTGACGCCGACTTCGGAAGGCGCGGGAACGAGATCGGTGTACGGATCGTGCGCGCGCGGCAGGTGCTCGTGCACCGCCTTCATGACGCCCGGCGTGTCGTGCGGCCCGGTGACGGCGAGGACGGCCGGGTGCTTCGAGCGGATGAATCCGGACCGGGTGCCCAGGCATCCGGTGACGACGACCTTGCCGTTCTCCGCGACGGCCTCGCCGATCGCCTCGAGCGACTCCTCCACCGCCGCATCGATGAAGCCGCAGGTGTTGACGATGACGAGATCGGCGCCCGCGTAGTCCGGCGCCGTGGCGTAGCCCTCGGCGCGCAGCTGGGTGAGGATGCGCTCGGAGTCGACCAGCGCCTTCGGGCAGCCCAGCGAGACGAAGCCGATCTTGGGGCTCTTACCGCTTCTCAGGGTCTTTCTTGTCCTGCGAGCCGGCGGGGAAGCCGGGGAAGTTGAAGCCGGTGAACATGTTGCGCGCCTGGCTCTGCATCTGGTCCTGGAACTGGGCGAACATCTTCTGGCTCTGCTCGACGTAGGCCTGCATGAGGCTCTGCATGGCCGGTCCCTGCAGGTTCATGAACTGCGCCCAGAGGTCCTGCGAGGCGCGCGAGTTGTCGCCGTACATGCGCTGCGACTGCTCCTGCAGCGTCTTCTGCATCTCCTGGAACGCCTGGATGTTCTTCTCGAGGTACGCCCCCATGACGCCCTGCATGGCGTTGCCGTAGAAGCGGATGAGCTGGGCGAGCAGGTCGCTCGAGAACATGGGCAGCCCGCCCGTCGACTCCTCCTCGAGGATGATCTGCAGCAGGATCGCGCGCGTGAGGTCCTCGCCGCTTTTCGCATCGACGACGTGGAAGTCCTCGTGCCGGTGCACCATCTGCTTCACGTCGGCGAGCGTGATGTAGCTCGACGTCTTGGTGTCGTAGAGCCGCCGGTTGGGGTACTTCTTGATGAGCCTGGCCGGGCTTTCGGCCCGCGGCTCGCGGGGGGACTCCTGCGGAGAGGAAGCCATGGCGCGCAGTCTACTCCTTAATACATGTGCTGGCCGCCGTTGATGGAGATATTGGCGCCGGTGACGAACGCCGCCTCCTCGGAGCACAGGTAGATGATGAGGCCGGCCACCTCCTCGGGCTTGCCCAGCCGCCCCACCGGGATCTGGGGCAGGATCTTGGAATCCAGGATGTCCTTGGGGATGGCGGTGACCATCTTGGTCCCGATATACCCGGGCGAGATGGTATTGACGGTGACCCCCTTCTTCGCCACCTCGAGGGCGAGCGCCTTCGTGAAGCCGTGGATGCCCGCCTTCGCCGCGGAGTAGTTCGTCTGGCCGAAAGCCCCCTTCTGCCCGTTCACCGACGAGACGTTGATGACCCGGCCCCAGCCGCGCTCGACCATGCCGTCCATCACCTGCTTCGTCATGTTGAAGCAGGAATCGAGATTGGTGCGCATGACGGCGTCCCAATCGGCCTTGGTCATCTTCTTGAACGTCATGTCGCGGGTAATGCCCGCGTTGTTCACAAGGATGTCGACCGGGCCGCATTCCTTCTGGATGGCCGTCATCTTGGCCGCGCAGTCGTCGTAGTCGGCGACGTCGACGGGAAAGGCGGAGAAGGCGTAGCCCCGCCCCTTCATCTGCTCGAGCCAGGACTTGTACTTGGTGTTGGACGGCGAGTACGTGACGGCCACGCGGTACCCCGCGTCGGCCATCCGCGTCGAGATCTCCTCGCCGAGCCCGCCCATGCCGCCGGTCACGACGGCCAGCCTCTTCTCCGCCATCCCGCCTCCTCAGAGCCTCGTTCGCGCCTCTGCCGCTCCTCGCGCCGCGCCTCTCGCGCGGCGTCCGCGGTCCAGTCTACATCATGTGCATGCCGCCATTGACCGAGATGTTCGCGCCGGTGATGTAGCCGGCCTCCTCCGAGGCGAGGAAGGCCACCACGGCGGCGATTTCCTGCGGCTTCGCGAGCCTGCCCATGGGAATCGAGGCGATGATCTGCTCGCGGACATCCGGGCGGATGGCCATGACCATGTCGGTCTCCACGTAGCCTGGCGATACGGTGTTCACCGTAATTCCCTTTCGCACCACCTCCTGCGCCAACGCCTTGGAGAACCCGGCCATTCCCGCCTTGGCGGCGGAATAGTTCGTCTGACCGAACTGCCCCTTGATCGCGTTCACCGAGGAAATGTTGATGACGCGGCCCCAGCCGCGCTCGCTCATGCCCTCGATCACCTGGCGGGTGACGTTGAAGACGCTGTTCAGGTTGGTGTTGATGACCGCCGCCCAGTCCTCCTCGCTCATGCGGCGCAGGACCGCGTCGCGCGTGATGCCGGCATTGTTCACCAGGATGTCGACCGGGCCGACCGTCGCGCGCAGCTCGCGGAACATCGCCTTGCACGACTCGAAGCTCGAGACGTCGCCCTCGGCCGCGTGGACTCGGTAGCCCTCGGCGCGCATGCCGGCAAGCCAGTCGGCCTTGCGCTCGTAGCCCGGAAGGCACCCCGCCACTACCGTATGCCCGGCGCGGCCGAGGCGCCGGCAGATCGCCGTGCCGATGCCGCCCATGCCGCCGGAGACGAACGCGATGCGCGAGACGGCCGGGGTGGCCTCCTCCCGCCAGGTCTGCGGCCGCTCGGCCAGGTCCGCCTGATTCCCCATGTCGTTCATGCTCCCGCTAGCGCTCGATCGCCATGGCGACCCCCATCCCGCCGCCGATGCAAAGCGATGCGAGCCCGCGCTTCGCGTCCCGCTTCTGCATCTCGTAGAGCAGCGTCACGAGGACCCGGCAGCCCGAGGCGCCGATCGGATGGCCGAGCGCGATGGCGCCACCGTTCACGTTCACGCGCGCGGTATCCCAGCCCATCTGGCGGTTGACGGCGATCGCCTGCGCCGCGAACGCCTCGTTGATCTCCATGAGCTCGAGGTCCTTCGGCTCCCAGCCCGCCCTCGCGAGACAGCGCTTCGAGGCGGGCACCGGCCCCATGCCCATGTACCGCGGATCGACCCCCGCCGAGGCGAACGCCTTGATGCGCGCGAGGGGCTTCACGCCGAGCTCCTTCGCCTTTCTCGCAGAGCACAGCACGACCGCCGCCGCGCCGTCGTTGATGCCCGAGGCGTTGCCGGCGGTCACGGTGCCATTCTTGTCGAACGCGGGCTTCAGCGTGCGCAGCGCCTCGAGCGTCGCACCGTGGCGCGGGTACTCGTCGTCGGCGAAGGTCACGGTGCCTTTTCGGGAGGCGATCTCCACCGGCACGATCTCGTCCTTGAAGCGGCCGGCCTTCTGCGCGGCTTCGGCCTTGTTCTGGCTCGCGACGGCGAACGCGTCCTGCTCCTCGCGCGTCACCGCGTACTCCCTGGCGACGTTCTCGGCGGTCACGCCCATGTGGTACTGGTTGTACACGTCCCACAGGCCGTCCACGATCATGGTGTCGACCATGGTGGCGTCGCCCATGCGGAAGCCCTCGCGCGAGCCCATGAGCGCATGCGGCGCGAGGCTCATCGACTCCTGGCCGCCGGCGACGACCACGTCGGCGTCGCCGTTCGCGATGGACTGCGCGCCGAGCATCGCCGCCTTCAGGCCCGAGCCGCAGACCTTGTTGATCGTCATGGCCGGGACCATGTCGGGGAGCCCCGCCTTCATGGCGGCCTGGCGGGCCGGATTCTGCCCGACGCCGGCCGTGAGGACCTGGCCCATGATCACTTCGGACACCTGCTCGGGGACGACGCGGGCACGCTCGAGCGCGCTGCGGATGGCGAGCGCGCCGAGCTGCGCGGCGGGCGTCTTCGCCAGCGTGCCGCCGAACTTTCCGATCGGCGTGCGCGCCGCGCCGACAATGACGATCTCTTCCATGGTGGGCCTTTCTCGAATCAGTGCGTCGGTTGGATGCGCTGCTTGACGTAGCGACCGGGCGCGGGCTCGATCGCTGGATATTGGACAGTTCCCGGCGCGGCAGGTGCCCGGCGCTCGCCGCCGCCCTGCCGGGCGAGCCACCCGGTCCAGCGGGGCCACCAGCTGCCGCGCGTCTCGGTCGCCGCCTGCAGCCAGGCGTCGGGGTCCTCCGGGTACGCCTCGCCCGTCCAGTAGCTGCGCCGCTTCGCCGCCGGCGGGTTGACGACCCCGGCCACGTGGCCGCTCGCGCCGAGCACGAACGTCTTCTCGCCGCCCATGAGGTGCACCGTCCGGTAGGCGGAGCGCCAGGGCACGATGTGGTCTTCGCGCGTGGCGAGAATGAAGAGCGGGACCTCGATCCTGCCGAGGTCCACCGGCACGCCGCAGCTCACGAGCGCGCCCGGGATCCGAAGCTTGTTCTCCAGGTAGGTATTGCGCAGGTAGTAGCAATACATCGGCCCGGGGAGGTTCGTGCTATCGGCGTTCCAGTAGAGAAGGTCGAACGCGTCGGGACGGCCGCCGAGCAGGTAGTTGTTGACCACGTAGGGCCAGACGAGATCGTTCGCGCGCAGGCTCGAGAAGACGAAGGCGAGGTCGGAGCCCGGCAGGATGCCGCCGCGGCCGATCGTCGCCTCGCGGGCGGCGACGCTCGCCTCGTCGATGAAAAGGCCGATCTGCCCGGTGTCGCGGAAGTCGTGCATGGCGGCGAGGAACGTGGCCGAGGACACGAGCGGCTCCTCGCGCGCCGCGAGGACGGCGAGCGCCGCGCCGAGCAGCGTGCCGCCGACGCAGAAGCCGAGCGCGTTCACCTGGTCGGCGCCCGAGATGTCGCGCGCCGCGCGCAGCGCCGCGATGACGCCCGACTCCAGGTAGTCGTCCCAGGTGAGCGTCGACTGCTCCGGGCCGACGTTGCGCCAGGAAACCATGAACACCGTGTGCCCCTCGCCGATGGCGTGGCGCACGAGCGAGCGCTCCGGCGCGAGGTCGAGGATGTAGTACTTGTTGATGCAGGGCGGGACCATGACGAGCGGCCGCTCGGCGACCCGCTCGGTCGTCGGCGCGTACTGGATGAGCTGGATGAGCTCGTTCTCGAAGACCACGTGCCCCGGCGTGGTCGCGAGGTTGCGGCCGATCTCGAAGCCCGTCTCGTCGCTCTGGCTGATGCGGCCCCGGCGGGCATCCTCGAGAAGGTGCGCGAGCCCCCTGGCAAGGCTCTCCCCGTTCGTCGCCATCGCCTCCTGCACGGCGAGCGGGTTGGTCGCCGCGAAATTGGCCGGACACACCGCGTCCAGCCACTGGCGCACCGCAAAGCGCGCGCGCTCCTTGGCGAGCGGCGGCAGGCACGCCTCCTCGACGAGCCCTTCCACGTACTGCACGGCCAGGAGATAGGACTGCCTCAGGTAGTCGTAGTAGGCGTTCTCGCGCCAGGCGGGTGCGGCGAAGCGGCGATCGCCGCGCGCGGGCTCGACGATGCTTTCCCGGCGACCCTCCACCATCGCAGTCCAGAGGCGCGTCTGCCGCCGGAAATACTCCGCCCGCCGCGCAGTGCCAGCCTCGAGCTGGGAGAGCCAGGCAGGCGCGGCGTCGGTGGCAGCCGCCATGAGGCGCATCCAGCCCTGCGAGACTTCATTGCCGGACTCGGCGATCGTGGCGAGCAAGGCCTCGGGGGTGCCTTGTTGCATCGCGCGCGATTTTGCGCCGCACAAACCCCCAGCGTCAATCCGCCCCTAGTGGCGCACCAGCGCCCCCACGAGCGCGATCATGCCGATGCCGAGCGCGATGAGCAGGCCCTGCATGGCCGTGTCCTTGAGCTCCGGGCGCCGGTGCAGCCCGGGGATGAGGTCGGCCACGGCCACGTAGATCATGCTGGCCGCCACGATGCCGAGCAGCGTCGCCTCGATGTCGAGCAGGACGTGCAGGGCGTAGTAGCCCACGACCCCGCCCACGAGCGTCGCGGCCGAGGAGAGGACGTTCATGGCGAGCGCCCTCGCCCTCGAGTAGCCCGAGTGCAGCAGGATCAGGAAATCGCCCATTTCCTGCGGGATCTCGTGCGCGATGATGGCCACCGCGGTCACGATGCCGAGCTCGATGCTCTGCAGGAACGCCGCGGCGATGAGCACGCCGTCGACGAAGTTGTGCACCGTATCGCCGACGATGATGAGTGCGCCGCTGCGCCCGTGATCGTGGCCCGCTTCATGGCCTGCGTGGGCGTGGGCCTCGCGCGCGAGCGCCGCGCCCGGGTCGTGCACTTCGCATTCCTCGGCGTGGCAATGGCGCCAGAGGAGCAGCTTCTCGAGGAGAAAGAAGACGAAGATGCCGGCGAGGATGGTGAGGGCGACGCTGTGCGGGTCGCCCTTCTCGAAAGCGTGCGGGATGACCTCGAGAAAGGCCGCGCCGAGCAGCGCGCCGATGGCGAACGACACGAGCATCGGCACCCAGGCGATGCGGATGGCGAGCGCGACGGCGGCCATGCCGGCGGACAGGGTGCCGCCCGCCACGCTTGCGGCAAGGATCCAGCCGAGGGTCATGGGGCGGGCGATTCTACGTGAGCCACACGAGTGCCGCCATGCGCGAGCGCGTACGCTCGCGCCGGAAGGAGAAAAAGCGCGCCGCATCCGAATACGTGCAGAAGCCGCCTCCGTGCACCTGCCGCACGCCGAGGGCCTCGAGCCGCTGGCGCGCGACGGCGTAGAGATCGAGCCACCAGTGGCCCGACCGCCCCGGCCGGAACGCCTGCGCCGCACGAGCCTCGCGGGCGACGAAGGCGGCGCGGACCTCGTCGCCCACCTCGTAGGCCTGGGGACCGATGGCCGGACCGAGCCAGGCGACGAGCTCGGAGGGCTCGCGCTGCATCGCTTGCACGGTGCTTTCCAGGACCCCGGCGCAGAGACCCCGCCATCCCGCATGCGCGGCCGCGACGACGGTCCCGTGCCGGTCGGCGAGCAGCACCGGCATGCAGTCGGCGGCGAACACTGCGCAGACGACGCCGGGACGCCGCGTGAGCGCTGCGTCGGCCTCGGGGAGCTCGCCGCCGGGCGCCGCTTCGACGACGCGCGTGCCGTGCACCTGGCGAAGCCATGCCGGCTCGGCCGGAAGAAGCGCGCGGAGGCGGGCGCGGCCCTCCGCGCTCGCCATGTCGCCCGCCGAGCGCGTGGTCATGAGCGCCTGGACGGCGCTCGGCGCCGGCCACTGCGGCCGCAGCAGCGCGCTCTGCTCGAGCCTCATGCCTCTCTCCGCAGCCGCTCGAGGAGCTGGCGGAAGTCGCGCGGCGGCGCCGCGCGCCAGCGCCTGGGCTCGCCGCTCTGCGGATGCACGAGCGCGAGCTCGCACGCGTGCAAAGCCTGCCGCGGGAACGACACGCCGTGGCGCGTGCCACGCCGGTACACCGTATCGCCTACGAGCGGATGACGGATGTGCTGGAAATGCACCCGGATCTGGTGCGTCCGGCCGGTCTCGAGCCGGCACTCGACGAGCGCGGCATGGCCGAAGCGCTCGAGCACCCGGTAGGCAGTGCGCGCGGGCTTGCCCCGGTGCGTCACGGCCATGCGCGTGCGCACGCGCGTGTCGCGGCCGATCGGCGCGTCGATCACGCCGCTCGCCGGCGGATCGCCCTGCACGAGCGCGAGGTAGACGCGGCGCATCGTGCGATCGGCGAGCTGCTTCACGAGGCTCGCCTGCGCGCTCACCGTCTTCGCCACGACCAGGAGGCCGCTCGTGTCCTTGTCGAGGCGATGCACGATGCCGGCCCTTGGCACGCCGGCGAGCGAAGGCGCATGGGCGAGGAGCGCGTTGAGGAGCGTGCGATCGGGCTGTCCGGCGCCCGGGTGCACGACGAGCCCTGCGGGCTTGTCGATCACGATGAGCGCCGCGTCCTCGTGCACGATCCGGAGCCGCATGCGCTGCGCCTGCGGCGAGGCCGCCGAGGGCACGGCGGGCGGCGCCAGCACGACCCGCTCGCCGCCTGCCACGGCGCGCCTGGCAACGAGCGGCGCGGCGTCCAAGCCCTCGATGCGCACGTGCCCCGCCTTGAGCCACGCCTGCAGGCGATTGCGCGAGTATTGCGGAAACAGGCGCACGAGCGCCTGGTCGAGGCGCAAGCCGCCGAGCTCGGCGGGCACTTCGGCGCTCATCGGCGCCGCAAAGGCCGCATCCCACTCCCCGGCCGGCGCATCGCTATAATCCTCCGCCGGTTTCCTCGCACGTCCCGAAGGCTTTCGCATGCAACGAAGTTTACTTGGCGCCCTGCGGCTCGCCGTGGTCCTTCTCCTCGCGGCCGCGGCCGGCTGCGCGTCCGTCGGCAAGGAGGACGAGACGATCGGCTGGTCGGCGCAGCGCCTCTACGGGGAGGCGAAGGACGCGATGGCGGCCAAGGACTGGCCGCAGGCGATCCGGTATTTCGAGAAGCTGGAAGCCCGCTATCCCTACGGCCGCTATGCCCAGCAGGCGCAGCTCGAGGTCGCCTACGCCCACTGGAAGGACGGTGAGCGCGCCAACGCGGTCGCGGCGATCGACCGCTTCATCAAGCTCTATCCCAACCATCCGAACGTCGACTACGCCTACTACCTGAAGGGCCTCATCAACTTCAACGAGCTCTCGGGGTTCCTCACGTGGCTTACCTCGCCCGACATGACCGATCGCGACCCGAAGGCGACGCGCGAGGCGTTCGATGCGTTCCAGGAGGTGGTCACGCGCTTCCCCGACTCGCGCTACGCGGCGGATGCGGCCGCGCGCATGCGCTATCTCGTCAACGCGCTCGCGTCCCACGAAGTGCACGTCGCCCGCTACTACATGAAGCGTGGGGCGTTCCTCGCCGCGGCCAATCGGGCTCAGTACGCGGTCGAGCACTACCCGCAGTCGCCCGCGGTGGAAGAAGCGGTGTTCATCCTGGTCAAGGCCTACGATGCGCTCGGCATGGAAGACCTGCGCGACGCCGCCGATCGGGTCATGCGCAAGAACTTCCCGCAGAGCGAGTACCTGAAGCCGGGCGGCCCGAAGCGCGACGTCCCGTGGTGGCGGATCTGGGATCCGCGGTGGTAGCGAGCCACGGAATCTAAGGCCGGATCCCCTCCTCGGCGGCGTAGCCGCGGATCACCGTCTCGATATCGGGATCCGCGTTGAATCCCATGGCGAGCGCGCGCGGCGTGCGAAAGCGCGCGGGCCAGGTGCGCACGATGGCCTGGATGCGGGTGTCGGGCTCGTAGACGACGCGCGCAGCCGCCTGCGCACCGGCCACCCGCCCGAGCGCGGCGACCATCCCGGCTACGCTCGCCGTGATGCCCGGCAGGTTGACCACCCGGTGCGACGGCCACTCGCTCGCCGGCACCTCGTGCGCATGGATGAATGCTTCGACCGCCCGCCGAGGCGAGAGCAGCCAGACCTCCGTGTTCGGGTCCACGGGGCATTTGGCGACGTGGCCATTCAGCGGCTCGCGGATGATGGCGCTCGCGAACGAGGACGCGGCGGCGTTCGGCTTGCCCGGGCGAACGACGATGGTCGGGAGCCGCAGCGAGCGGCCATCCAGGTAGCCCTTGCGCGAGTAATCGGCGACCAGGTACTCCCCGAGGACCTTCTGCGCGCCGTAGGAGCTCTGCGGCGTTGGCGTCGTCGCGTCGTCCAGCACTTCGGGAAGGGCGCCGCCGAAAGCGGCCAGCGAGCTCGCGAAGACGAGGCGCGGCGCGACGGTGGAGCGGCGCAACGCCTCGAGAAGTAGCTGCGTGCCGCGCAGGTTCACCCGCATGCCGAGGTCGAAGTCGGCCTCCGCCGCGCCGCTCACCACGGCGGCGAGGTGAAAGACCGCATGCGTGTCGGTTCCGACGGCTCGCGCCATCGTATCCGGATCGGCAAGGTCGCCCGTCACCGCCTCGACCCTCGGATCGGCCGGATGGCCGGAGGGATAAGCGGCGTCGAAAAGGCGCAGGCGCCCGATGGCCGCGCCGCCAAGCTCGCCGCGCTGCAGGAGCGCCTTCGCCAGCCGCGACCCGAGGAAGCCTCCGCCTCCGGTGATGAGGACGTTCACGCCGGAACCTCGGCGAAGAACGCTTGCACGTCGGCGAGCGAGCGGGTCGGCTTCATGGGCGGCAGGCTTCTCAGGATGCGGCGGCCATAGGGCCGCGTAAGCAGGCGCGGATCGCAGAGCACGAGCACGCCGCGATCGCGCTCGTCGCGGATCAGGCGGCCGGCGCCCTGCTTGAGCTGCAGCACGGCCTGCGGCAGCTGCAGCTCGCCGAACGGATTGCCGCCTGCCGCCTTCATGCCCTCGATGCGCGCGGCGAGCACGGGATCGTCGGGCGGAGCGAACGGCAGCTTGTCGATGAGCACGACCGAGAGCGCCTCGCCGCGCACGTCGACGCCTTCCCAGAACGACTGGCTGCCAAGGAGCACCGCGTTGCCGAGCGAGCGAAAGCGCGCGAGGAGCTCGCTCCGCGAGCCGGTCCCCTGCACGAGAAGCGGGTAGTCGATGCGCGCGCGCAGGAGCTCGTGCGCGCGCCGCAGCGCGCGCAACGTAGTGAAGAGGAGGAAAGCCCGACCGCCGCTTGCCTGCAGCACCGGCAGCGCCGCCTCCACGACCGCCTCGGTGAAGGCTGGCGCGTTCGGATCGTCCGGCAGCCCCTTGGGAAGGTAGAGCAGCGCCTGCGAGGCGAAGTCGAACGGGCTCTCCCAGCGCCGCGCCTGCGCCTCGGGCACGCCGAGCTCGCGCCGGAAATGGCCGAAGTCCTCCCCCACGGCGAGCGTCGCCGAGGTGAAGATCCAGGCGCGCGGGTGATCGTCCATCTGGCGGCGGAAATGCTCCGCGGAGGAAAGCGGCGTCGCGTGGAGCGCCACGGCGTGCGGCAGCACTTCGACCCAGCGCACCTCCTCGGTCGAGCCGCTCTCGCGCAGGCGCGCGAGGATCGCGCGGGCGAGCCCCGCGCGGCGCGCGCACGCGCCCAGCCCCTCCGAGCGCTCGGCCTGCGCCTCGAGCTGCGCGCCGCAGGCCTCGAGCGCCGCGAAGAGCCTGGCGAGCGAATCGTCGAACCCGGGCAGCGAGAGCGCCTGCGTCCATCCCATCCGGCCCGGCTCGCGGAATCGGAGCCGCAGGTCGCGGGCGGCGCTCTCGAGGCGCGTGGCGAGCGCGTCGAGCTCCGGCGACGCGCCCCCCGCCGCGCGAAGCTCGAGGCGCGCGTCTCGCGCGAGCTCGAGGAGCTGCGCGGTCGACACCCGCTCGCCGAAGAAGGCGCGCGCCACTTCGGGCAGCTGGTGCGCCTCGTCGAAGATGACGGTGTTGCAGGCCGGAAGGAGCTCCGCCACGCCCTCGTCGCGGAGCGCGACGTCGGCAAAGAAGAGGTGGTGGTTGACGACGACCACGTCCGCCGTGAGCGCGTTTCGCCGCGCGCGCATCACGAAGCAGTCCTTGTAGTCCGGGCACTCCTGACCGAGGCAGTTCTCGCGCGTGGAGGTGGCATGGCTCCAGACGGGAGCGTCTTCGGGCACGTCGGCGAGGTCGCTGCGATCGCCGGTCACCGTGCCCGCCGCGAAGCGCTCGATGCGGGCGATCTGCGCCGCTTCCTCCCGGCTGCCGAAGAGGCCCTGCTGCGCGGCCCGGCGCAGCCGGTAGAGGCACACGTAGTTCGCCCGCCCCTTGAGGAGGGCGAGGCTCGTGCCCAGCGAAAGCGCCTCGCGCACCGCGGGCAGGTCGCGGTCGAAAAGCTGGTCCTGCAGCGTCTTCGTCCCGGTGGAGACGAGGACCTTGCCACCGGAAAGCAGCGCCGGCACGAGGTAGGCGAATGTCTTGCCGGTTCCCGTGCCCGCCTCGGCGATCAGCACGCCGCACTGCTCGATCGCCTCGTGGATGGCGAGCGCCATCTCGAGCTGGCCGGCCCGGTGCCGGAAGCCGGGAATCCTGGCCGCGAGCGCGCCGTCGGCCGCGAATGCCTCGTGCACCACGGATCTCAAGGCAGTTCCCGGACCTTGACCCAGATGCGGCGGGTTGCGCTGAAGCTCTCGCGCGAATAGCCGGCCAGCGCGCGGCCCGAGCGCTCGTCGCTCGAAGAGAGCCCGCCGAGGTCGATCCACTCGCCGAGCCGTCCGCGCACGGCGGTCTCGAGGCTCTGGTTGCGCACCGTGGCGCCGTCGGGCGAGAGGCGATCGCGCCGCTGCGCGAGCTCGAGAACGACGCTGTCGCCCACGAGGCGCGGCGTGACCTCGATGCCGCTCGCGGCTTCCTGCAGGACCACCGTCTCCTCCGTGCGAACGCCCGAAGGCGTGCGGATTGTTTGCCGCTGCACGAGCGGACGTGCGGCGCCCGTGGCGATAAGGGCGCGCCCGCCCTCGAGCACCTGCACGCGCTGATCGACCCGCTCCGAGGCGCTCCCCTGCCGCGCCTCGGCGCCGATCTCGACCCGGCTGCCGCGCCTCGAATCGATGCGCCCGCGCGCCTCCACGGACTCGCGCGCGCGGCTCCCTCCGTCTTCGAGCCGCACCAGGATCTCCAGCCGCCGGCGCGGGCGATCGATCGCGGCGAGCGCCTGGCGGAGCTCCGCGATGTTGGCCTCGCTCGAGCGCACGATGAGCCGCCCGGACTGGCCGGTCAGCACCCCGCCCGGGGCGAGGAGCGGCCGCAGCGCCGGCAGGACCTGCTCCACGGTGGCGTGGCGCAACTCGATCACCTCCAGCGTCTCGCGGGCATGGCCCTGGCCGGCGACACAGGCCAAGGCGAGCCCCATGGCCGCCATCCGCACTCTCATGGAGAAGTCCAACGCACGAAAGCCCAAGGGGTTGATTATGGCGCTCATTGACAGCCTGAATGAGAATAATTATCGTCTCTACAACCCACTACCCTACGACCCCTACCCCATGTCGAAGAAATCCGCGACCTACCTGCTCGGCGCCGCTCTCTCGGCCGCCCTTTCGCTGACGAGCGCCGCAGCCACGGCCGAAGAGAAGGTGCTGAACGTCTATTCCGCGCGCCACTACCAGACCGACGAGGCGCTCTACGGCACCTTCACCAAGCAGACCGGCATCAAGATCAACCGCATCGAGGCGGGCGAGGATCCGCTCATCGAGCGCATCCGCAGCGAGGGCGAGCGAAGCCCTGCCGACGTGCTCATCACCGTGGACGCCGGCCGGCTCTGGCGCGCCGAGCAGCTCGGGCTTTTCCAGCCCGTCAAGTCTGCGGTGCTCGAGAAGCGCATTCCCGACAGCTTCCGCGAGCCCCAGGGGCGCTGGTTCGGGTTCTCCATGCGCGCGCGCGTGATCGCCTATAACAAGGACAAGGTGAAGCCGCAGGAGGTGCCGACCTACGAGGCGCTCGCCGATCCCAAATGGAAGGGACGCATCTGCATGCGTTCGTCCACCAACATCTACAACCTCTCGCTCATGGGCGCCCTCGTCAACCATCTCGGGGAGGCGAAGGCCGAAGCCTGGGCGAAGAGCGTGCGCGGCAATCTGGCGCGCGAGCCGAAAGGAGGCGACACCGATCAGCTGAAGGCGGTGGCCGCGGGCGAGTGCGACGTGACGGTCTCCAACCAGTACTACTACGCGCGGCTCGCCCGCTCCTCGAAGGCGCAGGACCGCGAGGTGGCCGATCGGCTGGGCATCGTGTTTCCCAACCAGGAGAGCTGGGGCACGCACGTCAACGTCTCCGGCGCCGGCGTGCTGAAGCATGCGCCGCATCGCGAGGCGGCGATCAGGTTCCTGGAGTACCTGGCGAGCGACGACGCGCAGCGCTACTTCGCCGACGGCAACAACGAGTGGCCGGTGGTGCCCGGCGTGAAGGTCGACAACCCGGTGCTCAGCGACTTCGGGGACTTCAAGCGCGACAGCCTCAACGTCTCGGTCCTCGGCCGCAACCAGCCGGTCTCGCAGAAGATCTACGACCGCGTGGGCTGGAAGTAGCGCTTCGCCACGACGATCACGGGCAGCAGGCCGACCGCGACGATGACCAGGGACGGCGTGGCCGCCTCGGCAAGCCGCTCGTCCTTCGCGAGGTTGTAGGCCTCGATCGCCAGCGTGTCGAAGTTGAAGGGCCGCAGCGCGAAGGTCGCGGGCAGCTCCTTCAGCACGTCGACGAAGACGAGCAGCGCGGCCGTCGCGAGGCTCGGCCGCAGGAGCGGCGCGTGGATGCGCCACAGCGTCTGCAGGGGCGTGGCGCCCAGCGAGCGAGCGGCGAACGACATGCTGGGCGTAATCCGCGCAAGGCCCGCTTCAGTCGTCTGCAGCGATACGGCGAGAAGCCGCACGAGATAGGCGAACACGAGCGCCGCGAACGTGCCGGTGAGAAGCAGTCCCGGCTGCGCGCCGGTCAGCGCTTCGATGGCCGCGGCGAGCGCGTTGTCCAGCCGGCCGAGCGGCGTGAGCACGCCGACGGCGATCACCGCGCCGGGCACCGCGTAGCCGAGGCTGACGAGCCGGTTCGCGCCGCCGACCAGCGGGCTCGTCGTGAGCCGCGAGGCATAGGCCATGACCGCTGCCAGGACGACGGCGATGAAAGCAGTCACGCCGGCTACGGTAAAGCTGTTGGCGACCAGCATTCCGAGCCGCGCCGCGCGATAGCCCTCGTCCTGCCAGGCGAGCATGGCGAGGAGCAGCGCCGGCAGGCCGAAGCCCGCGACCACGGGGGCTCCGCAGGCGGCGAGCGCGAGCAGCGCCGCGCCGCCGCGCAGGCGCTGGGCCGGCGCGGCCCGGCGCGGCGAGAAACCATGGTAGGCGGCGCGCCCGCGGCTCGCCCGCTCCAGCGACAGCAGCACCGCGACGAAAAGGAGCAGGCACGCGGCAAGCTTCGCCGCGGCGATCCGGTCGCCCATCGAGAACCAGGCCTTGAAGATGCCGGTCGTGAAGACCTCCACGCCGAAATAGGACACGGTGCCGAAATCGGCGAGCGTCTCCATCAGCGCAAGCGACGTCCCGGCGACGATGGCCGGGCGCGCCAGCGGCACGGCCACGCGCCAGAACACCGTGCCCGTGCCGTAGCCGGCAAGCCGGCCCGCCTCGAGGGCGCTGCGCGAGAGGTCCGTGAACGCGGTGCGGGCGATGATGTACACGTAGGGATAGAGCGCAAAGGCGAGCATGGCGGCCGCGCCCCACCAGGAGCGCACGTCCGGGAACCAGTATTCGCCCGGCTTCCATCCCGTCAGCTCGCGCAGCGTCGTCTGCACCGCGCCCGTGAACTGCAGCCAGTCAGTGTACGCGTACGCCATGACGTAGGCCGGCATCGCGAGCGGAAGCACGAGCGCCCACTCGAGGAAGTCGCGCCCCGGAAAACGGTACATCGTCACGACCCACGCCGAGACGACGCCCATGGAGACGACGCCGCACGCCACGCCTGCGGTGAGCAAGAGCGTGTTCCAGACGTAGCGGGGAAGGAGCGTGGACGCGATGTGCGACCATGCCTCGCTCACCGGCGCAACCACGCTGGCGAGCACGAAGATGAGCGGCAACGCAAGAAGCGCGGCAACGAGCACCGCGACGACGCCGAAGCTCCCGAGCCGCCGCCACGGCCCGCCCAGTGCCGCCGCCATCGACATGGTCATAAGATGTTGAAAATTTGAACGAATTCGATTCTAGCAAGAATGAGAACCGTTATACTTTGATCATGGACGCATCGCCGCTCCTCGAAGTCGAATCGCTCGCGCAGGCCTATGGGCGCCACGAGGTGGTGCGCGGGCTCTCGTTCTCGCTCCCCCGCGGGGCGATCGGCTGCCTGCTCGGGCCGAGCGGCTCGGGCAAGACCACGGTCCTGCGCTGCATCGCCGGCTTCGAAGCCGTACAGGAAGGCTGCATCCGCATCAACGGCCGGGTCGTCTCGTCGACGAGCGTCGCGGTGGCGCCGGAGCACCGCCGCATCGGAATGGTGTTCCAGGACTACGCGCTCTTCCCGCACCTGCGGATCAGGGAGAACATCGCCTTCGGCCTGCACGGCGTGCCGCGCGCGAAGCGCGCCGAGCGCGTGCGCGAGCTGGCCGAGCTGGTCGGCCTCTCCGCCGATCTCGACCGCTATCCGCACGAGCTCTCGGGCGGCCAGCAGCAGCGCGTGGCGCTCGCGCGGGCGCTCGCGCCGCGTCCGGATCTCCTCCTCCTCGACGAGCCGTTCTCGAACCTCGACGTCGAGCTTCGCGAGCGGCTCTCGGTGGAGGTCCGGGAGGTCATCAAGGCGAGCGGCGCGACCGCCGTGCTCGTCACGCACGACCAGCAGGAAGCGTTCGCCATGGCCGACGAGATCGGCATCCTGCACGAAGGGGTGATCCAGCAATGGGCGAGCCCCTACGACCTGTATCACCGCCCGGCGAACCGGTTCGTCGCCGATTTCGTCGGACAGGGCGTCTTCCTGCCCGCGCGCGTCGTGGGTCCCAACCAGCTCGAGATCGAGCTCGGCGTGCTGAGCCAGCCCGCCGCAGAGTGCGACGGGGCCGACAACCTCGAAGTGCTTCTGCGCCCGGACGACGTCATCCACGACGATGCGGCGCCCACGCGCGCCGAGGTGCTGCACAAGGCGTTCCGCGGCGCGGACATCCTCTATACCCTGCGGCTTCAGAGCGGCCGCAAGGTCCTCGCGCTCGTGCCGAGCCACCACAACCACGCGCTCGGCGAGCGCATCGGCATCCGGCTCGACGTCGACCACGTCGTCGCCTTCCAGCGCGCGCACTGAGCGAGCGCGGCACCGTGCTCGCTGCCTCCCTGCCTGGCTAGCGCGCGCCGGCATCCTTGAGCTCGTAGATCACCGGGATCTCGAGCGTGAACGCCGTGCCGCGCAAGGCCGCCGGCAGTGGCACTACCTCCTTCGCCTTGCGGATCATCTCGAGCGCCTGCCGGTCGAGCGCCGGGTAGCCTGCGCTCGCGCTCACGTCGAGCGCGGCGATGCGCCCGTCGGCGCCGACCGCGAGCCGCACCACCACCTTGCCCTCCCAGTTGTTGTCGAGGGCGACACGCGGGTAGCGCTTGTAGCGGCGCGCGGTCTCGATGAGCTGCGCCCGATACGTATCGACGGCCCGCGCTTCCGCGCTTTCGCCCCGTGCATCGGCGCCCTCGGCTGCGGAAGGCGCGTCCGTCGGCTCTGGCGCAGCAGTCGAGGGCGCCGACTCCGCTGGCGATTCTGGTTCGCGCTCGGGCTCGAGCGCCGGTGACGGCGTCGGCGCTTGCGGCTTCGGCCTGGCGGCTGGCACGGGATCCGCCGTAGCTTCGGGCTCGGGCTTGGGCCTGGGCTTGGGCGCGGGTCGCACGGTCGGCGGCGCCTTGGGTGTCTCTCTTACCTTGGGCTTCGGCGACGGCGCCACTTCCGGCGCCTGCGTCACGGCAGGTGGTATCGCGGCAGGCGGCGCGGGCTTGGGCGCGGGCGGGGCGGGAGGCGGCGGGGGTGCGACGAGGCGAGCGTGGATCGGCTCGGGAGGCGGCTCCTCCGGGGCGCTGTCGCCCCCGGGCGCGCCCAGCAGGAGAAGGGCGGCGTGGAGGGCGAGGGAGGCGCCGAGCGCGTAGGGAAGCGGCCACCGGGGGCTCGTGCCGTCGCGGCGCAGGCCGCCATGCAGGACCGCGCTCATGGCGCGCGCCACTATAGCGCACCTGCTCGGCGGGTCGCACCTGCTATGCGGGACGCTCTTGCGCGCGCAGCGCGCGCCAGAGCTTCTCGGGCGTGAGCGGCATGTCGAGGTGCTCGACCCCTGCGTCGTGCAGCGCGTCCATCACGGCGTTCGCCACCGCGGGCACGGCGCCGATGGTGCCGATCTCGCCGACGCCCTTCACGCCGAGCAGGTTGGTCTGGCACGGCAGCGACTCGTCGAAGCTCGCCTCCAGGTGCGGAAACTGGTCGGCGCGCGGCACGCTGTAGTCCATGAGCGAGCCGGTGAGGAGCTGGCCGCTCTCGCGGTCGTAGACGACCTGCTCGTAGAGCGCCTGCCCGACGCCTTGCGCCATGCCGCCGTGGATCTGCCCCTCGACGATCATGTGGTTGATGATCCGGCCGATGTCGTCGCAGCTCACGAGGCGCACGAGGCGCACTTCGCCGGTCTCGGGCTCGACTTCCACCTCGCAGGCCTGCGCGCCGTTCGGCCATGAAGGCGTGGAGGGCGTCTCCGTCGCCGAGACGCGGAAAACCTTCGCCGGCTGCCGTGCGGCGAGCTCGCCAAGCGCGATCGCGCGGTCGGTGCCCGCGATGCGGAAGCGCCCCGCCGAGAATTCGATGTCCGCCGGGGCCGCCTCGAGCGCTTCGGCGGCGAGCGCCTTGCCCTGCTCGATGGCCTTTCGGCCGGCCGCGACGAGCGCCGAGCCGCCGACGAAGGCGGAGCGCGAGCCGACGCTGCCCACGCCGGTTGCGCGGTCGGTGTCGCCCTGCACGATGCGCACTTTCGAGGGCTCGATCTGCAGGAGCTCGACGGCGAGCTGCGTGTAGGCGGTCTCCAGGCCCTGCCCCATCGCCTGGGTGCCGGAGAAGACCGTGACCGTGCCGTCGGCGCTCACTTCCATGTCGACCGTCTCGGTGGGCAGCGCCCCCGTCCATTCGAGGTACGACGAAAGGCCGCGGCCCCGCAGCCTGCCTCGGCGCCGCGATTCCTCGCGCCTCGCCGGAAAGCCATCCCAGTCGGCCGCCTTCAGCACGCCGTCCAGCATGCGGCGGAAGTCGCCCGTGTCGTACGTCTCGCCGACGTGCGTGGTGTACGGGAAATCCTCCGGCGCGAGGAAGTTGCGGCGGCGGATCTCCGCGCTATCCATCTTCAGGCGGCGCGCCGACTTCTCGACCAGGCGCTCGATGAGGTAGTTGGCCTCCGGCCGGCCCGCGCCGCGGTAGGCGCCCGTCGCCATGGTGTTGGTGAGCACGGCGCGCATGCGGTAGTGCACCACCGGCACCTTGTAGACCGAGGTCGCGACCTTGGCGACCATCATGAGCGGGATCATCGCCGAGGAGCCGACCGGCTGGGCGCCGATGCTCGCGAGCACGTCGAGGCGCAGCGACAGCATCCGCCCTTCGGCGTCGAGCGCGAGCGCGGCGCGGTAATGCTGGTCGCGGCCCATGTGCGCGGCGAGGAACTCCTCGCTGCGATCGGCGCGCCAGCGAACCGGGCGCCCCAGCTTGCGCGCCGCGTAGACGACGAGCGCGTCCTCGCAGCCAAGCCCCGTCTTCATGCCGAAGCCGCCGCCGATGTCGCCGTTCACGACCCGGTAGTCGGTCGCCTTGCCGCCGAGCGTGGCGCCAAGCAGCTCACGCGCCGCGGTCGGCGTCTGGTTCTGCGTGTAAAGGGTCGGCCGGCCTTCCTCCACCACGCCGATGCAGGCGCGCGGCTCCATCGCCATGGCGTTGAGCCGCTGATTGTGGAGCTCGATCTCCACCACGTGGGCGGCCGAAGCGAAGGCCTTCTCCGTCGCCGCGGCGTCGCCGTACGTCGACTCGGCGGCCACGTTGTCGGGCGCCGCCTCCCAAAGCACCGGCGCGCCGGGCTTCACCGCGTCGCGCGGATCGATCACGCACGGCAGATCTTCGTACTCCACCATGGCGAGCTCGGCCGCGTCCTGCGCCTGCAGCCGCGACTCGGCGACGATCGCCACGACCGGCTGGCCGACGAAGTAGACCTTGTCCTGCGCGAGCGGCAGGCGCGGTGGCGCCGCCATGGGCGCGCCGTCCGCGCGCTTGAAGGTCGCGGGTACCGGGATCGCTTTCACGCCGTCCGCGGCGAGCTCCGCCATGCTCCAGGCCGCGATCACGCCCGGCGCCGCGCGGCACGCGGACAGGTCGATCGCGCCGA
>CAYWSG010000001.1:89707-113168 GCA_964461055.1 uncultured Enterobacteriaceae bacterium | reverse complement strand
CCACGTGCCCAATCGTCCCAACGTTCACGTGCGGTTTGGTGCGCTCGAATTTGCCTTTTGCCATGTCGAATCTTCCGTCCGGTTATTACTGCGTTTCTCGCTGCTGCGTTTCTCGTCCGATTGCGTTCCCGCCCGGCGCCTACTTGGTCGTCGCGGTGGTCCGCGCGCTGATGACGGCCTCGGCGACGCTCTTCGGCGCCTCCGCGTAGTGCTTGAACTCCATGGTGTACGTCGCGCGACCCTGGGTCAGGGAGCGCAGCGTCGTGGAGTAGCCGAACATCTCGCCCAGCGGCACCTCGGCCTTGATCGCCTTGCTGCCGCCGGCCAGGTCTTCCATGCCCTGGATCACGCCGCGCCGCGACGACAGGTCGCCCATCACGTCGCCCATCTTCTCCTCCGGGGTCTCGACCTCGACCGCCATGATCGGCTCGAGCAGCGTCGGGGACGCCTGGCGCATGCCGTCCTTGAAGGCGAAGATCGCCGCCATCTTGAAGGCGTTCTCGTTCGAGTCCACCTCGTGGAAGGAGCCATCGAAGAGCGTCGCCTTCACGTCGACGACCGGGTAGCCGGCGAGCACGCCTTCCTGCAGCGCCTCGAGGATGCCCTTCTGCACGGCCGGGATGAACTCGCGCGGCACGCGCCCGCCCTTGATGGCGTCGACGAACTCGAAGCCCTTGCCGGCCGGCTGGGGCTCGAGCTTGAGCCAGACGTGGCCGTACTGGCCGCGGCCGCCGGACTGCTTGATGAACTTGCCTTCCGAGTCGATCGACTTCTTGAACGTCTCGCGGTAGGCCACCTGCGGCTTGCCGACCGAGGCGTCGACGTTGAACTCGCGCTTCATGCGGTCGACCAGGATCTCGAGGTGCAGCTCGCCCATGCCCGAGATGATCGTCTGGCCCGATTCCTCGTCGGTGCGCACGCGGAAGGACGGGTCCTCCTGCGCGAGGCGGCCGAGCGCCACGCCCATCTTCTCCTGGTCGGCCTTCGTCTTCGGCTCGACGGCCTGCGAGATGACCGGCTCGGGGAACTCCATGCGCTCGAGCGTGATGATCTTGTTCACGTCGCAGATCGTCTCGCCGGTGATGACGTCCTTCAGGCCGACCACGGCGGCGATATCGCCGGCGCGCACTTCCTTGATCTCCTTGCGCTCGTTCGCGTGCATCTGCAGCAGGCGGCCGATGCGCTCCTTGCGCCCCTTCATGGTCGTGTAGACCGTGTCGCCGGAGGTGAGCACGCCGGAGTAGACGCGGATGAAGGTGAGCTGGCCGACGAAGGGGTCGGTCATGATCTTGAACGCGAGCGCCGAGAACGGCTCCTCGTCGCCCGCCTTGCGCACCTCCGGCTCGCCCTTGTCGTTCTCGCCCTTGACCGGAGGGATGTCCACCGGCGAGGGGAGGTAGTCGATGACGGCGTCGAGCATCGCCTGCACGCCCTTGTTCTTGAACGCGGTGCCGCACATCATCGGCACGATCTCGTTGGCGATGGTCCGCAGGCGCAGGCCGCGCTTGATCTCCTCCACCGAGAGCTCGCCGCTCTCGAGGTACTTGTTCATGAGCTCCTCGTTCGCCTCGGCGGCGGCCTCGACCATCTTGCCGTGCCACTCCTTCGCCTGGTCGACGAGCTCGTCGGGAATCGGCTTGCGCTCGAACTTGGTGCCCTGCGAGGCCTCGTCCCAGTAGATGGCCGTCATGGTGACGAGGTCGACCACGCCCTCGAAGTGGTCTTCGGCGCCGATCGGAACCTGGATCGGAACGGGATTGCCCTTCAGGCGGGTGCGTATGTGCTCGTAGGCCTTGAAATAGTTCGCCCCGATGCGGTCCATCTTGTTGATGAACGCGAGCCTGGGCACGCGGTACTTGTTGGCCTGCCGCCACACCGTCTCGGACTGCGGCTGCACGCCGGCGACGGCGTCGTACACCATGCAGGCGCCGTCGAGCACGCGCATGGAGCGCTCGACCTCGATGGTGAAGTCCACGTGGCCCGGCGTGTCGATGATGTTGATGTGGTGCTCCGGATAGGACATGTCCATGCCCTTCCAGTAGCAGGTGGTGGCGGCGGAAGTGATCGTGATCCCCCGCTCCTGCTCCTGCTCCATCCAGTCCATCGTCGCGGCGCCGTCGTGCACCTCGCCGAGCTTGTGATTGACGCCGGTGTAGAAGAGGATGCGCTCGGTGGTCGTGGTCTTGCCGGCGTCGATGTGCGCCGAGATTCCGATGTTCCGGTAGCGTTCGATTGGAGTCTTGCGTGCCACGGCCGCTCAGTCCTTTTGCTTAGAAGCGGTAATGCGAGAAAGCCTTGTTCGCTTCGGCCATGCGATGGACTTCCTCGCGCTTCTTCATCGCACCACCGCGGCCCTCGGCCGCTTCCTGCAGCTCGCCGGCGAGGCGAACCATCATCGACTTCTCGCCGCGCTTCTGCGCCGCCTCGCGGATCCAGCGCATGGCGAGCGCGACACGGCGCACCGGGCGCACCTCGACGGGGACCTGGTAGTTCGCGCCGCCGACGCGCCGGCTCTTCACCTCGACGATCGGCTTGACGTTCTGCACCGCCTGCGTGAAGACCTCGATCGGGTCCTTGCCCGACTTGGTCTTGATGGTGTCGAGCGCGCCGTAGATGATGCGCTCGGCCACCGATTTCTTCCCGCGCGTCATGAGGACGTTGACGAACTTCGCGACCTCGACGTTGTTGAACTTGGGATCCGGAAGGATCTCGCGCTTCGGGACTTCCCTGCGACGTGGCATGAATCGTTACCCCTCGGTTGCCGCTCAGCCTGCTTTCGGCGCCTTCGCGCCGTACTTGGACCGGCCCTGCTTGCGGTCCTTCACGCCCTGCGTATCGAGCGAGCCGCGCACGATGTGGTAGCGCACGCCCGGCAGGTCCTTCACGCGCCCCCCGCGGATGAGCACCACCGAGTGCTCCTGCAGGTTGTGGCCCTCGCCGCCGATGTAGCCGATCACCTCGAAGCCGTTGGTGAGGCGGATCTTGGCGACCTTGCGAAGCGCCGAGTTCGGCTTTTTCGGCGTGGTCGTGTAGACGCGCGTGCATACCCCCCGCTTTTGCGGCGACCCGGCCAGCGCGGGCACCTTGGACTTGGGACGCTTGGCGACGCGCCCCTGACGCACTAACTGATTGACGGTTGGCATGTTTTTAAGATTCCAGAAACGAACCGGGCGGCCATTCCATCATCGAGAATAGCCGCCCAGGGGCCGAAAAAGAGGCCGGATTATAAAGAGGAAGTACCCCCCGCGCAAGGATTCGCGACGCGCCGCCGCAAAGCAGTTACGGCCGCGGGTCCGGGTCGAAACCGTACGCCTCGGCAAGGGTCGCGCGGGCCTTGACCGGCAGGCCGGCAGCCCCCGGCGCCTCGGAGAACCGCATCAGGTCGCGGTCGTCCAGCAGCGCGATGGTACCCGAGCCGGGAAAAAGGACCGACCCTTCGTCGTCCACGAACGGCGCCCCGGGGACGAAAGGGCGCCCGCAGTGGTCGACCAGGCGCTCGCCCTCGTAGCGCACCACGAGCGGCGTGTAGTCGAGCCTCACGAACACGCGCTGAGGGCCGTTCTGGAAGAACCAGCGGCCGCGCTCGTCGGGCTGATAGTTCCGCGCGATGAACTCGCGCAGCGCCGCGTTGCCGATGGTCTCGCCCTTGATGCGCCAGCGGCCGCGCCGGTCGAGCGAGAGCCACCCGTAGACGGCGGGCACGTTCGGCCACTTGGCGACACTGCGGGCGACGATCTCGTCCACGAGGCTACAATCGTTCGCGAGGAGCAACGAGAGGAGGCGGCGCAGGCATGGGCAGCATCACGGACACGGACAGCATCGGCGATTATCTGTCGAAGCCCTGGCTGAAGCACTATCCGCCGGGCGTGCCCGCCGAGGTCGAGGTGCCGCAGATGAGCGTGGTGCAGGCCTTCGACGAGGCGACCGAGCGCCACGGCAGCCGCACCGCCGTCGTCTTCTACGGCCGGCCGATCAGCTACCGGGCGCTGCGCGAGGCGACCGACCGGATGGCGAACGCGCTCGCCGCGAGCGGGGTGAAAAAGGGCGACCGGGTGGCGCTCTACCTCCTCAACAGCCCCCAGTTCATCATTGCCTACTTCGCCGCGCTGAAGTGCGGCGCGACCGTCACGCCGGTGAGCCCGGTGTACACGAGCCACGAGATCCGCTTCCAGCTCGAGGACAGCGGCGCACGCGTGCTCTTCTGCCAGGACATCCTCTACGAGAAGGTGCTGAAGGCCGAGGTGCCGCTCGATCTCGTCGTCGTCACGGCCGTCTCCGAGTACCTGCCGCGCCTGAAGCAGCTTTTCGCGAAGAAGCCGGCGCTGCCCGAAGGGCCGGCGCTGCGGCGCTTCCAGGACCTTCTGGCGAAGCACCCGCCCGAACCCCCTGCCGTGGCGATCGATCCGGCGAGCGACCTCGCGGCCCTGCCCTATACCGGCGGCACGACGGGCAACCCCAAGGGCGTGATGCTCACCCACCGCAACATGATCGCCGCCTACGCCTGCTCGCAGTCCGCCTTCGCCGGCCTCGAGGCCGGCAAGGAGGTGGTGCTCGCGTTCCTGCCCTTCTTCCACATCTATGGGCAGGTGGTGATCATGCTGAACGGGCTGCTGCAGGGAAACCTGCTCGTGCTCTTCACCACGCCCGACACCGAGGAGATCCTGGCCGCCATGGAGCGCCACCGCGCCACCGTCTTCTACGGCGTGCCGACGCTCTACGAGTACCTGAAGGACCACAAGGACACGAACAAGGTCGACTGGAAGCGCCTGAAGCTGGTTCTCTCGGGCGCCGATACCCTGCACGAGTCGACGATGAGCGGCTGGGAGAAGCGCACCGGCTCGCGCATCACCGAGGGCTACGGCCTGTCGGAGACCTGCGCGGCGAGCCACGTGAACCCGGTGCAGCGGCCCAAGCCCGGATCGTTCGGCTGCCCGATCCCCAACGTGGGCGCCGGCGTCGTCGACGCCGAGAGCCTCGTTTTCGTGCCGCCGGGCGAAGTGGGCGAGCTCGTGCTCGCCGGGCCCGGCATCATGCAGGGCTACTGGAACAAGCCCGAGGAGACCGCTCGCGTCTTCTTCGAGCGCGAGGGCATCCGCTGGATGCGCACGGGCGACCTCGTGCGCATGGACGACGAGGGCTACTTCCACTTCTACGACCGCTCCAAGGACCTCATCAAGTACAAGGGCCACTCGATCTTCGCGAAGGACGTGGAGGACGTCCTCTACTCGCACCCGCAGGTGAAGGCGGCCGGCGTGATCGGCGTCGCCGACCCGGCGGTCGGCCAGCGCATCAAGGCCATCGTGGTGCTGCAGACCGAAGCGCGCGGGAAGGTGAACGAGGAAGAGATCAAGGCCTATTGCAGGGAGCGGCTCGCCGAATACAAGGTGCCGCACCTGGTGGAGTTCCGCGGCGAGCTGCCGAAGACCGACGTCGGCAAGGTCTCGCGGCGCGAGCTGCGGGAGGAAGCGGGCAGCTAGCTCGGAGAAGCGCCGGCCCGCCTGCCGGCCGCCGCTAGGCGGCGAACCGCTCGATCGGCTGCGGCTGCGCGATGCCGAAGCCCTGGGCGTAGTCGACGCCCTCGACCTTCAGGCGCGCGAGCACGTCCTGCTCTTCCACGCACTCGGCGATCACCTTCAGGTCGATCTCGCGGCCCAGCGCCTGGATCGAGCGCAGCTTTCCGAGCGCCAGCTCGCTCTTCAGGATCTTGCGCACGATGGAGCCGTCGACCTTGACGAAGTGCGCGCCGACCGTCCTGAGGGCGGCAAAGGACACCGACTTGCGCGCGAAGCCGTCGATCAGCACGCCGGCGCCGACGGTCTTCATGGCGCTGACGAAGCGGGCGACCGCCTCCGGCCGCTCGAGCACGTCCGCCTCCTCGATCTCGAAGACGAGCGAATCGACCGGCACGCCCGCGGCGCGGATGGTGTCCTTCACGAAGGCCGGGAATCCGCCCTCCTCGAGCGTCTGCCCGGAGACGTTCATGGTGAGGCAGGCGAGCCGGGAGCCGGCGGCCAGTCGCTTCGCCACGTGGCGCAGCACCCAGCGGTCGAGCTGCGGCATGAGCCGGTAGTGCTCGAGCACGGGCAGGAACTCGCCCGGCGGCAGCAGGGCCTGCTCTTCCTCGCGCATGCGGATGAGCGTTTCGCCCATCGGGAAGCGCTCCCCGCCGGCGAGGGCGAGGATCGGCTGGCAGAAGAGCGCGAACTCGTCGCGCTCGAGCGCCTGCTTGAGCCGCGCGGCGGCATCGTCCCACCCGGTCAGGCCGGGATCGGCTTGGTCGATCGGTTTCTCAGGCACGCTGTGGCAACTTTCGTTTCGCGGTTATTCTAGCGACATGGCGTCGCCGTTCTTCCGCGTCGAGGGATTGACCAAGCGCTTCGGCGGCCTGACGGCCGTCAACCAGGTGAGCTTCGAGCTCCGGCGGGACCAGATCGTGGGGCTCATCGGGCCGAACGGCGCGGGCAAGACGACGCTTCTGCGCCTGATCACCAAGATCCTGCGGCCTGACGCCGGGACCATTACGTTCAACGGCGAGGACATTACCGGCCTTCGGCCGTGGGAGGTCGTCGAGCGGGGCATCGCCGGCACGTTCCAGAACACGCGCCCCTTCCGCCATCTGCCGATCGTCGCGAACGTCATGGTGCCGCTGGTCGCGCCGCGCGCCCGCCGCAGCGGCGAGTGGGTGAAGCGCGTGGAGGCGAAGGCGATGGATGCGCTCGAGTTCGTCGGCATCTCCGACATGGCGCTCGAGCCCGCGTCGGCGCTCTCGCAGGGCGACCTCAAGCGCCTGGAAGTGGCGCGCGCGATCGCCACGGAGCCGGAGCTCCTGCTTCTCGACGAGCCTCTCGGCGGCCTGAACCCCGCCGAGTCCGAGCTCCTCGCCAAGTCGATTCGCCGCCTGCACAAGGGCGGGCGCTTCGGGCGGCTGCACTCGGAAGGCCCGGCGGTGCTGATGATCGAGCACAAGCTGAAGGAGCTCATGTCGATCGCCGACCGGGTCATCGTGGTCGACTACGGGCAGGTGATCGCCGACGGCGTGCCCGCCGAGGTGGTCAAGAACCCGCGCGTCATCGAGGCCTATCTGGGGACCGAGCATGCCGCTGCTTGAAGTCGAGCGGCTGAGCGTCCGCTACGACAAGGCGCAGATCCTGAACGGCGTGTCCCTGCGCGTCGAGGCGGGCGAGCTCGTCGGCCTGGTCGGGCCGAACGGCGCCGGGAAGTCGACGCTGCTGCGCGCCGTCTCCGGGCTCGTGCGCTTCGAGGAGCGCATGAAGCGCGGCACCACGGGCGACATCGTGCTCGAGGGCGAGGTGCGCTTCGCCGGCGAGCGCATCGACCGCCTTGCGCCGCACGAGATCCGGCGCCGCGGCCTCGTGCACTGCCCCGAGCGGCGCCGGCCGTTCCGGGAGCTCACGGTGCTCGAGAACCTTCTCGCGGGCGCCTATCTTTCCTCGAGCGCGGCGCAGACCGGGGAGCGGCTCGAGCACTGCTTCGCGCTCTTTCCGCGGCTGCGCGAGCGCCAGGCCCAGATTGCCGGAACGCTTTCCGGCGGCGAGCAGCAGATGCTCGCCACCGCGCGCGCGCTCATGTTCGAGGCGAAGCTCCTCGTCATCGACGAGCCCTCGCTCGGCCTCGCGCCGAAGATCCGCGAGGAGCTCTTCGCCGCCATCCGGCGCATCCACGAGGAGGGCGTGCCGGTGCTGCTGGTGGAGCAGGAGGTCGGACAGGTTTTCAAGATGGCGAGCCGCAACTACGTGCTCTCGCAGGGGCGAATCCTCGCCGAGGGGACTGCCGCCTCACTGATGGCCGACGAAACCCTTCGCGCCGGCTACCTGGGTCTTTAGGGCCGCTCCGCAAAGGCGGCACACGCTGCGCCAGGCGCCGTTTCGCTGCTTGCAGCGCGGGCAGGCGGTTTCCACCTTGTCGCGTACCCAGGGCGCGAGCCCGCGCGGCATGAAAAGGAGCACGAGGAGCACGATGACCGCGAAGATGAGCAGCCGCAGCTCGCCGAAGGTCCGGAACGTGCCGAGCCACTCCGTCAGCGGGTAGAGCACGAAGACCGCGGCGACCGGCCCGTAGATGGTCGCGAGGCCCCCGAAGATGCCCCAGATCACCACCTGGAACGAGAGCGCCGTCTCGAGCGTCGAGGGCCCCGCCACGCGCAGGTAGTGCGCGAAGAGCGCGCCGGCGAAGCCGGCCGCCGCGCCCGAGATCGCGAACACGATGAGCTTGTACTTCAGCGTGTTGATGCCCGAGGCGCGCACCGCCACCTCGTCGTCGCGGATGGCGTGGAGCACGATGCCGAACTTCGAGTCGGCCAGCAGCCAGAGCCCGAACACCACGGCCAGCATGGCGAGCACGGCAATGTAGTAGTTGGCCGTCGGCGAGACAGCCAGGCGGCGCAGCCCCGACATCCCCAGCTCGCCGCCCGAGAAGTCCGGGAAGGCGAAGAGGATCCCGAGCGCGATGAGCGGGAAGGCGAGCGTGGCGAGCGAGAGGTAGGAGCCGCGAAGCCGCAGGCACAGGAAGCCGACGACGAAGCCGAAAACCATCGCCACCGCGGCGCCGGCCCATACCGAGAGCCACGGGGGAATGCCGAGCCTGAGGGAGAGGAGCGCCGTGGTGTAGGCCCCTGCGCCGAAGAAGAGCGCATGGCCGAAGTTGACCTGCCCGGTATAGCCGGCAAGAAGGTCCCAGCTCGCGGCGACGATCGCGAAGAGGCACGTCATCGTCAGGATTCGCAGCACGTAGGCGTCGGCGTAGACCGCCGGCAGCGCGAGGAGCGCGAGCGCCCAGACGAGCACGAGCGTGCGAGAGGGCAGGACGAAGACCTCCGTCCTCAGCTCGGCCCAGGCACGGCGCAGCCAGTACATCTAGCGCTCCTCCTCGAAGGCGACGCCGAAGAGCCCTTCGGGGCGCACGAGAAGCACGATGACCATGATGAGGAGCGCCACCGCGCCCTTGAGGTAGGCGCCGCCGGGGAGCGCGAATACCGTGATCGCCTCGACGTACCCGATGATGATCGCGCCGATCAGGCTCCCCTTGATGCTGCCGAGGCCGCCCAGCACGACGATGGCGAGCATGGTGACGAGCGGCGCGAGCCACATGAACGGATCGACCACGAACACCGGCGACACCACCACGCCGGCGACGGCGGCGAGCGCCACCGAGATGGCCACGGTGACCATGGCGATGCGATGCACGTTCATTCCCATCAGGTTCGCGACCTCGATGTCGTTCGCCGTGGAGCGGATGGCGAGCCCGAGCCGCGTCCGGTAGAGGAGGTACCACACGCCGGCCAGCACGACGATCGCCACGACGAGGATGAGAAGGCGCTGGTAGGGCACGCTCACCCCGAAGACGCGCATGCTGCCCTCGAGCGTCGAGGGGACGCCGAGGAAGCTGCCGCCGAAGGTGTAGAGCATGAGCTCCTGGAAGATGAGCGCAAGGGCGATGGTGGCGATGAGCACGGCCGCCTCGTGCTCGCGCACGGGCTCGATGATGAGGCGATAGCAGAGCACCGAAAGCAGCGTCACGCCGCCGACGGCGAGGAGCGCCGCCGCCACGAAGTTCATGCCCACCTTCACGAGCAGCGTGTAGAAGCAGTAGGCGGCGAGCATGTAGAAGGCGGTGTGCGCGATGTTGACGATGCGCGCGACGCCGAAGATGAGGGAGAAGCCGATCGCGAGGAGCGCGTAGACGCCGCTGTTGACCAGCCCCGTGACGAAGATGTCCTGGATCATCGCGAACGAAAAACGGGGGCCTCGTCGGCCCCCGGCTTCTCCCCTGGATCGGCCGCTAGCGGGCCGGCATCTTGAACGGCTTCATGCCCTTCACGCTGGGCGGCCAGAACGGAACCTTCTTGCCGTCCTGCCACTGCACCGCGATGCCGGCCGTCTTGCCCACCGCCCAGATGAGGTCGTGGCGCTTGTCCCAGGTCGCCGTGGAGCCGGTGCCGACGTGCTCCATCTTCTCGATGACGGCGACCAGCTTGTCGGCGTCGGTCGTGCCGGCCTTCTCGATGGCCGACTTGAGGAGGTGGATCGCGTCGTAGGTGGCCGCCGTGTACGTCGGCGCCTTGTTGAAGCGCGCCTCGTAGGCTTTCACGAACGGGATGGTCTTCGGCGTCATCTCGACCTCGGCGTAGGTGTCGAGCGTGGAGACGAACTGCGCCTTGCCGGCGGCCGCCTGCCAGAACTCCTCCTTCTGCGCCTCCACGTTGATGCCCCAGGCGACGGCTTTCATGTTCCGCTCGCCCATCTGCCGGCCGACCGAGATGCCGACCGGGCCGGAGAGGATCGTGAAGACGATGTGCGCCCCCGAGCGATCGATGGCCGCGAGCTCGGCCGTCACGTCGGTCGCCGTGGCGGAGGGCTGCCACAGCCCGACCACCTCCATCTTCATCGCCGGGAGGTTCTTCTGCGCCGCCTTGATGAGGCCCTCGGTCCAGACCGCCTTCTCGGCGAGGAGCGCCACCTTCGGCGTCTCGGTCTTCAGCTCGCTGCGGATCTGCTGCGCGATCGAGCCCATCACGGCGAAGAGCGTGCGGGCAAGGTCGACGTCCTTGGTCGGCGCAACGCGGAACCAGTACTTGTAGCGGTCGTAGTCCGCCTCGACGTTCGCGCCGAGCTTGGAGTGCGCGGCGCCCACGCCGAGGAACAGCTTCTTGTGGTCCATCGCCACTTCCTGCATGGCGAGCACGGCCTCGGAGCGGAAGCCGCCGATCACGAAGTCGGCCCCGTCGCGCGTGATGACGCGCTCCATGGTGTTCGTGGCGTCGGGCACGGAGAGGATCTCGTTGGTGTCGCCGCGGATGAGCTCGATCTGCATGCGCTTGCCGCCGACGCTGATGCCGCCCGCCTTGTTGATCTCGTCGCGCGCCATCTGCGCGCCGTTCCAGTGATGCTCGCCCTGCACGAAGGCCATCGGCCCGACGATGGCGATCTTGATGGTGCCCTGCGCCCACGCGACCGACGTGGCGAGCGCGAGCGCTGCGGCCAGACCAATGCTGCGAATCATGAACTCCCCTCCTCCTTTGGATTACACTCGGCCCCGCTTCAACGAATCCATGTTGCCAGCAATTTCCACGACCGTCTAGGAATGGGAAGACCGGATTTCACCGGGCCGCGCCCGGGGGGCACGAGCTCCGATCGGGCGACGCTCTGGTGGGAAGACTTCGAGGTCGGGCAGACCGTGGAGATGGGCCGCCACACGTTCACGGAAGACGAGATCGTGTCGTTCGCGCGCCAGTTCGACCCGCAGCCGTTCCACATCGATCCGGCGGCCGCCCGCGAAAGCGCCTTCGGCGGGCTCATCGCGAGCGGCTGGCACACCTGCGCCATCGGCATGCGGCTGATGGTCGAGAGCTACGTGAACCGCACGCGGAGCCTCGGCTCGCCGGGCCTCGACAGCGTCCGGTGGCTGAAGCCGGTGCGGCCCGGCGACACCCTCACCTACACGCGCACCGCGCTGGAGCGCCGGGCGTCGGCGAGCCGGGCGGGCGTGGGGCTCGTCAAGACGCGCTGGGAGGCGACCAACCAGCACGGCGAGGTCGTTCTCACCATGGAAGGGTGGGGAATGTTCGGCCGGCGTCCGGCCGCCTGATGGAGCTCCATCACAAGCTCCACGTCCTCACGCGCAAGGAGGAGCTCGACGCGGTCCGCATCCCGGGAAAGGTCGTGGTCGTGCTCGACATCCTCTTCGCCACGACGACGATGGTAACGGCGCTCGCGCACGGCGCGAGCGAGGTGCTCCCGGTGCTCGACGAGGCCGCCGCGCGCGCCGCGGCGGCGCGCTGCGAGCCGGGGAGCTTCGTCCTTTCGGGCGAGCTCAATGCGCAGACGCTCCCGGGGTTTGCCCATCCGGCGCCCCTCGCCCTCGCCGCGCACGGCGTCCAAGGTCGCCGCGTCATCTACTCCACGACGAACGGCACGGTCGCCATGACGCACTGCAGCGGGGCGGCGCACGTCTACTGCGGCTCGCTTCTCAATGTGGGCGCCCTGACGAGCCACATCCTGCGCGCGCACCCGGACGACACCATCCTTATCGTGTGCGCCGGCTCGGCCGGCAACTTCAATCTCGAAGACTTCGTGGGCGCGGGCGCCTTCGTGGACCGCCTGGCGAGCCGGCTCGGTCCGGGCGCGGACGTGTCCGATGCCGCACGAGCGGCGCGGGCGGTCTTTCGGTCCGCGCGCCTGCCGCAGGCGCTGCACGAGTGCCGCGTCGGCCGCCTGATGGCCTCCCTCGGCCTCGCCCGCGAGGTCGAGTTCGCCTGCCGCCTGGACGAGTACGAGGTCGTGCCGGCGATGGCGGGAGAGCGGCTGATCGCGGCGCCGCGCGCCTAGGCGCGCCGCAGGACCGCGCTCACGGCGAGGTGGTCCGAGAGCATGGACCAAGGCTTGCCCATGTGCACCTGCGAGCTGACGACCTCGAAGCCGCGCACGTAGATGCGATCCAGGCGAAAGAGCGGCAGCACGCTCGGGTAGGTGCGCGGGGCGCGGCCGAGGTGCGCGACCGAGACCTCCTGCATGCCGAGGCGCCGCTCGAGGATCGCCGTGGCGCGGTGGCGCCAGTCGTTGAAGTCGCCGGCGACGATGATGGGGACGTTGTTCGAGGCGATCTCGGCGAGCCGCCCCGAGATCGCCTCGAGCTGGCGGCTCCGGCCTCCCTCGTGGAGCGAGAGGTGCACGCACACGCAATGCAGGTTGCGTCGCAGGCCGGGCACCGAGACGATGCAGTGCAGGAGCCCCCGGCGCTCGAAGCGATGGTCGGAGACGTCCTGGTTCTCGAAGGAGACGAAGGGAAAGCGCGAGAGCACCGCGTTGCCGTGGTGGCCGTGGTCGTAGACGGCGTTCACGCCGTAGACGTGCTGCCAGTCCTCGCCGGCGAGATACTCGTGCTGGCCCACGGCGGGATAGCTCTCGAAGCGCCGCCGGTGGCGCTGGTTGAGCCCCTGCACTTCCTGCAGGAAGACGATGTCCGGGTCGAGCGCGCGCAGGCCCTCGCGCAGCTCGCTGATGACCATCCGGCGGTTGAAATGCGAAAGCCCCTTGTGGATGTTGAGCGTCACGACGCGGATGGACCGGCTCACGGCGCGCCTCCCTGCAGCACGAGCGTGAACCGCCTCGCGACGAGATCCGCATCGTCGAAGTGCCGCCGTCCGACGAACGCCGTGGCGTGGCGCCCCCATTGCCGCATGGCGCCGGCGGAGCGCACGCCCGCCGGCCAGAGGAGGACCCGCTCGGCCCGCTCGGTGCCGGCGATCAGCCCGTCGGGGCCGAAGACGCTGCGGAAAGCGCCTTCCGGGCGCTCGAGCGAGCGCAGCTCGTCGTAGGGGCGAAGCTCGTAGCGCACGAGGCTCTCCTCGTCCGACACGCCGACGGCCGCGATGGCGTGGGTACCGGTGGCGAGCCGCACGACCGGCCGCTCGCCGTCGTGAACGCGCGGAAGCGACGCGGGCACGAACGCCCATTCCTCGGAGGGGTCGGGCGCGGGCTTGCGCCGCGCGCGCGGCGTAGGAAAGAACTCGTGGTAGCAGCCGCAGGCGTGCATGGCGTCGTACAGCACCGGCTCGCCGTCGGGCGCGAGCGTGACGCGCCAGACGACGGCGTCGAGCGCACCGGCGAGGATGTCCACCGCGCCACGCGCGGGCCGCTCGGGAAACCACGCCGTGTAGACGAGCTGCAGGAGCACCGGCGCCTCCTCGCCCTCCCCGTACAACGTGTAGGCGGGATGCACGTAAACGGCAAGCCGGGACCCGTCCACCGTGGGAACGGACCGGCCTCTCGCCCATGCGAGCTCGCCGAACCGGTCGTAGTCCGCCGTCGTCTCCACTTCGAGCTGCGGCGCGTAGGCGATGGCGAGCCGGGCGAGATCGCGCTCGCCGAGCACCGGCCGGCCGAGCGCGTCTCGCCGCGCCAGGAGCTCGGCCACTTCGGCCCGCGACACCGGCGGCACGTGCGCCGTATGGGCGGGCGCCGAATAGCGGAGCACCTTGCGATCCGCCGGCTGGGTCCGGTACGCCGCGAAGGCCGCTCGCGTCTCGGACTCCCAGCGATCGACGCCCCCGGCGAGCGCGTGCCGGGTCAACGCATAGAAGCCGGCGAGCCGCGCAACGGTCGAATAGTCGTCGGGAACCCGCGCGGCCTGCAGCACGGCCGAACGAAGCTCGGGCTTTGCGAAGGCAAGCTCGCGCAGAAGCCGCCCGCATTCGGTCGTCCTTCGCAGCACCGCCGCCGGCCCGGCTCGGCCATCGTCCCCGGGAAGCGCCTCGAGGCTCGCGCGCGGGAGATTGCGGATCTCATGGCGGCGCGAGGCGAGATCCAGCTCGAGCAGGGCGTCACCGAAGGCCTGCAGCGCCACCTCGCTCGAGCCCGCCCTGCCGCGCAGCGCCGCGTGCAGCCGATCGACCCGCAGGTACGGGAATCCGTCGACCCGCGCGTATTGCGCATCCCGCACGCCGGCCGACTCGGTCTCGCGGTCGAGCGCCTGATACCAGCGCGCGCATTCGGCTACGGGCTCGGCGCCGGATTCCAGGAACGGATCGGAAGGCGCCAGGCTCGCGCAGCCGCCGAGGAAGGCGAGCACTGCCGCGGACAGCCCGACGCGGAGTGCACACCACCTGCTCAGCATGCGCGCTCCCCCAGCAGGACGATGGCGTCGCGATTCGACCACGAGAAGCAGCGTGCGGCCGCCTCCGCCGCGGGCAGCCACGCGAACGCGACGTGCTCGTCCGGCGCGAGGCGCACCGGGACGCGCCCGGCAAGCGCGAGCCCGAAGACATGCTCGGTGTTGTGCGTGACCCCCGGCCCGAAGCGATGGCGCCAATGCGCGTAGATCTCGAACGTGTTCGTCACGTTCCATCGCGTGAGGCGCCCGCTCGCGGCGGCAATCCCGGTTTCCTCGAGCACCTCGCGCGCGGCCGCCTTCTCGAGCGGCTCCTCCGGCGTATCGAGGGAGCCCGTCACGGACTGCCAGAAGCCCCTGCGGTGCGCGCGCTCGAGGAGCAAGACCTCGTGCGCCGCCGTGTGCACGACGACGAGAACGGAAACGGGAATCTTGTACACGGTGGGGCCGCGCTGCCTCAGCCAGGGCGATGGAGGAGCGGCAGCGGGAGGGCGCCCTTCGGATCGACGAACACCGCAAAGAACGGCCTGCCCTTGGAGCGCCAGAAGTCGGCCGCCGCCGCAAGCACGTCGCAGAGCATGTCAATCTCGGCGGAGGGTTGCGCGTCCTCGAAGAGCAGCACTTGGACGGGCGCGCTCGGCCGCCACGAAAGATCGGCGAGGCAGTCTTCTGCGGCGTCCCAATTGCGGCCGAACCAGGCCGGGAAGCCGAGGGCGGCCGCCAGCCGGTCGAGGACCTCGTCCTTGGTGTGCGCCGCACGCAGCGAAACGCGCGCCAGGTCGGCCTCGATCCCCTGCAACGCTTCCTCGATCGCGCGCGCGGCTTCCGCCCGGTACACGCCGGAGCGCTCGGAATCGGTGAGGCGCTGCAGCAGCTTGCTCATCGGGGCGACGGGTCGCGAATGCGTCGAAACGTGCGATAGTGGTCGGCGGTGTAATAAAGCTCGCCGCCTTCGCCAGCGACGATACGCCGCGCGCCGCGATCCGGCGCGCCCGGCGTCTTCACCGTGTACTCTCGATAATAGCCTCGCCTGCGAAGCGGCAGCCGCCGCTCGCGGTTATGGAAGATCCGGCCGTCCTGGACATGGGGAAACGGCCCGCCCGAGGCGATGAGCTCGAGCGTCTCGCGCGCCTGCGGCGGAAGCTCGGCCGGATCGACCTCCCCGCCCTCGAAGCCGAATGCCGCCCCGGCGAGGACGAGCGCAAGGCACGCGAGCCACTTCACGCCGGCGGCGGGTTCCTCAGCCGGATGTGCAGCTCGCGAAGCTGCTTCTCGGTGGCCGGGCTCGGCGCCCCGGTGAGGAGGTCCTGCCCGCGCTGCGTCTTCGGGAACGCGATGACGTCGCGGATCGCCTCGCACCCCGCCATGAGCGCCACCAGGCGGTCGAACCCGAAGGCAATGCCGCCGTGCGGCGGCGCCCCGTACTGCAGCGCATCCAGCAGGAAGCCGAACTTCGCGCGCTGATCCTCCATCGAGAGCCGCAGGGCCTCGAAGACCTTCTGCTGCACCTCCTCGCGATGGATCCGCACCGAGCCGCCGGCGATTTCCCAGCCGTTCAGGACGAGGTCGTAGGCCTTGGCATAGGCCCGCTCGGGGGCCGAGCCGATGAACGCCTCATGGCCGTCCTTGGGACTCGTGAAGGGGTGATGGCGCGCCCTCCACTCCTTCGCCTCCTCGTCGTATTCGAACATCGGGAAGTCGACCACCCAGAGCGCGCGCCAGCCCTTCTCGGCGAGGCCGCGCTCGTGGCCGAGCTTCTGCCGCAGCGCGCCCATGTAGGCGTTGCAGGTGGCGGCGCGATCGGCGCCGAAGAAGATGAGGTCGCCGTCCGCGGCCTGCGTGCGCTCGAGCACCGCGGCGAGCGCCTTGGCGTGCAGGTTCTTCACGATCGGGGACTGCAAGCCCTCCGCGCCCTTCGCCTTTTCGTTCACCTTGATCCAGGCGAGGCCCTTGGCGCCCAGGCCCTTGACGTATTCGGTGTAGCCGTCGATCTCGCCCCGGGTGAGCGTCCCGCCGCCCGGCAGCCGCAGGCCGACCACGCGGCCGCCCGGCGTGCCGGCGGGTCCGGAGAACACCTTGAAGTCCACGTCGCGCATCACGTCGGTGAGCTCGGCGAGCTTGAGCGGCACGCGCAGGTCCGGCTTGTCGACGCCGTAGTCGCGCATCGCCTCGTCGTACGACATGACCGGGAACGGATCCGGCAGCGCGATGCCCGCCGCCTCGAGGAACATGTGGCGCGTGAGCCGCTCCATGAGCGCGCGGATCTCGGCCTCGTCGAGGAAGGACGTCTCGATGTCGATCTGCGTGAACTCGGGCTGCCGGTCCGCGCGCAAGTCCTCGTCGCGGAAGCACTTGACGATCTGGTAGTAGCGATCGAAGCCCGCGATCATCAGCATCTGCTTGAAGAGCTGCGGCGACTGCGGCAGCGCGTAGAAGTGGCCGTCGTGCAGCCGCGAGGGCACGAGGAACTCGCGCGCGCCTTCCGGCGTGGACTTGTAGAGAAACGGCGTCTCGATGTCGATGAAGCCCTCGCCGTCGAGGAAGCGCCGCGCCGCCATGGCGGCGCGGTGGCGCAGCCGGAGGTTGCGCTGCATCGGCTCGCGTCTGAGGTCGAGCACCCGGTGCTCGAGGCGCACCGTCTCGGACAGGTTGTCGTCGTCGAGCTGGAAAGGCGGCGTCGCCGAGGGGTTGAGCACCTCGAGCGTGCGCGCGACGAGCTCCACTTCGCCCGAGGGCAGGTCCGGATTGACCGTGCCCTCCGGGCGCCGCCGCACCGTGCCGGTGACCCGCAGCACGTACTCGCTTCGCACGCGCTCCGCGGCCGCGAACGCCTCGCCGGCGTCGGGGTTGCACACGACCTGCGCCAGCCCCGCGCGGTCGCGCAGGTCGATGAAGATCACGCCGCCGTGGTCGCGGCGCCGGTGCGCCCAGCCGCAGAGGCTGACGGTCTGGTCGACGTGCGCCGCGCTCAGCTCGCCGCAATAGTGTGTACGCATCATGGAAAGGGTTCCCGGAGGTTTAGCGCGGCAGCGGGGGCACCACGCCCATGGAGATGATGTACTTGAGCGCCTGGTCCACCGTCATGTCGAGCTCGATCACGTCCTTGCGCGGCACGATGACGAAGTAGCCGCCCGTCGGGTTCGGCGTCGTGGGCACGTAGACGCTCAGGCAGTCCTCGGGCACGTGGGTCGTCACTTCGCCGCTCGGCGCCCCGGTCAGGAAGGCGATGGTCCACGTGCCTTCGCGCGGCCACTGCACCAGAAGCGCCTTGCGAAAGGCCTGGCCGCTCGAGGAAAAGAGCGTATCGGAGATCTGCTTGACGCTGGAGTAGATGGAGTTGACCACCGGGATGCGATGGAGCACCTGGTGCCAGAGCTCGACCAGGCGCGCGCCGAAGAAGTTGCGGGCGAAGACGCCGGTGAGAAAGACGATCGCCACCGTCAGGATGGCGCCCATGCCCGGGACGTGCACGCCCAGCCAGTGCTCGGTGCGGAACCAGTCGGGCAGCAGGAGCAGCGACTGGTCGAGCGCATCGACGATGAGCTTCAGGACCCACAGCGTGATGACGAGCGGGATCCAGATCAGCAGGCCGGTGATGAAGTATTTCTTCACGTCCCTGAAACGAAAAAGCCCGGCTCGCGCCGGGCCGTCTGGCGGGCCCCCGTGAGGGTCAGTTGGTGGCGCCGGCGGCCGCCGGCGCCGACTTCGACTCGGACTTGGCGGTGTCCTTCGACGCCTCTTCCTTCGACGTCTCTTCCTTCTTCGAAGCGCCGGAAGACGGCTTTCCCGAGTTGCGGAAGTCGGTCGCGTACCAGCCGCTGCCCTTCAGCTGGAACCCGGCCGCGCTGAGGAGCTTGCGGTACGAGCTCTTCTGGCAGCTCGGGCAGGCCGTAAGCGGCGGCTCGGAGACTTTCTGCAGGTGTTCTTCCTGGTGGCCGCACGCGTCGCAACGATATTCGTAGATAGGCATGATGGTTGTTCCCTTGGACGCGATTATATCGTCGCCCAGATGGGGGCGCGCGGCACGATCTTCAAGCGCCCGGAGCGCGCGTGTTGCTGGGAACGCGCGCGCCGAGCGACAAGGTGGCCGACGACAGCTCAGAAAGGAATGTCGTCTTCCATGTCGTCGAACTTGCCCGCCGGCTTCTTGGCGGCGGGGCGTTCGGCCGCCGCGCGCGGCTCCGCGGCCCTGGGCGCGGCGGCATCGTCGCGCGGCCCGCCACCGCCTTCCCGGCGCCCGAGCATCTGCATGGCGTCGGCGCGGATCTCGGTGGTGTAGCGGTCCTGCCCGTCCTTGTCCTGCCACTTGCGGGTGCGCAGGCTTCCCTCGACATAGACCTGCGAGCCCTTCTTCAGGTACTCGCCCGCCACCTCCGCCAGCCGGCCGAAGAAGACGATGCGGTGCCACTCCGTGGCCTCCTTCATTTCTCCGGTCGCCTTGTCCTTCCAGCGGTCGGTCGTCGCGACCCGGATGTTGGTGATGGCATCGCCGCCGGGCGTATAGCGGGTCTCGGGGTCCGCCCCGAGGTTGCCGACGATGATGACCTTGTTTACCGAAGCCATGCCAGACCTCCCCTGGTTGTCACTTCACGCATCACGCCATTCTCGCTCACAACGCCGCTCGGGAAAGCCGGTTGACAGCGCCCGGCTGGCCCCGCATGCCGGCGGCGACGAGGAGCCAGGCGGCGCACAGCCCGGCGCACACCAGGAACACCCCCGTGGTCCCGTACAGGCGGGCGACCCATCCGCCGACGAGGCCGCCGAAGAAGACCCCCAGCGTCTGCGTCGTGTTGTACACGCCGATCGCCGTGCCCCGTCCTTCGGCCGGCGCAACCCGGGAGACGAGCGACGGCAGCATCGCCTCGAGCACGTTGAAGGCAAGAAAGAAACCCAGCATGAGCACGGCCAGCGCGCCCACCCCGGCGGGAACAAGCGCAAGGACGGCCAGCACGAGCATGAGCAAAGCGACCGCGCCGAGGAGCACCGGCTTGGGACGGTTTCGCCGGTCGACGTAAAGCACGAACGGCAGCATGAGGACGAAGGACCCGAGGATGACCGGCAGGTAGAGCTTCCAGTGGGCCGGGAGCGGCAGTCCCGCCTCCACCAAGAGCGGCGGCACGACCACGAACATGGCGTAAAGGACGATGTGCAGCACGAAGATGCCGACGTTCAGTCGCACGAGCTCGGCATCCAGCAGGCTCTCGCGAAGGGCCCCCGGCGCCCTCGGATCCCGGACGACCACGGGGACCTCCGGCACCTGGGTCTTCACGACCCAGACCGCGAGCAGCGAAAGCACGCCCGTCAGCGCGAAGAGCCCCTCCATGCCGATGGAGCGGTAGAGAACCGGCGCGCCGACGATCGACACCGCGAACATGAGGCCGATGGTCGAGCCGATCATCGCCATGACCTTCGTGCGGTGCTGCTCCCGCGTGAGGTCGGCGGCCGCCGCCATGGCGACCGACGAAATGGCGCCGGCGCCCTGCAGGGTGCGCGCCGCGATCGCGGTCCAGATATCGTCCGCGGCCACGCCGAGGAAGCTCCCGGCGGCGAAAACGAGCAGGCCCACGTACAGGACCGGCTTTCGCCCCCAGCGATCCGACGCCGCGCCGAACGGAATCTGCAGGATGCCCTGCGACAGGCCGTAGATGCCGAGCGCGATGCCGACGAGGGCGACATTGTCGCCGCCCTCGATGCGCGTCGCATGCACCGCGAACACGGGCAGGATGAAGAAGAGGCCGAGCATGCGCAGGCCGAAGACGCCCGCAAGGCTTACGCCAGCGCGAAGCTCCTGCGCGGTCATGCGTTCGGCGGACACGGATGGATCGGGTGCGACGGAAATGCGAAGCACGCTATAGTAACCGGTTTCGCCTCGCAACGACCCCTCGCGTCCCTTCCATGGACACCCTTCGCATCCGCGGCGCGCGGACGCACAACCTCAAGAACGTCAGCCTCGATCTCCCGCGCAACCGCCTCGTGGTCATCACGGGGCTCTCGGGCTCGGGCAAGAGCTCGCTCGCCTTCGACACGCTCTATGCCGAGGGCCAGCGCCGCTACGTCGAGTCGCTCTCGGCCTACGCGCGCCAGTTCCTGCAGCTGATGGAAAAGCCCGACGTCGACCTGATCGAGGGCCTTTCGCCCGCCATCGCGATCGAGCAGAAGTCGGCGAGCCACAACCCGCGCTCCACCGTCGGCACGGTGACCGAGATCCACGACTACCTGCGCCTGCTTTTCGCGCGCGCCGGGACGCCCTACTGCCCCGACCACGGGCTCGCCCTGCAGGCGCAATCGGTCGCGCAGATGGTCGACCACGCGCTTGCACTGCCGGCCGAGACGCGACTGCTCGTGCTCGCGCCGGTCGTCGCCGGCCGCAAGGGCGAGCAGTCGGAGCTCCTCGACGAGCTTCGCGCCCAGGGATTCACCCGCGTGCGGATCGACGGCGCGGTGCACGAGCTCGACGCTGCGCCGAGGCTTTCGAAGAACCGCAAGCACTCGGTCGACGTCGTCGTGGACCGCCTGCGCGTGCGGGAAGACGCGCGCCAGCGCCTGGCCGAGTCGCTCGAGACGGCGCTGCGCCACGCCGACGGGCGCGCCGTGGTGGTGGAGGCCGACAGCGGCCGCGAGCATCTCTTCTCCGCGCGCTTCGCCTGCCCGGCGTGCGACTACTCGCTATCCGAGCTCGAGCCGCGGCTTTTCTCGTTCAACAACCCCGTGGGCGCCTGTCCGCGCTGCGACGGGCTCGGGGCGGTGCAGTTCTTCGACCCGCAGCGCATCGTGGCGCACCCCAACCTCAGCCTCGCGAGCGGCGCGATCCGCGGCTGGGACCGGCGCAATGCGTTCTACTTCGCGATGCTCCAGTCGCTCGCGGCGCACTACCGCTTCGACCTCGAGCAGCCCTGGGAGATGCTTCCCGACGAGGTGCAGCAGGTGGTGCTGTACGGCTCGGGGACGCAGAAGATTTCGTTCCGCTACCCGTCGGATCGCGGGCGCAGCACGGTGAAGACGCATCCTTTCGAGGGCGTCGTGCCGAACCACGAGCGCCGCTACCGCGAGACCGACTCCGCGGTGGTGCGCGAGGAGCTGGCGAAGTACATCAACACCCGCACCTGCCCGGACTGCGGCGGCGCGCGCCTTCGCCGCGAGGCGCGCCACGTCCGCGTGGCCGGCAAGACGCTCTACGACATCGCGTGCTGGCCGCTCGGGACAGCGCTCGATTTCTTCCGTGCCTTGCGGCTGCCGGGCGCGAAGGGCCAGATCGCCGAGCGCGTGGTGCACGAAGTGGCGACGCGCCTGGAGTTCCTGGTGAACGTCGGGCTCGACTACCTCACGCTCGAGCGCTCCGCGGAGACGCTCTCCGGGGGGGAGTCCCAGCGCATCCGCCTCGCGAGCCAGATCGGCTCCGGCCTGACCGGGGTCCTGTACGTGCTCGACGAGCCTTCGATCGGCCTGCACCAGCGCGACAACGCGCGGCTCATCGAGACGCTGAAGCGCCTGCGCGACCTCGGCAACTCCGTCATCGTGGTCGAGCACGACGAGGAAGCGATCCGCGAGGCCGATCACGTCGTCGACATGGGGCCGGGCGCCGGGGAAGCCGGCGGCCGGGTGGTGGCGGCGGGCAGGCCCGCCGACATCGCCGCGCATCCCGACTCGCTGACGGGCCGCTATCTCGCGGGGACGCTCCGCATCGAAGTGCCGCGCGTGCGCCGCCGTCCCGACGTCAAGCGCATCACCATCCGCGGCGCGCGCGGCCACAACCTGAAAGGCATCGACGTCGAGGTGCCGCTCGGCCTTCTCGTGTGCGTGACCGGCGTGTCCGGCTCGGGCAAGTCCACGCTCGTGAACGACACGCTCTACGCCGCTACGGCGCGGCACCTCTACCGGTCGGCCGCCGATCCGGCGCCGCACGACGCCATCGAGGGTCTCGAGCTCCTCGACAAGGTGGTGAGCGTGGACCAGAGCCCCATCGGCCGCACGCCGCGCTCCAATCCGGCGACCTACACGGGCCTCTTCACGCCGATCCGCGAGCTTTTCGCCGGCGTGCCGGAGGCGCGCGGGCGCGGGTACGACGCAGGGCGCTTCTCCTTCAACGTGAAGGGCGGGCGCTGCGAGGCCTGCCAGGGCGACGGCGTGACGAAGGTGGAAATGCATTTCCTGCCCGACATCTACGTCGCCTGCGATGTCTGCCACGGCAAGCGCTACAACCGCGAGACGCTCGAGATCCGCTACCGCGGGAAGAACATCCACGAGGTGCTCGAGATGACGACGGCGGAAGCGGCGGCCTTCTTTTCCGCCGTGCCGGCCATCGCCCGGCGGCTGCAGACGCTCATCGACGTCGGCCTCGGCTACGTCCGGCTCGGACAGTCGGCGACCACGCTCTCCGGGGGCGAAGCCCAGCGCGTGAAGCTCGCCCTGGAGCTCTCCAAGCGGGATACCGGACGAACGCTCTATATCCTGGACGAGCCGACCACCGGCCTGCACTTCCACGACATCCAGCTTCTCCTCAACGTGCTCTACCGGCTGCGCGACGCCGGGAACAGCATCGTCGTGATCGAGCACAACCTCGACGTGGTCAAGACCGCGGACTGGGTGCTCGACCTCGGGCCGGAGGGCGGCGAAGGCGGCGGCCGGCTCGTCGCGAGCGGCACGCCCGAGGCGGTGGCGCGCACCCCGGGCTCGCACACCGGCGCCCACCTGCGGCGCCTGCTCGGCTTGCCTGAAGCGAACGACCGTGCTATTTTGCCCGCCCATGAGCCGGACGCCGACGCGCACCGCCGCGAAGCGCACGCCCGAGAGGGGTGCTCCGGCGACACGCATTCCGGCGACACGCATTCCGGCGACA
>CAYWSG010000001.1:53925-89607 GCA_964461055.1 uncultured Enterobacteriaceae bacterium | reverse complement strand
TCCGGCGACACGCATTCCGGCGACACGCATTCCGGCGACAAAAGGCGAGCAGACCCGCGCCGCCATCCTCGACGCAGCGCTTAGGCTGGTCAGCCGCGCGGGCCTCGAGGGCCTCACCATCGGCACGCTGGCCGACGCGATCGGCATGTCGAAGTCCGGACTTTTCGCCCACTTCGGCTCGCGCGAGGAGCTGCTCCTCGCGGTGCTTCAGCACGGACAGGACGAGTTTGTCGCCGTGGTCATGAAGCCGGCACTGGCCGAGCCGCGCGGCCTTCCCAGGCTGCGCGCGATGTTCGTGAACTGGCTGGACTGGACGCAGTCGGCCGACCTCCCCGGCGGCTGCCCCATGATCGGCGGAGCCACCGAGTTCGACGACAAGCCGGGTCCGGTGCGCGACCTTCTCGCCGCCGGGCAGCGTGCCTGGATCGACGTGCTCAAGCGCGCCGTGCGCCAGGCGATGGACGAAGGCCAGCTCGGCGCCGGCACCGACCCGGAGCAGATCGCCTTCGAGCTCTTCGGCATTGCGCTCGTCGTGCACCATCATCGGCGGCTGCTCGGCTATCCCAAGGCGCGCCAGCGCGCCCTCGCCGCGCTCGATGCGCTCCTCGAGCGCCACGCGGCGCGCCCGAGCCCGGCCGCCACCCCCGAGACCCGCTAGAACAAAGGAGCTCCCATGCCCCGCGCCCTTGCCTTGCCGAAAATAAGCACGAACGTTCGCTTCGCCGCCTCCGCGGTGCTTTTCCCGGAGCTCGCCGGCGCCTGGGCCGAGCGGCTTTTCCTCACGCCGCCGCGCGCTGTCGACGCGAGCGCTTCGCTCGAGCTCATCGAAGCGCGCCATCGGCCGCTCCTCCACAAGGGCCGCAGCATCGCCACATGGGAATGGGGCTGGAAGTCGCGCGAGGCCCCTGCCGTCCTGCTCGTCCACGGCTGGGGAGGCAATGCCGCCCAGCTGCGGCCTTTCGTGCATCGGCTGCTCGCCGAAGGCTTTCGCGTCGTCGCCTTCGACCAGCCGGCGCACGGACTGTCGGAAGGCCGGCTGACGGGCCTGCCGGACATGGCCGAGGTGCTCGCCGAAGTGGCGTCGCGGTCGGGCCGGCTGGCCGGCCTGGTCGCGCATTCGATCGGCGCCTCGGCGACGGCCTTCGCCATTTCCCGCGGGTTGAAGGCCGCACGGGCGGTGCTCATCAGCCCGCCTTCCGACGTCATCGGCTATTCGCGTCGCTTCGCCCGCTGGTACTGGATGCCGGAGCCGGTCCGCCGCTCCATGCAGGCGGCGATCGAGGAGCGCTATGGCGTGCGCTGGGAGGAGCTCGATGCCGCGCGGCTCGGGCCGCGCCTCTCGGGCGAGGCGCTGGTGATCCACGACCGCGCAGACCGCCTCGTTTCGGTGCGCCACGGCATTCGCCTGGCGTGCGCCTGGCCGGGCGCGCGGCTGCTGCTCACGAGCGGGCTCGGCCACACGCGGATCCTTGGCGACGACGCGATCAACCAGGCCGCCACGGCGTTCATCGCCGGGCGCTCCGGTATCGCCTCCCCCGCCGCATCGGCCCTTGCGGCTCCCGCACCGCTCTACTGACCCATGCGCTCCCTTTCGATCTCGTGGCAGGACCCGCACGCCCTCGCGGAAGCAGGACGCTCGCTCTCGGGGCTCGAATTCCTGCAGGCCCTCGTCGCGGGCCGGCTGCCACCGCCGCCCATCGCCGAGCTGCTCGGCTTTCGGCTCGCCGAGGTGGCGAGCGGCCATGCGGTCTTCGAGTGCACGCCGGGCGAGCAGCACTACAACCCGATCGGCGTCGTGCACGGCGGCCTCGCCATGACGCTGCTCGACTCGGCCATGGGCTGCGCGGTCCAGTCCCGCCTGCCGGCCGGCGTGGGCTATACGACGCTCGAGGCGAAGACGAATCTCGTGCGCGCCATCACGGCAGGCACCGGCCCGCTTCGCGCCATCGGCCGCGTGCTTCACGGCGGTAGTCGAATCGCTACAGCGGAGGGCCGGCTGGAGGATCGCGACGGCAAGCTCTACGCCCACGCGACGACCACCTGCATCGTATTGCAGAACGGGAAATAGCCGGCGGAAGCAGGCTCCGGCACCGCAGCAGGAAAGTCGGCAGAAATCCTGTTTACAGGACGCGGGGGGCAGGGCCACAATGGCCCGCATGCCCTCCGGCCGCGTTTACCGCTTCGCGCCGCCGCAGCATCGCCGCCCGCATCGCCTTTTCGTCTTCCTGCATGGCTGCGGCGCCACCGCGCAGTCCATGATCCCCATCGCGTTCACGTTCCAGGCCCGCTTCCCGGGGGCAGCCCTCGTCGTGCCGAGCGGCTTCGATCCGGACGCGCGCGGCGGCGCCGCGCAGGACTGGTATCCGACGCGCGGGCTGAACGCCGACAACCACCGCGAGCGCGTGGCGGCGGTGCTGCCCGACGTGGAGGATCTCGTTCGTCGCGAGCAGACGAGCTTCGAGGTGCCTTCCAGCCGCACGGTGCTGATCGGCTTCTCGCAGGGCGGGACCGTCGCGCTGGAAGCGGTGAAGACGCCCGGCATCGCCGGCGCGGTCGTCGCCTTCTCCTCGCGCTACGCGCGCCTGCCCTCGCGCGGCGCGCGCATCGCCTCGCGCATCCACCTCGTGCACGGCGAGTTCGACTCGGTCGTCTCCCGGGTCTACGCCGAGCGCGCCGCGCGGGTGCTCGCAGGCCTCAATGTCCCGGTCACGCTCGACATCGTGGCGCATCTCGGTCACTCGCTGACGCACCACGCCATCAGCCTCGGCTCGCTGCGGCTCCTGCAGGGCATCTTCGAGCGCCGCAACGCGACCCTGCACTAGCGAGCTTGCCGTCTACGGGGCGTCCGCGAGACGGCGCACCATGGCCATCACCGCGCGGATCTGGGCGGCGCGCTTCGTGTGGTACTGCGCCCCGGTGTAGCCCCACCAGTCCCAGCAGCCGCGAGGATTCCAGACGAAGTTCCACGTGCCCAGGCGCACGCCCCGTCGCGCAATGGCCTGCGGATAGAGGACGACGATGCCGTTGGCATCGGCCCAGGGGTTGTAGCCCGCCTCGCGGACGAAGCGCTCGCCGATGTCGCCGGCGCCCTGCCGGCAACCGTGAAAGGCGACGTGCACCTCGCACCGTCGGGACCTGCAGACCTCCGGCACGTAGACGAAGCCCTCCTCGTCCAGGCTGACGGCCGGCGCGCTACCGCCGGCATAGAGGCTCTGGTCGAAGCGCTCGAGGCGCCCCCGCGGCGGACCCGCCGCCGGCGCCTGCAGCGGACCGAGCAGATGGCCGAGCAGCGCGCCGGCGGCATCGAAGCCGCACGCGTTGAGAAAGGGCGAGTCGCTCGTCGCGCACGCGTTGCCCGCGCGCGCCGTCGGCATGCCGTGTCCTGCGGGCACGTCCTCGACCAGCGCCACGTCGGCGCCGTACGAGGCGTACAGGGCGCGCAGGCGCTGCACCACGGGTGCGGCCACCGTGCCGTCGTTGCGGCCATGGAAAAGCCAGACCCTCGCTTGCCGAAGGTGCGCCGGCGGGTCGATGGCGCGGTCTTCGGCGAGCGTCTCGATGGCCTCCCGCAGCCGCTCGAGCGAGGGCAGAGGCGCGCTCGCGCCTGGTTGAAGGCAGTTCTCGTACGCGATGCGAAGGTTCCCCTGCGCGCAGTAGTAAGGGCCGCCCGCGATCACGCCGGCACCCTTCACGGTCGCGGCATGCGCCACGTGGACCTGCACGGCCATGAATCCGCCCGAAGAGACGCCGGAGACGGTAAAGCGCGGCTCAACGCCTAGCGCCGGAAGCGGCTGCGCCCAGGCGAGCCTTGCGCCAAGCAGCAGCCCGACGAGCAGCGCGAGGCGCCCGGCGGATGCGCTACTCGCGCAGCTCAGGCAGGTCCTTGAAAAGCTCCAGCGCCTGCGGATTGGCGAGCGCCTCCACGTTGGCGACCGGCATGCCGTGCACGACCGCCTTCACGGCGAGCTCGACGACCTTGCCGTTCTTGGTGCGCGGAATGTCCGCGACCTGCACGATGCGCGAGGGAACGTGGCGCGGCGAGGCGCGGCGGCGGATCTCGTGCCGGATCCGCTCCTCGAGAGGCGCCTCGAGCTCGTAGCCCGGCCGCAGCTTCACGAAGAGGACCACGCGGCTGTCGGTGGGCGCCTCGGGCGGCCACTGCTGGCCGATCGCCACCGACTCCTCGACCTCGTCGATGCTCTCCACGACCCGGTAGATTTCCGCCGTGCCGATGCGAACGCCGCCCGGATTGAGCGTGGCGTCCGAGCGGCCGTAGATGATCATGGTCCCGCGGTCGGTGAGCTCGGACCAGTCGCCATGGCACCAGACGTTGGGAAACCGCTCGAAGTAGGCGGCCCGATAGCGTGCGCCGCCCGAATCGTTCCAGAAGCCGAGCGGCATCGACGGGAAGGGCTTCACGCACACGAGCTCGCCCTTGGCGTTGACGGTCGGCTGGCCATGCTCGTCGAACACCTCGACGGCCATGCCGAGCGAGCGCGACTGGAGCTCGCCGCGGTACACGGGCAGCACCGGGCTCGCATCGGCGAAGGCACCCATGATGTCGGTGCCGCCCGAGACGGAGGCGAGGCACACGTTCGGCTGGATTGCCTCGTAGACGTAGTCGTACGTCTCCGGGGCGAGCGGAGAGCCGGTGGAGAGGAGCATGCGCATCGCCGAAAGATCGTGCGTCTCGCGCGGCCGCAGGCCGCGCTTGGCAAGGCTGTCCAGGAACTTGGCCGAGGTGCCGAAATGCGTGATGCGTTCCTGCTCGGCGTAGTCGAGGAGGATCCGGGCGTTGCGGGCGAATGGCGACCCATCGTAGAGCATGACGGTGGCCTCCGCCCCCGTTGCGCAGAAAAGCAGGTTCCACACCACCCAGTTCGTGGTGCAGTAGAAGAAGTAGCGGTCGCCGGGACGGATGTCGAACTGCAGCTTGTACATCTTGAGCGCCTGCAGGAGCGTCCCGCCCGCGCCGTGCACGATGCACTTCGGCTTGCCCGTCGTCCCGGAAGTGAAGAGGATGAAGAGCGGATGGTTGAACGGCAGCTGCGGGTACTCGATCGGCCGGGGCGTGTACCGGCGCAGCCATTCGTCGAGGCGCACCGCCTTCGGCACGTCGCCCACGTCCACGTCGGGATCGAGATGCGGCACGACGACCACCTGGCGGACCGAGGGAAGCTGCTCGACGATCCTCGCCACCTTGGCGAGCGAGTCGTACGACTCGCCGTTGTAGCGGTAGCCGTCGGCGCAGAAGAGCACTTTCGGCTCGATCTGCGCGAAGCGCTCGAGCACGCCCTCGACGCCGAAATCCGGAGAGCAGGAGGACCATACGATGCCCTGCGAGAGCGCCGCGAGCGCGAGAGCGGCGGTCTCGGGCAGATTGGGAATGAAGGCGGCGGCGCGCTCGCCGGGGCGCAGGCCAAGCGCCTGCAGGGCCTGCGACGCGCGCGACACCTCGCTCGTCAGGTCGGAATAGCTCAGCCGCCGGCGCGGGCCCTGCTCGTCCCACAGGACGTACGCATCGCCGCGGTCGCCGCGGCGCAGGAGGTTCTCGGCGAAATTGAGCCGCGCCTCGGGAAACCAGCGCGCCCCCGGCATCCTGTCGCCGTCGACGAGAACGGCCGAGCCCTTGCGCGAGGCCATGACGCCGCAGAAATCCCAGACTTCCGACCAGAACGCGGCGGGCTCGTCCACGCTCCAGCGGTAGAAATCCGCGTAGGTGTTCACCTCCAGGCGGTGCTTGCGCACGACCTGCCGGGCGAACTGGGTCACGAGCGCCTCCTCGATCGCCTGCGCGGAGGGCTGCCAGATGGGCGTTGCCGGCTTCATGGCCGATCTCCCGGCTTGGTCACGGTGGCGAGACGCGGCTGGGTCAGCATCTCGGGCCGCAGGATACTGTCGAGCTGCTCGCGCGTCATCAGCTTGCGGGCGAGCACCAGGTCGTAGACGCGCACGCCCGTGGCGAGGGCTTCCTGCGCGATCTCGCTTGCGACCGCGTAGCCCAGATAGGGATTGAGCGCGGTGACCAGGGCCGTGGACTCGTCCAGCAGGCGCCGGGCCCGCTCGCGGTTGGCGACGATGCCCTGCACGCAGCGCTCGTTGAGCGTCCGGCAGCCGGCCGCGAGATACGCAAGGCTCCGGAAGAGGTTGTGGGCGATGATGGGCTCGAAGGCGTTCAGCTGGAGCTGGCCCGCCTCCGCCGCCATGGTGACCGTGATGTCGTTGCCGATCACCTCGAAGGCGATCTGGTTGACCACCTCCGGAATGACCGGATTCACCTTGCCCGGCATGATGGAGGAGCCCGCCTGCACGGCCGGCAGGACGATCTCGCCGATGCCGGCCCGCGGGCCCGACGAGAGCAGCCGCAGATCGTGGCAGGTCTTGGAGAGCTTCACGGCGATGCGCTTCAGCACGCCCGAGAGCTGCACGAACGCGCCCGCGTCCTGCGTCGCCTCGACGAGGTTCGGCGCGAGGACGAGATCGACGCCGGCGATCTCCGAAAGCCGCCGGGTCACGAGCGCCGGGTAGTCCGGGTGCGTGTTGATGCCGGTGCCGATCGCCGTCGCCCCGAGGTTGATCTCCCGGATGAGGGTGGCCGCCTCGGAGAGCCGCTGCTCGTCCTCGGCGAGCATGACGGCATACGTGGAGAACTCCTGCCCCAGCGTCATCGGCACGGCGTCCTGCAGCTGGGTGCGGCCGACCTTGAGCACGTCCGCGAATTCCGCCGCCTTCGCCGCGAAGGCGGCGCGCAGCGCCGCCATCTCGGCGAGCAGGCGCCGGATGTCGAAATTGAGCGCGAGCCGGATCGCCGTGGGATAGACGTCGTTCGTGCTCTGCGACAGGTTCAGGTGGTCGAGCGGATGCAGCACCTGGTAGTCGCCCTTCGCGTGTCCGAGGAGCTCGAGCGCGCGGTTGCAGAGCACCTCGTTCGCGTTCATGTTGGTCGACGTGCCTGCGCCGCCCTGAATGACGTCGACCACGAACTGATCCAGCAGCCGACCGCCGCGCACCTCCTCGCAGGCGCGCCGGATCGCGCCCGCGAGGCGCGCGTCGAGGAGGCCGAGCTCGCAGTTCGCCACGGCGGCCGCCTCCTTGATGCAGGCGAGCGCGACGACAAGCTCCGGATAGATGGAGATCGCCGTGCCGGTGATGCGGAAATTCTCCAGGGCGCGCAGGGTGTGGATGCCGTAGTAGGCGTCTGCGGGGACTGCGCGGCTGCCCAGCAGGTCGTGTTCGGTTCGTACAGGCTGCGCCATGAGTCGATTCTGGCACTATCATGCGGCCTGCGGATGGACGATCTCGACTTCAGCAAGCCGGCCGGACCTCAGCGCACGGCGCCTCCCCCGCCCAAGTCCGTCTACGACCCGGCCATGGCGCTCGAGTTCTTCCGCGCCGGCGGAAAGCCCGAAGCCGTGCCGGCGGGCACGCGGTTCTTCGAGGAGAACGAAAAGGCCGGCTTTTTGCGTCGCGACAAGGTGTATTTGCTGATCGAGGGCGACGTGGCGCTCAGCGCCAACGGCAAGCCCCTCGGCGCAGTCAAGGCAGGCGAGATCTTCGGCGAGATGGCGGCGGTCAGCGACTCGCCGCGCACGGCGACGGCCACGGCGCGCACGGCGTGCCGCGTCATCGCGCTCGATGAGCGGGAATTCCAGAAGGCGCTCCAGGCGAAGCCCGAGTTCGCCGTCATGCTCCTCGGGATGATGGTGGAGCGGCTTCGCGCCATGCTGGCGCGCCTCGGCGCGCGCGGCGCCGCACCCGCCGCCGATCGGGAAGAGCGCGACTCGAGGGTCTTCGACAAGAGCATGCTGAGCGCGCTCGCCAAAGGCCTCGGTGCGCAGGCGACGGTGCGCCACAACGCCGGCACGGTCCTTTTTCGCGAAGGCTCGGTCGGCGCGCTCGCCTACGTCGTCCTCGAGGGCCGCGTGAGCGTGACGATCCAGGGCCGGCCCGTGCAGAAGGTCGGCCCCGGGGGCATCTTCGGCGAGATGGCGCTCCTCGATCAGTCGACGCGCACGGCGAGCGCCACGGCCGAGACGGATGTCGCGCTGATTGCCATCAATCGCGCCGTCTTCCTGGCGCTGGTGCGCAAGAACCCGGAGTTCGGCGCCGCGCTCCTCGGCGCGGTGGCCGGGCGGGTGCGGTTCGTCGCCGAACGCGCCCGCTAGCCGTCGCCTCCATGATCGCCCTTCGGCACGTGAGCAAGTGGTACGGCAGCTTCCGGGTTCTCGACGACTGCTCCACCGAGGTCGCCAAGGGCGAGGTGGTCGTCGTCTGCGGCCCGTCGGGGAGCGGCAAGTCGACCCTCATCAAGTGCGTCAATGCGCTCGAGCCTTTCCAGCGGGGCGAGATCCTCGTGAACGGGGTGTCGGTGGGCGACCCGGCCACCGACCTGCCCCGGTTGCGCTCCAGGGTCGGCATGGTGTTCCAGCACTTCGAGCTTTTCCCCCACATGTCGGTCCTTCAGAACCTCACCCTCGCCCAGGTCAAGGTCCTGCGCCGCGACAAGGCGGCGGCGGCGGAGAAGGCGCGCGGGCTCCTCGACCGGGTCGGCCTGCTCGGTCACCAGGACAAGTACCCGAGCCAGCTCTCCGGCGGCCAGCAGCAGCGCGTCGCCATCGCCCGCGCGCTCTGCATGGACCCCGTGGCGATGCTCTTCGACGAGCCGACCTCGGCGCTCGACCCGGAGATGATCAACGAGGTCCTCGACGTCATGGTCGAGCTCGCACGCGAAGGCATGACGATGATGGTCGTCACCCACGAGATGGGGTTCGCGCGCAAGGTGGCGCACCGCGTGGTCTTCATGGACGGCGGGCGCATCGTGGAGGACGCGCCGACCGACGCGTTCTTCGGCACGCCGCGCTCCGAGCGCGCGCAGCAGTTCCTCTCCAAGATCCTGCATCACTGAGGCGGAAAGTTCGCTGGAGTGCGCGTACAATGCGCGCCTCTCGAGGCTCCCCATGACCACTCGCAAGCCCTTTCCCGTTCCCGTCAAGCGCTATTCCTGCGCGAAGTGCCCCGGCTACTGCTGCAGCTATCCCGAGATCGAAGTCACCACGCGCGACATCGAGCGGCTGGCGAAGCACTTCGGCATCTCGTATGCCCAGGCGGAGGACCGGCTGACGAAGTGGGATCCGAAGGAGAAGGTTCGCCTGCTCCGGCACCAGAAGGACCAGCACTTCAACACCATCTGCATGCTCTTCGACCGCAAGGAGCGCCGCTGCACGGTGTACCCGGCGCGGCCCTCGGTGTGCCGCGCGTACCCCGACGGCCCGCGCTGCGGCTACTACGAGTTCCTGAAGTTCGAGCGCGCCCACCAGGACGACCCGGACTTCGTCGCCCTCACCTAGCTTCGGTCAGCTGCCGGGCCTTGACGGACCGGCCTTGCCTGCGGCCCTGAGGGCGTTCTGCCGCAGGGCCGACAGGGTCGTCGACGGCGTGATGGCCTCCGGGTCGATGCGAAGCTCGATGAGCGCGGGCTTTCCGGACCGGCTGGCGCGCTCGTAGGCCGCCGGGAAATCCTCGGTCCGCTCCACCGATTCGCCATGCGCCCCGAACGCGCGGGCATAGGCGGCGAAGTCGGGATTGTGCAGCGTCGTGCCGAATACCCGCCCCGGGTACTCGCGCTCCTGGTGCATCCGGATCGTGCCGTAGAGGCCGTTGTTCACCACGAGCGCCACGAACGCAGCGCCGTGCGCCACCGCCGTGGCAAGCTCCTGACCGTTCATGAGGAAGTCGCCGTCGCCGCAGACAGCGAGAACCGTGCGCTCGGGCGCGGCGAGCTTGGCCGCTATGGCGGACGGAAAGCCATAGCCCATCGAGCCGTTGGTGGGGCCGAGCTGCGTCCGGAAGCCCTTGTACTGGAAGTGCCGGTGCAGCCAGCTCGCGAAGTTGCCCGCGCCGCCCGTCACGATGGCGTCCTCGGGCAGGTGCTCGCTCAGCCAGCGGATCACTTCCCCATATTGCAAAGCGCCCGGCATCGGCCGCGGCTTGATCCATTCGAGGTACTCGGCATGGGCGGCCCGGGTGGATTCCTTCCAGGCGGGATTCGCGACCTGGAGCGACGAGAGCGCCTCGACGAACTGCGGATAGCCGGAATTGATGGCGAGTGCGGGACGGTAGACGCGGCCGATCTCTTCCGGGCCGGCATGGACGTGGATGAGCGCCTGGCGGGGCTGCGGGACCTCGAGCAGGGTGTAGCCGCTCGTGGTCATCTCTCCCAGGCGCGGACCGATGGCGAGCAGCACATCGGCGTCCTTGATGCGCCGCGCGAGCGCGGGATTGATGCCGATGCCTACGTCGCCGGCGTAGCTCGGACTGCGGTTATCGAAGAGGTCCTGGCAGCGAAACGCGGCCCCCACCGGCAGCCCCTGCGCCTCCGCCCAGACGCGAAAGCTCTGCGTGGCCTCCCGGGTCCAGCCCCCGCCGCCGACGATGACGAACGGGCGCTCGGCCTTGCGCAGGCGCTCCGCGAGCCGCGCCATGTCGGCCGGCGCCGGCGCGGCGCGCACGACGTGGTGGCGCTCCACGTCCGCAACGGCCGCCTCCGCGAACAGCGTGTCTTCCGGCAGCGCGAGCACCACGGGACCCGGGCGGCCGGCCATCGCCGTATGAAAGGCATGGCTCACGTACTCGGGAATGCGCTCGACCCGGTCGATCTGCGCCACCCACTTCGCCATCTGCCCGTACATGCGGCGGTAGTCGATTTCCTGGAAGGCCTCGCGCTCGACCATGTCGTTGCCCACCTGCCCGATCAGCAGGACGAGCGGCGTGGAATCCTGGTAGGCCGTGTGCACGCCGACCGACCCGTTGGTGGCGCCCGGGCCGCGAGTGACGAGGAGCACGCCCGGCTCGCCCGTGAGCTTGCCGTAGGCCTCCGCCATGTAGGACGCGCCGCCTTCCTGGCGACAGACGACGAGCCGGAGCCGATCCTTGACGTCGAGCAGGCCATCGAGAAGCGGCAGGTAGCTCTCGCCCGGAACGCCGAACGCCATGCGGGCGCCTTGCGCCACGAGCGCGTCGGCGAGGATCCGGCCGCCGTGGCGGACCGTGAGGTCGGATTTCATGGCTTGCCTTTCGATACCTGCGCGAATGCCCGCTTCAGCGCGTCGCAGCACCGTGCCACGGCAACATTGGCGGTCTCGAGCACCCCGCCGAAGAGAATGAATCCGTGCACCATGTCCTCGAACTCGACGTACTGGGCGGCGCCGCCCTCGGCGACGAGCCGGTCCGCGAACGCGCGCCCTTCGTCACGCAACGGGTCGAATCCGGCGGTCAGCACGAGCGCTTCCGGCAGGCCCGCCAGACTGCCTGCAAGCAGCGGCGATGCCCGCCAGTCCTGCCAGTCTTCGCGGCGGGGGAGATAGCAACCGCGGAAGAACTCGATGGCCTCGCGCGTGAGGAGGTAGCCCTCGCCGTTCGTCCGGTGCGACTCGAATCCGCAGCGCTGGTCGGTGGCGGGATAGATGAGGAGCTGGAAAGCGAGCGCCGGTGCGCCGCGGTCGCGGGCGTGAAGGGCGACCACGGCAGCGAGATTGCCGCCGGCACTGTCGCCTCCTACGGCGATGCGACGCTCGTCGATGGCGAGCTCGGCAGCCTGCCGGGCGACCCACGAAGTGGCGACGATGCAATCGTCGAGCGCCGCGGGAAACGGATACTCGGGCGCGAGCCGATAGTCGACCGAGAACACGGCGCAGCGCGCGCCATTCGAGAGCTGCCGGCAGAGCGGATCGTGCGTGTCGATGTCGCCGATCGTCCAGCCGCCGCCATGGAAATACACGAGCGCAGGCAGGCGCTCCTGCGGGTCGACGCCCGCGGGCCGGTAGGCCCGCAGCGCGACGGTTCCTTCGGCGACGAGGAGCCTCGCCTCCGCGACCGGCTGCGCCGCCGGCGAGAGCGCGGCACGCGTATCCCGGTAGATGCGCCGCGCGACAAAGGGCGCCACGGTATGGTAGGCAGGCAGCGGGGCGCGAGCGGCGCGCTCGAGAAGGGCCCGGACCTGCGGATGAGGTTGGCGCGCGGTCACTGTCCGGGCAATTATAGGTATATTGCCCGCATGGACGACATCAACGCCCTGCGGCGCATCCTGCGCGAATCGCGCGTGATCGCCGTCGTAGGACTGTCCGCCGACTGGTTCCGGCCGAGCTACTTCGCCGCCAAATACATGCTGGAGCACGGCTACCACATCATCCCCGTGAACCCCAAGTACGGCGAAATCCTCGGGCAGAAGTGCTACCCCTCGCTCGCCGACATCCCCGAGAAGGTCGACATGGTCGACGTCTTCCGCAAGACGGCCGACGTCATGCCGGTGGCCGAGGCGGCGATCGCCATCGGCGCCCGCGTGCTCTGGCAGCAGCTCGGGGTCCGGAACGCCGAGGCCGCGGAAAAGGCGCGCGCGGCGGGCCTCCTGGCGGTGATGGACCGCTGCGTCAAGATCGAGCATGGGCGGCTTTTCGGGGGCCTGAACTGGGTCGGGGTCAACACCGGGGTCATCTCCGCGAAGCGCCCCCGCTGGCTCGCCTACTGAGGTATTCTGTCCGCTCCACGGACTGACCCGGGGGGGCAAGCCGTCATGCTGAGAGTCTTCGAGGGGCGCTTCGGCCGTCTCGCGGTGGTCGATCTCGCGCCTGACGATCCGGTGGAGGCGCACCCCGACCCGGCCGTGGTCCTGCGCCGGGAAGCCGGCCAGCTCCGGTTCCTCAATCCCGGCGAGCTCTACGTGGCGCTCGATTACGAGCGCGCGCTCGTCTTCTCCCCGAGCACCGAGTGGCTGCGCGCGAGCTTCCCCGCGGTGTTCGAGGCGGCCGAGGGCAAGCCGTTTCCCCTCGCCACGGAAGCCATGACGCCGCGCATCCGGCAGCTCGCCAGCACGCTCGCCATCGAGGCGCGCAACGACCAGTTCCTCTCCCCCGAGCGGCTGGAGTTCATGCTGCAGGAGCTTTTGCTCTCGATCCTCGACGCCTATCTCGCGCGAAGGAGCCCGATATCCCTCTGGAAGGGCTCGCGCTTCGAGGACAGCCGGATCCGGCGCGCCATCGAGCTCCTGCGCGCCCGCCCGAACAAGGACATGAACATCGACCGGCTGGCGAACCAGGTCGGGCTCTCGCGATCGCGCTTCTACGACCTGTTCGAGCTGTGCACCGGCTTCTCGCCGCGCACCTATCTCGACCTGCTGTGCGTGGAAGCGGCCATCGCGCGCCTCGCCGGCGGACAGGGCAAGATCGCCGAGGTGTCGGCGGAGCTCGGGTTCTCCGCGCAAAGCAACTTCACGCGCTTCTTCCTGCAGCAGGTCGGCGTGCCGCCGTCCCACTACCGGCGCTCGGTCAACGCCCAGGCGGCCGCCGAGCCGCAGCCGCCTCACGCCAGCGGCGGCGCCCGCCCGGCCTAGGGATCGTCCCGTCCGCCCCGGCCTGAGGGCGGCCCCGAGGAGGGCAGTCAGCCACCGCATCCTGCTACGATCACGCGATGGCGGATCGAAAGTTCGGGCTGGAGACGCTTTGCCTGCACGCGGGCCAGATTCCCGACGCCGCCACGGGCGCGCGGGCGGCGCCGATCTACCAGACGACCTCCTTCGTCTTCGACTCCGCCGAGCACGCCGCGAGCCTCTTCAACCTCCAGACGTTCGGGAACGTCTATTCGCGCATCTCGAATCCGACCCTCGCGGTGTTCGAGGAGCGCATGGCGGCGCTCGAGCGAGGGCGCGCGGCGCTCGCCACGGCGACCGGGCAGGCGGCGGAAGTCACCGCGATCCTGACCCTGTGCGCGAGCGGCGATCACATCGTGTCCGCCTCGACGCTCTATGGCGGCACGCACACGCTGCTGCAGGTGAACCTTCAGAAGCTCGGCATCGAGACCACCTTCGTCGACCCGGACGATCCGGAGAACTTCCGGCGCGCGCTGCGCCCGAACACCAAGCTCCTCTACGCCGAGACCCTCGGCAATCCGCTCATCAACATCGTCGACGTCGAGGCGCTCGCGCACATCGCGCACGACGCGGGCATCCCTCTCATCGTGGACAACACCGTTCCGTCGCCGTACCTGATGCGGCCGATCGAGTGGGGCGCCGACGTCGTCGTGCACTCGGCCACGAAGTACATCGGCGGGCACGGCACGACGATGGGCGGCGTGATCGTCGAGTCGGGCAAGTTCGACTGGGGCAATGGCCGCTTTCCGGAATTCACGACGCCCTCGCCCGGCTACCACGGCGTCATCTTCCACGAGACGTTCGGCGACTTCGGCTACACCATGAAGGCGCGCATGGAGACGATGCGCACCTTCGGCGCGGCGCTCTCGCCCATGAACGCCTGGCTTCTTCTGCAGGGGCTCGAGACCCTTCACGTGCGCATGGACCGGCATTGCGAGAACGCCCTCGCGGTCGCCCGGTTCCTGCAGGACCACCCGCGCGTCGCGTGGGTGAACTACCCCGGGCTGCCGGGCAGCAAGTACCATGCGCTCGCGCAGAAGTACCTGCCGAACGGCGCCTCGGGGCTCCTCAACTTCGGCGTCAAGGGAGGCGCGAGAGCGGGCGAGCGCTTCATCGACGCGGCGCAATTCATGAGCCATCTCGCGAACATCGGCGACGCGAAGACGCTGGTCATCCATCCTGCCTCCACCACGCACCGCCAGATGAGCGACGAGGAGCAGCGCAAGGCCGGCGTGAGCCCCGACATGATCCGCATGTCGGTGGGCATCGAGTCGCTCGACGACATTCTCTGGGACATCGACCAGGCCCTGAACGAGGCTGCCAAAGCATGATCTCCTACCAGATCGCCGAGCACGGAAAGCCGCTGCAGCGCGTGGTGAACGAGACGCCTGCACCGAAAGGCACGGAAGTCCTCCTGCGCGTCACGCGCGCGGGCGTTTGCCACTCGGACCTCCACATCTGGGACGGCTACTTCGACCTTGGCGGCGGCAAGCGGTTTTACGTGCGGGAGCGGGGCTGCGTGCCGCCCTTCACCCTCGGGCACGAGCCCTTCGGCGTGGTGGAGGCGCTCGGACCGCGGGCCAAGGGCGTCAAGGTCGGCCAGAAGCGTCTCGTCTATCCGTGGATCGGCTGCGGCCGGTGCGCCGTGTGCAAGGCCGGGCAGGACAACTACTGCGTGAGTGGCGCGCGCTTCCTCGGCGTGACGCGCCCAGGCGCGTATTCGACGCATCTCGTCGTGCCGGATGCCCGGTACCTGATCGACACCACCGGCATCGACGACGCCTTCGCCTCCACGCTCGCCTGCTCGGCGCTCACGGCCTACAGCGCGATCGGCAAGCTGCCGGCGCCGGGACCTCGCGACTGGGTCGCCGTGCTCGGCTGCGGCGGCCTCGGTCTCATCGGCATCTCGGTGCTCCGCGCAAAGGGCGTGCGCAACATCATCGGCTGCGACATCGACCCCGCCAAGCTCGCCGCGGCGGAGCGCATGGGAGCCAGGAAGACCGTCAATACCAGGTCGCCCGAGGCGCTCGCCGAACTGCAGGCAGCGGCTGGCGGCAATCTCGCCGCGGCGGTCGATTTCGTCGGCATGCCGGCGACCGCAGCGCTCGGCACGGCAGCGCTGCGCAAGGGCGGCCGGTACGTGATCTGCGGGCTCTACGGCGGCGAGCTCACGCATCCGCTGCCGCCCATCGCCCAGCGCGCCATCGGCATCATCGGCTCCTACGTCGGCAATCTCCAGGAGCTGAAGGAAGTGGTCGCGCTGGCAAAGAAGCGCAAGCTCCGCCCCATGCCGGTCGAAACGAGGCCCGCCGAGCAGGCAAACCGCGCGCTGCAGGACCTGAAGGAAGGTAAAGTGCTGGGCCGGCTGGTTCTCGATTTCGAGCACCTCCAATAACCACAATCCGAGCTTTCGAATGACCGCCCCGTTTCCCTGGAGCAACCCCTACCCGTGGCCGCGCAAGCCCCTGCTCGCGGCGAACACCGTCGCGACGTCGCAGCCGCTCGCCGCGCAGGCGGGCCTGCAGATGATCGCGGCCGGTGGCTCGGCCATCGACGCCATCCTTGCCACGGCCATCACCCTCACGCTCGTCGAGCCGGTGTCGAACGGCATCGGCTCCGACGCCTATGCGATCGTGTGGGACGGCCGGCGCCTCCACGGACTGAACGCCTCCGGGCGCTCTCCGGCCGGATGGACGCTCGATTACTTCGCCGGCCGCAGCACGATGCCCCTGCGCGGATGGGACACGGTCACGGTGCCCGGCTGCGTCGCCGCCTGGGCCGAGCTCCACGCGAAGTGGGGAAAGCTGCCTTTCAAGCGCCTTTTCGAGCCGGCCATCCGCTACGCGCGCGAGGGCTTTCTCGTCTCGCCGACGATCGCCCTGCAGTGGGAGCGCCAGGTGCCCGAGCTCAAGGAGCAGCCGGGCTTCGCCAAGGCGTTCCTGCCGGGCGGCCGGGCGCCGCGTGCGGGCGAGCGCTTCAAATTCCCGGCACTCGCAAAGGCTCTCGAGCTGATCGCCGCGACCAAGGGCAAGGCCTTCTACCGGGGCGAGATCGCCGAGCGGATCGAGGCACATGCGCGCAAGCAGGGCGGCGCGCTCCGCGCCGCCGACCTCGCGGCGAACCGGCTCGACTGGGTGAAGACCCTGGAGATGGACTACCGCGGCTACACGCTGCACGAGATCCCGCCCAACGGCCACGGCATCGTCGCGCTCATCGCGCTCGGCATCCTCGAGAACTTCGACCTGCGCTCGCACCCGGTCGACGGCCCGGACAGCCTGCACCTGCAGATCGAGGCGATGAAGCTCGCCTTCGCCGACGCGCGGCGCTACGTGGCCGATATCGACTACATGGACATCGATCCAAAGGCGCTTCTCGACCGCGGCTACCTCAAGTCCAGGGCCGATCTCATCGACATGAAGCGCGCCCAGGACTTCGGCCACGGCACGCCGCCGAAGGGCGGCACCGTGTACCTCACCGCGGCCGATGCGTCGGGCATGATGGTTTCGTACATCCAGTCGAACTACATGGGCTTCGGCTCGGGGGTCGTGGTGGACGGCATCTCCCTGCAGAACCGCGGCGCCACGTTCGTCATGGACCCTAAGCATCCGAACTGCGTCGGGCCGAAGAAGCGCCCCTACCAGACCATCATCCCCGGCTTCGTGACCCGCGATCGCAAGCCGGTCATGAGCTTCGGCGTCATGGGCGGCACGATGCAGCCGCAGGGCCACGCGCAGGTCATGGTCCGCATCGCCGACTACGAGCAGAACCCTCAGGCGGCCTGCGATGGGCCGCGCTTTCGCATCCTCCAGGGACTGGAGGTGAGCGTGGAAGGCGCCTTCCCCGCCGCCACGCTCGAAGCGCTGCGCCAGCGCGGGCACCAGATCGTGACCGTGGACGACTACAACCAGTTCGGCAGCGGCCAGCTCATCTGGAAGCTCGACGGCGGCTATGTGGCCGCGAGCGATCCGCGACGCGACGGCCAGGCGGTGGGGTTCTGAGCATGCTGCGCATCTGGGGTCGGCCGAACTCGGTCAACGTCAAGAAGGTGCTGTGGGCGGCGGAGGAGCTCGGGCTCGCCTACGAGCGCATCGATGCCGGCATGCAGTTCGGCGTGGTCAATACGCCGGAGTACCGCCGCCTGAACCCGAACGGCCTCGTGCCGACCCTCGAGGACGATGGCTTCGTGCTGTGGGAGTCGCACGCCATCGTGCGTTATCTTGCCGCGAGGCATGGCGCCGGCACACTCTGGCCCGAGGACGCGCGTGCCCGGGCGGACGCGGAGCGCTGGATGGAATGGGCCTACGGCTTTCAGGCGCCGTTCCGCACGGTCTTCTGGGGCCTCGTGCGAACGCCGCCCGAGAAACGCGACATGAAGGCCATCGACGAGGCGCGGCTGAAGTGCGTGGAGCTGCTCGCGGTACCCGACGCGACGCTCCAGAAGCGCGCTTATCTGGGGGGCGAAAGCTTCACGATCGGGGACATTCCCCTCGGTTGCCACGTTCAGCTCTGGATGCGGCTGCCCATCGAGCGGCCGCGGCAGCCCGGCCTCACGCAATGGTTCGAGCGGCTTTGCGCCCGGCCGGCGTACCGCAAGGTCGTGGACCTGCCGCTTTCCTAGCAACGCGGCCTCAAGGCGTCCGGGCGGCCGCGGGACCCGGCGGCTTCAAGCGCTTCAGCCCGCCGTTTCGCGCGAGCTCGCGCACCTGCGCATAGAACTCGGGAAGCGAAGCGCTCTCGCGCAGCAGGCGCTCGAACGCCGGAACGTGCTCGGTGTACAGGGAAACGGAGAGAAGAAAGGCGTTGTTCGCCTCCGCAGGCACGACCTTCGGATAGGCTTCGCGCAACGTCTCGTAGACCGCTGCCTTGGCGTGCGCCATTTCGGCTGGCGGCAGGTCCGAGGCGTAGATCTCCGCGAGCTTCGCGCGGGTCTCCTTGACCCGCCGGGCGAAGTCCCTTCGCCGGGCCTGCGCCGCAAGGAACGCCTCGAGCTCGTCCATGCGGCCCTCCGCGCGGAGCCAGCGCCGCACGCCTTCCTGCTCCACCGTCGCGGCGAAGGACTCGTTGAAGCTCGTATCGCTCGGCGCGTACGCGACCTGGTGGGCGAGCTCATGGAACACCAGGCGCGCGAGCTGGGCATCGGGATAGCGGATGAAGGTGGAGAGGAGCGGATCGTCGAACCACCCGAGGGTGGAATAGGCGGGAACCCCGCCCACGTGCACGTCGAATCCCTGGATCCGGAGCGCTTCGGCATGGCGACGCGCTTCCTCCTCGGAGAAGAAGCCGCGATAGCTCACGCAGCCCGTGAAGGGAAAGCATTCCTTGCGCGCCTTGACCGAGAAGCGCGGCGCGGCGAAGACGTTCCAGACGACGTAGGGCCGCTTGAGCTCGGCGTACGAGCGGTAGCTGCCGTTCTCCGGAAGCGCAAGCTCCCGTGAGGCGAATTCCCGGATCCGTCCTGCGAGCACGAGCCGTCCGCGGAGCGTCTCGGGCGTCGCGGGATCCGCGAGCCAGTCGTCCAGGGGGCGGGCGGCCTGCATGACGCCGAAGTGCCCGCCGATCGCCTGCCGGTAATACGCGAGCGAGTCGCAGCCGGCGAGCAGGAGCACGGCGCAGAAAACGACGACGAATCTTCCGATCATCCAAAGCGTCCCACGGCGAGGAACCGGTCGAGCAGAGCGTTGACTCGCCGGGAAAATATCAGGCCGCTGTGGCCGACGGCGACGAGCGCGCGGTCGGCCATCCCCCGGACCTCGGTTTCGGACACGCAAACCACGCCATCGTTCCGCTCGGGCAGCGCTCCGAGAATGCGTCCCAGGCCAAGGGGCAACGTTCCCGCCACGACGCCCAGCGGCTCCGGCCGCGGCCACTCGGCCGTACGGGCCTGCCAGCGCTCGAAGCTCCGCCCCATCATCCAGCGGCCGATACGCGTCCTGCCCAGGCGACGGCCCGTCTCGCAGCCGTCGACCGGCGCGCCGAGAAGCACGGCGCAGCCGATCGGGAGATCCGGGTGCGCGACGAGGGTCTCGAGGACCAGGACCCCGCCCAGGCTATGCCCCACGAAGTGCGCCGGCCGCCCGAGCGCCCGGGCATAGCGCTCGAGCTGCTTGACGCTGGCCGCAAACGAGTCACGCCCTCGGTAATCGAAGCAGTGGGGGATGTATCCCGCGCGGCGCAGATGCCGGGCGAGCGGCCAGAAGCCGGCGACGGGCATCCAGAGCCCCGGAACGAGCACGACGTCCCGCGGCACGGATCGAGCCTATCCGCCCTCGGCGCGCGCGAAAATCGCGCTGGCTCGCACGATGCGCCGCTCCAGGGCGACGAGGTAGCAGCTCGCAAAAGCGAGCCGTGTCCCGATGCGCTGGATGTCGACGCGCGATTCGATCCAGTCCCCGGCACGCGCGGCGCCGACGTAGTCGACATCGAGATGCGCGGTGACGAAGCCGCCCTTCCCGCCGGCCTGCGCGTGCATCGCGTAGCCGAGCGAAAGATCGGCCAGCGTGGCGAGCACGCCGCCGTGGCAGATTCCGCGCGAGTTCAGATGCTTCTTATCGATCCGCAATCCGACGACGAGCGGCTTGCCGCGCGGACGCCGCGCATAGAGCGGCCCGACGAGCGCGTTGAACGGGCTCAGTCGGGGGATCGGCCGGAAGCCGGCCGGCACCCTTGGCGCCGCCTGCTTCGCGGCCGTAGACCTTCGATTCACCGCTTCAAGTCGCGCATGGCTTCGAGAACGGCCTGTGCGCGATGGACGATCGGGTAGTCGATCATCTGACCGTCGACGACAATCGCAGCCGCGCCCTTCGCCTCGGCCTCCTTGAAGGCGGCGACGATCCGCTCCGCCTGCGCGAGCTCCTCCGCGCTCGGCACGTACGCGTCGTTCACGGGGCCGATCTGGTCGGGATGGATGCACAGGCGTCCCTGGAAGCCGCCCCGCCGGCTGCGCTCGAGCGCCCGGCGGAAGCCTTCCGCGTCCTTGAGGTGGAACCAGGGGCTGTCGATCGGGTTCTCCAGGCCGGCCGCGCGCGACACCATGACGATGCGGGCGCGCGCTTCGGCGAGCTCCGGCTCGTCGGCCGAGGGGCTGAGCCCGAGGTCGTTGGCATAGTCCCCGGCCCCGAACGTCACGCGTTTGACGCGCCAGGGCTGCGGCTTGTAGGTCCGCAGGCTCGCGGCCTGCACGATGCGCTCCATGCGCTGCACGCCCGCCGCGGTCTCGATCTGGGGAATGAGGTCGATCGAGCCTTCCGCGATCCCGCGCTCGCGCTCGAGGCTCGTGAGGAGCCAGTCGATCGCGTGCAGCTCTGCCGCGCTTTCCACCTTCGGCAGCACCACGCCGTCGACGCCCTTGTGAACCGTCGCGACGAGGTCGGCGTAGCAGAAGGGCGTGGAAGCGGCGTTGACGCGGACATAGCCGCGCGGCCCGCGCGGCTTGGCGAGCGCTTCGGCGATAGCCTTGCGGGCGGCCGGCTTGTCGGACGGTGCGACCGAGTCCTCGAGATCGAGGATCACCGCATCGGCCGGCAGGCCGAGCGCCTTTTCGACGCGGCGCGGCACGTTTCCGGGTGCGAACAGGAAAGAGCGGTTCAACGGCATGACGGCTCCTGCTAAGTGGAATCTATTCGAAGTACTCTCGCTCGGCCCATTCAGGGTACGAAAGCAGCGGGTACGGCAGCACGGAGGACTCCTTGCGAAGCGCGGGCGGCCAGGCGATCGGGAACTGCGCGCGGAGCACCTGCGTGACGAGCGGCTCGGTGGCGAGCTGTGCGCCGGAAGCGGGATCCACGCGATACTCGCCAAGGACGGTCTCGGTCCTCATCGTGGAAAGCGTGGCGGCCAGGCTCGCGGGATCCGTCGTTCCCGCGCGCCTCAAGGCTTCGGCGAGCACCGTTCCGGCCGCGTAACCCTCGGCAGCCGCCGGCGTCGGCGCCGTTCCCCAACGCGCCTCGAAGCTGCGGACGAAGCGGTCGTTTCCGCTCGTCGGCGCGCCAGGGTGATAGCGAACGGCGCCGAGCGAGCGCTCGGCGTCCTGGCCGACGAGGCGCAGGAGCCGCCGATCGGCGCTGCCGCTCGCGAAGAAGAACGCGGGCGCATACTTCAGCCGCTTGAACGTCTTGATCATCTGGGCGGCGTCCGCGACGCTGCCGAAGGCGATCCAGGCCTGCGCGCCGGAGGCTCGCGCGGACTGCACGTACGGCGTGAAATCGATCGTGCTCGCCGGATAGGCCTGCGCCTCGCCCGCCGAAACGCCGGCCTCGGGCGCCGCGGCCTGCGCCGCGGCGGCCATCTCCCTCGAAGCCGGGTCGTCGCGGTGGAGCAGGAAGGCGCGCGTGATGCCGGCCGCCTGCGCGAGCTTCATGACGTTGCCGTAGGCGCCGTAGGGCACCGCCGTCTGGAATACGAAGCGGGGATTGCGCCGGTGAATCTCGCGCGACCAGCCGGCGCCGTTCACGAGCACCCGCTGCGCCGCCTCCGCCTCGGCTGCGGCGAGCAGCGTCGCCGCGCTGCCGTAGGGGCCGATCAGCGCGTCGGCCTGCGCCCCGATGAGCTGACGATACGCTTCGCCGGCGCGTCGCGCCGAAGAGCCGTCGTCGAGGATGCGAAGCTCGACCGGACGGCCGAGGATGCCGCCGGCCGCATTCGTCTCCTGGGCCCAGTGCTCGAGCCCGCGGCCGTAGTCGGCGGCGAGGTCGGCGTGCGCGCCCGTCAGGGACACCGAAGCGCCGACGACCAGGGAATCATGGGGGGAGGAGCGGGCCGACGCCTTCGACGACGGAGATGCAGGCTGCGCGCCCGCGGCCGCCGAAGCGGCGAGGGCGCCGACGAGCAGGAGGCTAGTAATCCAGCTTGTCATCGACCGCGTGGCCGCGCATCGGAATCAGCGCGGAACGCTCGAAGGTCATGAACACCGTGCCGTCGGCCTTCTTGCCCGTCGTGCGCACGGTGACGATCCCATGGTTCGGCCGCGAGGCGGACTCGCGCTTGGCGATCACCTCGGATTCGGCGTAGATGGTGTCGCCGGCGAACACGGGCGCGGTCAGGCGGACCTTGTCCCAGCCGAGGTTGGCCACGGTCTTCTGGCTCACGTCGGCCACGCTCATGCCGGTCACGATGGCGAGCGTGAGGCAGGAGTTGACGAGCGGCCGCCCGAACTCGCTGGCGCCGCCGTAAGCGGCGTCGATGTGCAGCGGATGCTGATTCATCGTGAGGAGCGAGAACCAGGTGTTGTCGGCCTCGCTCAGCGTGCGGCCCGGGCGGTGCTCGTAGACATCCCCGACCTCGAACTCTTCGAAATAGCGCCCTGCCGATTCGCGGTAGCGCTTCGGTGCGACTTCCTTTGCACGGCTGACCATAAGAGAATCCTGCGGATGGAATTGATCGAGAGGCTGGCCGCCATTCTAGGCGCTGGCAACGTCCTCGCGGCCGCCGGGGACATGAAACCCTATCTCACCGACTGGCGCAAACGCTATGCCGGCGCTGCGCTCTGCGTGGTGCGTCCCGGCTCGACCGAGGAGGTGCGACGCGTCGTCCTCGCCTGCGCCGAAGCAGGGGTCGCCATCGTGCCGCAGGGGGGCAATACCGGGCTCTGCGGCGCCTCCGTGCCCACGGGCGCGCGTCCGGAGGTCGTCGTCTCGCTCGGGCGCCTGAACCGGATCCGCGAACTCGATCCCCTGAACGACACCATCACGGTCGAGGCCGGGTGCGTGCTTGCGGCCGTGCAGGACGCAGCCGCCGGCGCCGGTCGGCTTTTCCCGCTCTCTCTCGCGGCCGAAGGGAGCTGCCAGATCGGCGGCAATCTCTCGACCAACGCCGGCGGCGTGAACGTCCTTCGCTACGGCATGGCGCGCGAGCAGGTTCTGGGGCTCGAGGTCGTCCTGCCCGACGGCAGGGTCTGGGACGGCCTGCGCGGCCTGCGCAAGGACAACACGGGCTACGACCTGAAGCAGCTCTTCATCGGCGCCGAGGGAACGCTCGGCATCATCACGGCGGCGGTCCTGCGCCTGCGGCCGCGGCCGAGCGCCACGGCGAGCGCGTGGATCGCGCTCGAGGATCCGCGGCGGGCGGTCGAGCTCCTCGCCGCCATGCGCGAGCTTCTCGGCGAGCGCCCGAGCGCCTTCGAGCTCCTCTCGCGACGCTGCCTGGAGGCTGTGCTGCGTCATGCCCCCGAGACGCGGGACCCGCTTGGCGCCCCGCATCCGTGGTACGTGCTCTGCGAGCTCGCCGACAGCGGCGACACGCAGGCACTGCGCACGCGCGCGGAAGAAGCGCTTCTCGCGTGCGCCGAGCGGGGCATCGTGCGCGACGCCGCGCTCGCACAGAGTGAGAGCCAGGCGCGCGCCCTCTGGCGGATTCGCGAGACGATCCCCGAGGCGCAGTTCTACAACGTCAAGCACGACATCTCCGTCGCCGTCTCGAAGATCCCCGAGTTCATCGAGCGCGCCGGCGCCCTGCTCGCCGCGCGCTGTCCCGGGGCCGAGCCCTATGTGTTCGGGCACGTCGGCGATGGAAACCTTCACTACAACGTCGGCCCCGAGGCGCTGTACCAGCGACGCGACGAGGTGAGCGGCATCGTCTACGAGGTGATCGCCGAGCTCGGAGGCTCGATCTCGGCCGAGCATGGCCTCGGCCAGCTCAAGCGCGAGGCGATCCTCTCGCACAAGAGCGAAGTGGAGATGGAGCTCATGCGCGCCATCAAGCACGCGCTCGATCCCCGCGGTCTGATGAACCCCGGGAAGGTCCTCTAGCGCAGGCGCGAGAAGCGAATCGGGCGGCGGCCCGTAGCGTCGATCAGGTGCCCGGCGATCCGCCCGTCGCGCGCTTCACCCTCGAAGCTCGCGCCGTCGGCTTCCCAGCGCACGGTGCGCCCCTCGAGGCGGGCGCCGCGCACAGGAATCGGCGCGCCCCCCCGGCTCGCCTCTACGTCGATCGCCTGGAAATTCTGGTGTACGACGAGCCGCCATGCGCCCGTCCGGCCGGCGCTGCCGGCCTCGACTTCTGCCTGCCAGATGCCGCGCACGTCGGTCGGCACGATCCAGAGGTGAAGGGTGCTCGCCTCGCCCTGTCCCCGGTGCGCTTGAGACAGCCGCACCGTATGCGAGCGGTCGGGCCGCCATCCCTTCATCGCGAACGCGTGGGAAACGATGCGCGTGCCGGGCGCAAGCTCGCCGAGCAGGCGCGGCTGCAGCCGGTCGATGAGCGACGGCAGGAGATAGACGGTCACCACGCTGGCGTCCGCGAAATCCGCAAGCAGGACATCGCCTTCCACGAACCTCGCGCGTCCTTCGACGCCGGCCGCCCTCGCCCGCGCCCGCGCCAGCGCCACGAGCCTCGGGTCGATCTCGATGCCGATCGCCTGCGCGCCGAAATCGCGCGCGGCGGCGATGACAATCCGGCCGTCGCCCGAGCCGAGGTCCGCCACGGTGTCGCCGGGCCCGACGCCGGCGAACCTCAGCATCTCGGCCGCCACTTCCTCGGGCGTGGTGACGAACGGCGCCCGCTCGGGCTCCTGCGCCTGCGCCGCAAGGGCGACGAGCACGGCGAACGCCGCGGCCGCGCCTCGGGCGCTAGTCGAGCGCGGCACGCGTGCCGCTCGAGGGGGCCGGAAGCAGGCGCTCGAGCAGCGCGAGCACCGACGGGCTCGCCCAGTCGAGATCGCCGAAGTGACTGTAGCGGATGGCGCCGTCCGGTCCGATCACGTAGCTCGCCGGCAGCACTCGTGCGCTCCAGGCTCGCGCGAGGCGCATGTCGCGGTCGAGCAGGATGGTGAACGTCACGGGCAGCTTTTCCGCGAACTCGCGCGCCTTGCGCTCGCTTTCGCCGACGTTCACTGCCAGCACGGCGAAGGGGCGTCCCTCGAGCGCGTGGCTCAGGCGCTCCATGCTCGGCATCTCGGCGCGGCAGGGCCCGCACCAGGTCGCCCAGAAGTTGACGAGCACGACTTTGCCGCGGTACGAGGCAAGATCGTGAGTGGCGCCGTCGAGATCGGTCAGCGCGAGCGCCGGCGTCGCCCCTCCGGTCCACGGCTTGAGCGGCTGCGCGGCGGACGGGAAGGCCGCGAGCAGCAGCAGGGCAACGACAAGACTAGCAAAGGCGCGCTTCTCCATGGCAGGCAATGACTCTACCGGAAAAATCCGCATAATTCGTGCCGCATGAGCGGCTGCATGGCATGACGCTGCACGAGTTTCTGGCGCTCGCCCCGCGCGGCGACCTGTGGATCTTCGGCTATGGCTCTCTCATGTGGTCGCCGGGCTTTCGCTGCAGCGAGAAATCGGCCGGGCGAGTGCACGGCTATCACCGCTCGCTCTGCGTGTACTCCCACCGCTACCGGGGAACGCCGAGCGAGCCTGGCCTCGTCATGGGATTGTGTCAGGGAGGCTCCTGCTGGGGCATGGCTTTCCGCGTGCCGAAGGCGCAGGCGCCCCGCGTGCTGCGCAATCTCTGGCTGCGCGAAATGCGAAACCGCGTCTACCGGCCGCGGTTCGTCCGGGTGAGCGTGCGCGACGGCCGGAACGTGCGGGCGCTCGCCTTCGTGGCCGATCCCACCCACCGCCAGTTCGCCGGCGACCTGACGGTCGAGCGCACCGCCGCGCTCGTGGCGAACGGCTGCGGCGAACGCGGCCGCAACGTCGACTACCTCAGCTTCACGCTGGCGCACATGCACGAGCTTGGCGTGAGGGACCGTCACCTCGACGAGGTGCTGCTGGCAGCGCTCGACCTGCAGGGCCGCCGCACGGGCCACCCCGTCGCCTAGCGCCGGCCGGGCCCGGCGCCCATGCGCTCGAGGGCGCTGACGAGACGCGAGCGCTGCGTGCCGAAGTTCAGGCGGACGAAGCGACGGTCGCCGAACTGGGAACCCGGCGATAGCGCCACCCCTCGTGCAAGGAAATGCGCGTGCGGATCGGCCATCGCAGCTTCCGAGCAGTCGATCCAGGCGAGATACGTGGCCTCGACGTGCGCCATGCGAAGGCCCGGCATCGAGGCGACGGCGCGCTCCACCAGATCGCGGTTCGCCCGGAGGTAGGCGATGAGCGCGGCAAGCCATTCGCCGCCCTCCTGCAGCGCGGCGAGGGCGCCCGCGTACCCGAGCACGGAAGGCATCGGCAGGATGTGCCGCTCGAGGTCGGCGGCGAAGGCGGCCCGCAGGCGCTCGTCCTCGATGACCGCCCAGGCGCAGCCGTCGCCCGGGAAGTTGAAGGCCTTGTTGGGTGACATCAGCGTGACGCAGCGCCGCCCGATCGTCCGGTCCAGGCTCGCGATCGGCACGTGCGCTTTCCCGGGCTCCAGCACGAGGTCGCAGTGGATCTCGTCCGAGACGATCAGGGCCTCGCCCGACTGCGCCGCGATCTCCTGCAGCTCCTTGGCGTCGAAGACGGTGCCGCCGGGGTTCTGCGGATTGCAGAGCATCAGCATCCTCGGGCGGGCGCCTGCGTGCGCGCGAAGCGCCTCGAGATCGAGAATCCAGCGCCCCTCCCGCAGCACGAGCGGCACGTCGAGGCGCCGCCGGCCGGCGGCATCGACCGCCTGGGAAAGGTGCTGGTAGACGGGCGTGGGAACGAGCACTGCGTCACCCGGCGCGGTGAGCGTGCGCACGGCATGGTGAAGGCCGGGCACCACGCCCGGCAGGAAGACGACCCACTCCGGCTGCACCTGCCAGCCGTAGAGCCGTCGCAGCCGCTCCACGATCGCGTCCCGCAGCTCGGCGGGCGGCGCGGTATAGCCGAGGATGCCGTGCTCGATGCGCGCTGCCATCGCCCGCAGCACCGCCGGCGGGGCGCGGAAGTCGGCGTCGGCGACCCAGAGCGGGATGACGTCTTTGCCGGCGTAGCGGTCCCAGCGCGTGCTCCAGGTGCCGCGGCGATCGACGAGCTCGTCGAAATCGAAGTTCATCAAGCTTCCTCTAGTCGAGGCGGGCTGCGATGCCGGCGAGCGCCGGCGCGGGCGCCGGGTAGCGCTCGAGGACGAGCGGGTCGTGCCCGGGAATGATGTGCGCGGGCGAGTCGGCCAGCGCTCGCAGCCGGCGGAACCCGGCGAACATCTCGTCGAGCGACCAGACGATCGGATAAGGGCGGCTCGTCTCCATGTTGGCGTAGAGGTGGGTCGCATCTGAGGCGAGCACGACCCAGCCGCGGCGGGTGCTCACGCGCACGACCTGAAGGCCCATCGTATGGCCGCCGACGAGGTGGAGCGAAATGCCCGGGAATAGCTCCGCATCGCCGTCATGGAAGCAAAGGCGCCCCGCGTACGCGTGGCGCACCATGCCGACGACGTCTTCCACATCGTAGGCCCCGCCGTGCCGGGCCTCGGCCATGTGGCGCCCGGTGGCGTAGCGCATCTCGAGGTCCTGGAGATGGAAGCGCGCGCGCGGAAAGCGCTCGAAATTGCCGACGTGGTCGTAGTGCAGGTGGGTAATCACGACGTCGGCTACGGTGTCGGCCTGCACGCCGAGCAGGCCGAGTCCCTGCGTCGGACAGCGCAGGTGCTGCCGGCCCCGGCGGGCGGCCACCGCGGCCGAGAAGCCGGTGTCCACGACGACCTCCCGCCCCGGGCCCCGGATCAGCCACACGAAATAGTCGAGCGGCATGGGACCGTCGTGAGGATCGCCGCCGACGAAATTCTCCGAGGCGCGCCGCGGATGATGGGCGTACTTGATCGCGTAGACTTCGTAGGTCGGAACGCGGGCCATCTCAGCGCGGCTGCTTTCTGAACGACTTCCGGTGCCGACGAATGGTCTCAATGGCCTGCCGGATGGGTGACAGACCGGATTTGCCGCTCCAGGGATCTTTGCTAGACTCGGCCGGCTTCATGTTTTTGCGATTCAAATCAAGCACATTCTAGCGGGATTCATGAGCTTCCGAGGCTGGCTGATGCGCGGTGTCGCGGTGCTGGGGCTTGCGGCCTGCGGGCTCGTCGCGTTCGCCACCATGGCGCCCGATCCGCATGCCGAAGCCCTGCTGCTGCGCACCGCTTCGGTCGAGCCCATGCCGATCACCGAGGATCAGGTCCTCCCCTCGCCGGAGACCTACATTCGCGAAGAGCGGTTTCAGCGGGGCGACACGGTCGCGGCCTTCCTCGGGCGCCTGGGCATCGCCGAGACCGAGATCCGGAAGCTTTCACGCGAGCGCCCATTGCACGCCCTGCGCCCCGGAGCCTTCGTCCGCGCGGAAGTGTCCGAGGCCGGAATGCCGCGCTCGGTGAGCTTCCTCGCCACGCGCGGCAAAGACGGCGACAAGCTCGTGCAGATCCTGCCGGAGGGGGACGGCTACGCCGTGAACGAGATCCGCTCTCCGCTGCAGCCTCGCATCGTGATGAAGCAGGGCGTCATCCAGAGCTCGCTCTTTGCAGCGACCGACGCCCTCGGCATTCCGGATGCCATCGCCATGCAGATCGGCGACATTTTCGGCGGCGACATCGACTTCTACCGGGACCTCCGGCAGGGCGACCGGTTTGCGGTGGCGTACGAAGAGCACCACTTCGGCGGCGTGCCCGTGCGCGCGGGACGCGTCCTCGCGGCCGAGTTCACCAACGACGGCGACACGTACCGCGCGGTCATCTACGGAAAGCACTATTACACGCCCGAAGGGAAGAGCCTTCAGAAAGCGTTTCTCCGCTCGCCGCTCGAGTTCTCCCGCGTGAGCTCGGGGTTCGGAATGCGCCGGCACCCCATCGCTCGCGTATGGCGCGAGCACAAGGGGATCGATTACGCGGCGCCGACCGGAACGCGCGTTCGCGCGGTCGGGGAAGGCGTCGTGGAGTTCGCCGGCCGCAAGGGCGGCTACGGCAACGTCGTCATCATCCGCCACCACGGGAAGTATTCGACCGTCTACGCCCACCTCAGCCGCATCTCCGTGAAGCGCGGCGAGCGTGTGGAGCAGAATGACACGATCGGTGCCGTGGGCAGCACGGGCTGGGCCACCGGCCCCCACCTGCACTACGAGTTCCGCGTGGCGGGCACGCCGCGCAATCCGTTCTCCATCGCGATGCCGGCGGCTCGGCCCGTGCCGCCCCACGAGCTCGCGGCCTTCCACCAGCATGCCGAGCCGCTGCTCGCGCGCCTGGATCTGCTCGCCAACGGAACGCTCGCGCTGCTCGAATAAGCAGGCACTCTCGCGCTGCTCGAGTAAATCAGCGGTAGAACAACACGGCCTCGCGCTCCTCTTCCCAGGCCGTCTCGTCTACGCTGAGGAGCGCCTCCAGATCCGCAGGCGTCGCATGCGGATCGTCGACCCACTCGCGTAGAAGCGGCGAGCCGTTGATGACGTCGATCGGGCGCCGGTCCGCCTCGTACTCGTAAGTGAAATCCCGCCACAGGGGATAGTCGGGCTGCAGGAGCCGCAAGGCCTTCAACGCGAGCGCCGCAAGCCGCCACGGCCGGAAGGCGGCAGGATCGTATGACGGATCGTCGACATGCACCTGGAGGCCGTTGCAGAGGCGGCCGGCATGCTTGTGGAACGTCGGCTCGAACCAGCATTCGCGCAGGCGGCACCCGGCGAGCCACGCGGGCGCGAGCGCGTGCATTTTCGCGAGGAGGGCGGCCGCATCGACATCGGGCGCGCCGAACAGCTCGAGCGGCCGCGTCGTGCCGCGCCCCTCGGAGAGCGTCGTTCCCTCGAAGAAGACCGTGCCGGGATAGCAGCGCGCCATGCCGAGGTTGGGCGCATTCGGGCTCGGATTCACCCAGCTTCGCTCGCCGAGGGGCCAGCCGAAACCCGGCGCGCCGGCCGGGCTCCAGCCCTCCAATGCGATCACCTGGCATTCCAGGTCGAGCTTGAGGGTCCGCACGAACCAGAACGCGAGCTCGCCGAGCGTCAGCCCATGCCGCATGGGGAGGGGGCCCGCGCCCACGAAGCTTTCCCACCCCGCGCGCAGGCGCAGGCCTTCGACCGGCCGTCCCGCCGGGTTGGGGCGATCCAGGACCCAGACGGACTTGCCTCTCGCCGCCGCCGCCTCGAGCACGTAGCGCAAGGTGGTGATGAACGTGTAGACCCGGCACCCCAAATCCTGGAGATCGACGAGGAGCACGTCGAACGCGTCCATCATCCGGGGGGTCGGGCGGCGCACGGAGCCGTAGAGGCTGTAGACCGGGATGCCTCGCAGGGGATCGACGAAGTCGTCCGACTCGATCATGTTGTCCTGCTTGTCGCCGCGCAGCCCGTGCTGCGGGCCGAACGCCGCGACGAGGTGCACTTCCCCGAGCGCCGCGAGCGCGTCCAGCGAGTGCTGCAGCGACGCGGTCACCGAGGCCGGATGAGCCAGCAGGGCGACACGGCGGCCGGCGAGCGGCCGGCGAAGCGCTGCATCCCCGACCAGACGATCAATGCCGAACTTCATCGAGCTCGAGAACGAATGAGTCGGGGTGATGGAAATCGGGCTCGGCCCGAGGATGGCGCAGCGCCCAATAGGTGAGCCGCTCCGCCTGATCCTCGATCACCGCGGAGACGCCGATCCTGAGCGCGCCGCCATCGTCCGTGGAGGCAAGCGCCTGCCCCGGCACGCGTGCGCGGAGCTCGAGGTTCTCATCGGCGAGCGTCTCTACCGTGATCTCCGGTGTCGGGATGCCCGTCAGGACGCCATCGAAGAACGGCGTTGCCTGGCGATAGCCCGAGAAGGCGCATGCTGCCCATTCCCCTGAAGGCGAGAAGTTGAACTCGCGGTAAGCCGGCAGGCGTCCTGCGACGAAAAGCTCGAAGCAGGTGTGGCGCCACAACTCGTGGCCGGGACGGACTTCGCCGGCGGCAGGCACACGCAGCCGGGCGAGCGTGGCCGTTACGCAATAGACGATCGACAGAGCGTCTTCGGTGCGCTGCACATGGACGGTAATGGCGCGGACCGGCGTGTCCCCGGTCGCAGGGTGCGGTAGCAACGCGGCGCGCAGCGGCGCGGAGCGCGTGCCCGACGCCATCTACACGGCCGCAGGGAAAAGGGACTCTAGGCCGAGAACGAAGAACCGCAACCGCAGGTGCTCTGCGCGTTGGGGTTCTTGATGACGAACTGCGCGCCCTCGAGGCCTTCCTGGTAGTCGATCTCGGCGCCCGCGAGGTACTGGTAGCTCATCGGGTCGATGAGGAGGGTGACGCCGTTTTTCTCCATCGTGGCGTCATCGTCGTTCTGGACCTCGTCGAAGGTGAACCCGTACTGGAAGCCCGAGCAGCCGCCGCCGGTGACGAAAACGCGCAGCTTGAGCTCGGGGTTGCCCTCTTCCTCGATCAGCTGCTTCACCTTGTTGGCCGCGCTGTCGCTGAAGTTGAGCGGGGCCGGCATCTCGGTTACTGCATCCATTGCATGGCTCCTAAACGTGTTGACTGCTGCCAATCCTCTTGCTGCTCATCCTCCAGAGGCGAGCTTGAGCTCGACGCCCTTCGCCTCGGCACCGCGATGAACCAGCCGGCCCTCCACTACGGCGCCCTGCTGGATTTCGATGCTCTTGTAGTGGACATCGCCTTTGACCCGGGAACTCGCCTGGAGTTCGAGGCTTTCCGTGGCGTGCACGGGCCCGTTGATGGTCCCGTTGACCACGATATGGGCCGCCTGCACCTCGCCGTCGATGCGGGCCTCGGCGGACACCACGAGGGTGCCCGGCTGGTCCGCGGCACACGCCACGTTGCCGCGCACGAGCCCGTCGATGCGCAACCCGCCCGTAAAGATGATGTTGCCCTCGATGCGGGTCGTCGCCCCGATGAGGCAGTCGATGCGGTTCTGCGGCTTGCTGCTCTTGCTGAACATGGTCCCTCCCTGCCCAAGCCGGCTATCCGAGGGTCACAGAGTGCGTCGTGCTCGGCTGCGACCCGCCCTTCTCGTAGATGCGGACCTGCACGCTTTCGACCTTCGCCTTGGGGTTCACCCGGAAAGTCCCCTCGACTCTCCGGAAATACCTGAACGCCAGCTTGAAGGCCGCCGCTCCCGCATCCCCTTGCTCCGGGAAGCTCATCATAGCACTGCGCTCCCCCTCCGTCAGGTTCACCACGAGCTCGAGGCGGCCCTCGAAATCCCTTGCTTTGCGCGTGGTCGGCGTGAGCAGGAGCAGGCGGTAGCGGTACTCGCCGGGCAGCACGTCGGGCTCGACGCTGAAGCGGTACACCGAGATCGACTGGACATTGCGCGCCTCGGAGGAAATGATGCTTTCGAAGGTGGCGAGCTCCTCGCGCAGCCGGGCGTTCTCCTGCTCGAGCACCCGGAGGTCCTGCGCGAGCTTCTGATGCGCCGTTCGCTCGATCGCCACCCGGCTCTCGGCCGCATTCGCCGACGCCCGCAGCCGCTCCAGCTCGGCGCGCGTCTGCTCGAGGGACTGGCGAAGCTCGCCCAGCTCGAACAGCGCCTCGCTGCGGTCGAAGCCGGCAAAGCGCCGCCCGGCATCGTAGATCCACGCCGCCGAAGCGGCCGAGACGCCGAGGAGCACCGCGAGCGCGACCCACCGCCAGTACCAGGGAACATGCGAGTGCACCGCCACGCGGGGCGCATTGATGCCGAACCGCTGTCGCCACTTCCTCAGGCGGGTCGCCATCGGTTAGTCCGTCATTTCTCCCAGCAAAGCCGGCGCGCGCTCGCCATGAGCTCAAGGAACCACGGGTACATGCAAGAGCCCGGTCGTTTCCGGCAGGCCGAACATGATGTTCATGTTCTGGACGGCCTGCCCGGCCGCGCCCTTGACCAGATTGTCGATGACCGACAGGACGACCACCATGTCGGTGCCCGTCGCACGCTGCGGCGGCCGGTGCACGGCAATACGGCACATGTTGGAGGCACGCACCGAGCGGGTGTCCGGGTGAGCGCCGGTGGGCAGCACGTCGACGAACGGCTCGTCCCGGTAACGGGCCTCGAAGAGCGCCTGCAGATCCGTTTCCCGGGTGACGCGCGCATAAAGCGTGGCGTGGATGCCGCGGATCAGGGGCAGCAAATGGGGGGTGAAAACGAGTCCGATGTCGCGGCCGGCCGCCTGGCGAAGCCCCTGGCGGATTTCGGGCCAATGCCGGTGACCCGGCACGCCGTAGGCCTTGAAGTTGTCCGAGGCCTCGGCGAAGGCGAGGTGAAGCTCGGCCTTCCGGCCTGCGCCGCTCACGCCGGACTTCGCATCCGCGATGAGGCTGTCGGTGTCCACGATCCCCGCCTCGACGAGCGGCAGGAAGCCAAGCTGCACGGAGGTCGGATAGCACCCCGGGTTCGCAATCAGCCGCGCCTCCCGGATCCGCTCGCGGTTCACCTCGCAAAGTCCATAGACCGCCTCGGCGACGAGCTCCGGCGCGGCATGCCGGGTCTTGTACCAGCGCTCCCACTCCGCCAGATCCTGGAGCCTGAAATCGGCGGAAAGATCGATGACGCGGGCGCCTGCCTCGAGCAGCTCCCTGGCCTGCCCCATGGCCACGCCGTTCGGCGTGGCGAAGAATACGACATCGCAGCCGGCGAGCGCCTTGGCCGAAGGCTCGGTGAAGGCGAGCCCGACGCGCCCGCGCAGGCTCGGAAACATGTCGGCGACCGGAGTGCCGGCCTCTTTTCGGGAAGTGATGACCCGCAGCTCGACCTGTGGATGCTGGGCGAGCAGCCTCAGCAGCTCGACTCCCGTGTAGCCCGTGCCACCGACGATTCCAGCCTTGATCATGCTGCGTCCCCTGCCTGTTGCCTGCCCGATCAACTAGAAAGCCGCTCCAGAAACGAGAAAGCCGCCCTGGGGCGGCTTTCCATCGGGAAATGCGAGCCTTCGCTCAGCGTTTCGAGAATTGCTTGCGCCGCCGTGCCTTGTGCAGGCCGACCTTCTTTCGCTCCACTTCGCGCGCATCGCGCGTCACCAGGCCGGCGCCGCTCAGCGTCGGCTTCAGTCCGGCATCATACTCGACGAGCGCCCGCGCGATGCCGTGGCGTACCGCGCCGGCCTGGCCGCTTTCGCCGCCGCCGTAGACGTTCACCTGGATGTCGAAGCTCGTGAGATTGTCGGTCAGCTCGAGCGGCTGGCGCACCACCATGCGGCCCGTCTCGCGGCCGAAGTAGCCGTCGACGGGCTTGCCGTTGACGACGAAGGCGCCCTTGCCGGGCTTGATGAAGACGCGCGCCACGGCGCTCTTGCGCCGCCCCGTTCCGTAGTAGTAGTCGCCGACCATCAGATTTCCAGTGCCTTGGGTTGTTGGGCCGAGTGCGGATGCTTGTCGCCCGCGTAAACTTTCAGCTTGCGCAGCATGGCATAGCCGAGCGGTCCCTTGGGAAGCATGCCCTTGACCGCGAGCTGGAGCACGCGCTCGGGGCGCCGCGCCTGGAGCTTCGCGAAGCTGGTTTCCTTGATGCCTCCGGGAAAGCCCGTATGGCGGTAGTAGATCTTGTTCTCGGCCTTGCGGCCGGTCACGCGGATCTTGGATGCGTTAACCACGACGACGTAGTCGCCGGTGTCGACATGGGGTGTGTACTCGGGCTTGTGCTTTCCGCGCAGGCGGGTCGCGATCTGCGCCGCAAGGCGGCCCAGCACCTTGCCCTGCGCATCGACGACGAACCAGGCTTGCTGAACCTCGCCCGATTTGGCTGAATAGGTGGTCATTTGCGGCTCAGAAAAGCTCGCGATTGTACCGAAAAATCCGATGCCTAGCGCGAATCTGAGCGGGCGCCGGAGGCCGGCGCCGTCGCGGCCCCGCTCGGCGGCGGGTCGCAATGGCATGCTGCGGCGCACTATAACTGCTTGATTCTGAGGAGTTCTATGGACTGCACGGTACGCTGGACCGGCGAAGGCATGACCTTCCTCGCCGAAACGGGGAGCAATCACGTCGTCGTCATGGACGGGGCGCCGGAGGGCGGCGGGCGCAACCTCGCACCGCGCCCGATGGAAATGGTGCTCCTCGGCACCGGCGGCTGCACCGCCTACGACGTGGTCGTCATTCTCAAGAAGAGCGGCCAGGACGTGCGCGGCTGCGAGGTCAAGGTGCAGGCCGAGCGTGCGGAAACGGATCCGAAAGTCTTCACTCGCATCCACATGCACTTCGTCGTGCGCGGTCGCAGCCTCAAGCGGAACCTCGTCGAGCACGCCATCCGTCTCTCGCACGAGAAGTACTGCTCGGCCTCCGCCATGCTCGGCAAGACGGCCGAAATCACGAAGGACTTCGAGATCGTCGAAGCCTAAAGGCGATAGGAGACGGTCGTCATGACCTTGGCGGCGAGCCGCATCGCCGCCTTGACGGGCCCCGGAAGCTCGGCCGCGCCGAGCCGGATGGCGGTCTGCCGGTGTCGCGCCTCGTCGGCCCTCATCGCCTCCACGAGCGTGCGCGTCGGCCGGTCCTCCTCCGCAAGGTCGCGCA
>CAYWSG010000001.1:0-53825 GCA_964461055.1 uncultured Enterobacteriaceae bacterium | reverse complement strand
GCATTGCGCGCCACGAGCGCCTGCCCTTCGTAGAGCGCCTGCGCGCAGACTTCGCCGACGTGGTTGACGCGCATGAGCGCCGCAGAATGCTCGCGCTCCGCCTCAGGAAGATCCGCCGGGGTCGAGTCCGTGGCCCCCGGCATGGGCCTTCGCGCCTCTCCCACGCCCGCCACGGCGCGCAGGGCACGGTCGAAACCGGCGATGAGTCGGTCCATGGAGCGACTATAGAAAAAAAACGGGCGTCTTGCGACGCCCGTTGGAGTGGCTTGGCAGCCTCGTGGGCCGCCTGTTTGCTTTAAGGCTTCTTAGAACGCGTGACGCACCGTGAAGGCGATCAGGCGCGGGTCTTCCCCGGCGAGAACCGCCGAGCCCGTGCTGCCGAGGCCGCCCGTGTTCGTAAAGAAGTTGTACGCCGCGGCGTCGTCGTTCTTGATCTTCGCGAACGTCACGCCGACCGCCGTACGCTTCGACAGGTCGTAGTTGTACGCGATCGCGTACATCTTGGCCTTGGTGTCGTCCTCGTCCACGCCGCTGTTGTCGGCCGCCTTGTCCTTGCCAGCACGCGTGTAGTGCGCGTAGATGGTGTGCGGGCCGGAGTTGAAGCTGACGGGGATCGTCCAGTTGCGACGGTCGTTGACCTCGACGCCGGCGGCGTTGTCGGTCTCGGCGTCGTTCACCGCGGCGCCGATCGTGAAGGCGCCCATGGTGTAGGAGCCGTAGAGCACCCAGCTCTTCTGCTCGAGCTCGCTGGCGTCGGCCTTCGCCTTCCAGTAGCTCGCGCCGACGTTGATCGGGCCGGCGGAGTAGGACGGGTTGATGGTCCAGCCGTTGCCGCGGCGCACGTTGCTGGCCAGGTCAGCTTCGTTCGCGGCGGTGCCGATCGGGTTGGTGGAGTAGGCCGCCGTCATGGCGAAGCCACCGAACTTCGGCGTGTCGTAACGGACGACGTTCGCGGTACGCGTCGCGTTCGCGATCGCGTTGCCGTTGTACGTGTAGTCCATCAGCGAGATCGCCGCCGACATCAGGGCGCCGGCCTTCGAGGCAATGCGGTCCGGCTGCTTGCCGTAGTGCAGGTCGTGGCGGCCGAAGGTCAGCGTGCCGAGGCTGGAGCTGCGCAGACCGACCCAGGTGTTGCCCGACTCCATGAAGCCGCTGCTGTTGTCGTCCGGCGCGAAGCGCGCGTCGAGTTGAGCGATCGCGGCCAGGCCGCCGCCGAGATCTTCGGTGATGCCGAAGATCATGCGGGACGAGTTGTCCGTAATGCGCGTGTCGCTCTTCTTGCCACCGCGGTTGGTCTGGCTCAGCTTGTACTGGTCGATACCGACCTTGAAGAAGCCGCTGATCGTCACCGACGACTGCGCCATCGCGACACCAGCAGGCACGAACAGCGCCCCGGCGACGGCTACTGCGAGAAGTTTCTTTTGCATCGTATTCCCCTCTCTGTTGTTCACAGGCGGCACAAACGCACCGCCCCCAAAACCCCTTCCTCAGGGTTGGAGGAATTGTCCGCAACACCGTCGCGCCCGAGCAACAGATACCGCTCGCAAAGCCTTCAAAATCGAGGCGATGTTGCGCTTGTGCAACAACGTCAGGATTCGGCGACAGGTGTGGCTAAGTACCTGACATCAGGAGAAAAACAGTCGCCCCAAGGCCTGCCCCGGATCCTCGGCCCGCATGAACGCCTCGCCCACGAGAAAGGCGTACACCCCGGCGTTCTGCAGGCGTGCTACATCCCCGGCCTCCCCGATTCCGCTTTCGGTCACCACGAGCCGATCGTCGGGCACGAGCGGCAGCAGGCCGAGCGTCGTCTCGATCCGCGTCTCGAAGCTGTGCAGATTGCGGTTGTTGATGCCGAGGAGCGGCGTGTCGAGCTCGAGCGCGCGCTCGAGCTCCGCGCGGTCGTGCACCTCGACGAGAACGGCCATGCCGAAGCGACGCGCTTCGGCCTCCAGCGACTTCATTTCCTGCGTGGAGAGGCACGCGGCAATGAGCAGGATGCAATCGGCGCCGAGCGCGCGGGACTCGGCGACCTGGTAGGGATCGAAGACGAAGTCCTTGCGCAGCACCGGCAGCCGGCAGGCGCCTCTCGCGGCCTCGAGGTGCTCCGGCGCGCCCTGGAAGTACTCGCGATCGGTGAGCACCGAAAGGCAGGCGGCGCCCGAGGCCTCGTAGCTCGCGGCGATCGCGGCCGGCCGGAAGTTTTCCCGCAGCAGGCCCTTGGACGGACTTGCGCGCTTGATCTCCGCGATGACGGCCGGTCGGCGTGCGGCGACGCGCGATCGGAGGGCGCCGACGAAGTCGCGCGGGCCGTCCGAGGCGGCGGCGAGCCGCTCGAGCTCGGCGCCCGGGACGGCCGCCTGCGCACGGGAGACCTCCGCGCGCTTGGCCTGCAGGATGCGCTCGAGGATCGTCATCGCGCCGGCGCGGCCTGGAAGGTCTTCGACAGCTCGACGAACTCGTCGAGCTTGCGCCGCGCGGCGCCGCTCTGGATCGCCTGCAGCGCGCGCTCGATGCCGCTCTTCAGCGACTTCGCGGCGCCGGATACGTAGAGCGCGGCGCCCGCGTTCATCGCCGCGATGCTGCGGGCGGGGCCCGGCTGGTTGGCGAGCACCGCAAGGATCATCTCCTTCGACGCCTCGGCCGAGGCGACCTCGATGGCGCGCCGGTCGTAGAGCTCCAGGCCGAAGTCGGACGGGTGGATGCGGTATTCCTGCACTGTGCCGTCCACGAGCTCGCCCACCAGCGTCTCGCCGGAGATGGAGATCTCGTCCAGGGTGTCCATGCCGTGCACGACCATGACGTGCTCCGACCCGAGGCGCTGCAGCACGCGCACCTGGATGCCGACGAGGTCGGGATGGAACACGCCCATCACCTGGTTCTTCGCCCCCGCCGGATTGGTGAGCGGGCCGAGAATGTTGAAAAGGGTGCGCACGCCGAGCTCCTTGCGCACCGGCGCGGCGTGCTTCATCGCGCTGTGATGCGCGGGCGCGAACATGAACCCCAGGCCGATCCGGTCGATCGCCTCGGCGGTCTGCTCGGGCGTCTGCGCCGTGCTCGCGCCCAGGGCCTCGAGCACCTCGGCGCTTCCCGAGGAAGACGACACCGAGCGGCCCATGTGCTTCGCGACCCGGGCGCCGGCCGCCGCGGCGATGAACGCCGCGCAGGTCGAGATGTTGAAGGTGCGCGCCGCGTCGCCCCCGGTGCCGCAGGTGTCGACGAGGTTGCGCGTGTCCTTGACCGGCACCGGCGTGGCGAGCTCGCGCATCACCTGCGCCGCCGCCGCGATCTCGCCGATTGTCTCCTTCTTGACGCGAAGCCCGATGATGAAGGCGGCAATCTGCGCTGGCGTGAGCTCGCCCCGCATGATCTGGCGCATGATGTGGAGCATTTCGTCGTGAAACACCTCGCGGTGCTCGACGGTGCGCTGGATCGCTTCTGCAATGGTGATCTGCTTCATGACTTCCCCCGTGAACGGATGAAATTTTCGAGCAGCCGGTGGCCGTGCTCCGTGAAGAGCGCCTCCGGATGAAACTGCACGCCCTCGACCGGCAGGTCGCGATGGCGCAGCCCCATGACTTCGCCGTCTTCGGACTGCGCCGTGACGGCGAGGCACTCGGGCAGCGAGCCGCGCTCGACCACGAGCGAGTGGTAGCGCGTGGCGGTGAACGGCTCCGGCAGCCCGGCGAACACGCCGGCGCCGTCGTGGCGGATGGACGAGTTCTTGCCGTGCATGACTTGCTGCGCGCGCACGACGCGGGCGCCGAAAGCCTGCCCGATGGCCTGGTGGCCGAGGCAGACGCCGAGGATGGGGATCGACCCGGCCAGCGCCTCGATGGCGGCAAGCGAGACGCCCGCCTCGTCGGGCGTGCAGGGGCCGGGCGACACGACGAGATGCGTCGGAGCGCGCGCGCGGATGCCCGCCACGGAGATCTCGTCGTTGCGATGGACCTCGACCTGCGCGCCGAGCTCGCCGAAATACTGGACGAGGTTGTAGGTGAACGAGTCGTAGTTGTCGATCAGGAGAATCATGAACGCGCCCTTTCCGCTTCCCCTTCGTCGGCCCGCGAGCCGGCGCGCGCCTTTTCGAAGCGCACGCCCCAGCCGATGGCGGCGTCTTCGCCCCCCGTGTCGCGCAGCTCGCGCATCTCCGTCACGCGCAGACCGGCGGGCTCGAGCCACTCGCGGATGTGCTGCTCGCTTTTCGCCACGGCGGCAACGTGGGTCGCCATGAAGCGGTTCTTCTCCCAGGTCCAGCGCAGTACGCGCTCGCACTCCTCCACGAGGGGCAGCACCTCCGCGCGGCTTTCAATGCCGGCCTGAAGCCAGTCGTTCATCTGCTCGAGCAGATGATCGAAGTACGGATGCCTCGCCGGCCCTTCCGGTCGTGCTTGCGCGAGCGCCTGCAGGCGACGGGCGAGCGGCTCCCGGAGCCGCGAGTCCGCAAAAAAGAAGTAGCTCCACATCAGCGAAAGCGTCTCGAGCGTGCAGGAGTCCTCGATGTAGCGCACGAGCGCCCTCGCCCGCTCGATGACGGCCGAATCCGGGCGATGCAGCACCAGCGCGCCCTCGCCGCCCGGGGAGAGCACCCGGCCGAGCTCCCTGACGCCGAGCTCCCGGTCCGCGTATTCCAGGCCGTTCACCGAGATCACCGCGCGAAAGGCGCCCGACGCGAAGGCGAGCTGCTCGGCCTTCATCCGGGCCGAGCGCACCGGAACGTCCTCCGGTGGCGGCCCGATGACCGCCACGTCGATGTCGTAGATCTCGAGCTCCGGGGAGACCGTCGCCGCGAGCCTGGCGGCCGCATGGTTTCCTGCGCCGATATCGAGAAGCGGGCCCGCGGGCCCGTCCGATCGCAGCCGCTCGAAGAACCCGGCAAGAAACGATTGCACGGACGGCGGATATTCGCCGCCATACGCCGAGTCCCGGTGGCCCTCCCAGTAGAGCGTCCAGTCGGGACGCCGGTCCGCGTCGGCCGCGGGGAACCGAAACGCCGCGGACCATGACGCGGCGAAGACCTCCAGGGGCAGGAACGGCCCATCGGCCCTCTCGAGCAGTGCATGGAGCCCCGCGAGGGATCGCGGCCGCCAGGCGGCGACGGTCGCAACAGCCCACTCCAGGGCCGCCGGGCGGCCGCGAAAGTAGCCCTCGAACGCCAGGCGCAGTCGTCGCACGAGCTCGCTCCGCGGCGAATGGACGAGGTCGATGGGCGTCGCCCCGCCGTCGGTCGTCGCCGGAGCGGTCGAAAAGCCGAAGAGCCAGGGCAGCGTAGCGTTGGCGTCCCCAAGCCCCTTGATCGTCAGCTTCGCCAGCGCGCGCACGAGCGATTCCGTCGACCGCTGAGGGTCCGCCGCCCAGGTTGTGAGGGCGGCGAGCACCTGCGACTCGAGCCTCGCCAGCTTCTTCGGGTCGGCCGGGAACTGGGGAAGCGCCTCATGCAGTCTTGGAAGCAGTCCTCGAAGCGCTTGCTTGACCCGCTCGGCGCCTTGCGGCCCCGCGCAAAGCGGCGCGGCGTCGACTGCACCCATCAAGTGAATGGGAGGCTTCGTCATGCGACGTCAGCGACGACCGCGCGTGGACCGGCCGCGCTCGGGCCGGCAGGTTGCAGCTCGCCCAGGGCCTCTTGCGCGGCCTGGAGCACCGCGCGCGACTTGTGCTGTACTTCGTTCCACTCGGCCTGCGGATCGGAGTCCGCGACGATCCCGGCGGCCGCCTGCACGTGCAGCCGGCCATCCTTCACCACCGCGGTACGGATCGCGATGGCGACGTCCATGTCGCCGTTGAAGCCCAGGTAGCCGACGGCGCCGCTGTAGATGCCGCGCTTCACCGGCTCGAGCTCGTCGATGATCTGCATCGCGCGCACCTTGGGCGCGCCCGTCACGGTGCCGGCCGGGAAGCTCGCGCGCAGCACGTCGATCGCGTCGAGGCCGGGCGCCAGCCTCCCCTCCACGTTGGAGACGATGTGCATGACGTGCGAATAGCGCTCGACGACCATCGTCTCGGTGACCTTCACGCTGCCCGTTGCGGCGACGCGGCCGACGTCGTTGCGGCCGAGATCGATGAGCATGACGTGCTCCGCGCGCTCCTTGCGATCGGCGAGCAGCTCCTGCGCGATCGCGGCGTCTTCCTGCGGCGTGCGCCCGCGCGGACGCGTGCCGGCGATCGGCCGCAGCGTCACGGTGCCGCCGGCGAGGCGCACGAGGATCTCGGGCGAGGCGCCCACCACGTGGTGGTCGCCGAAGTCGAAGTAGAACATGTAAGGCGAGGGATTGAGGCTGCGCAACGCCCGGTACAGCGCAAGCGGGGGAGCCTCGAAGCGCGTCGATGCGCGCTGCGAGATCTGCACCTGCATCACGTCGCCCGCGAGGATGTACGCCTTCGCCCGCGCCACGGCCTGCAGGAACGCCGCCTCGCCGAGGCTGCGCTCGAGCGGGAGCGGTCGGGCGTCGTGCGCAGCGCCTCCCGGCACCGCCGCGCCCGCCGTCAGCGCCTCCGGTATGGGCGCGGCCAGTCGCGCGAGCAGCACCGCCAGCCGCTCGTTGGCCCGGCGCAGCGCCCCCGGCTCGCGCGGATCGGCGTAAACGACGAGATAGAGCCTGCCAAGGACGTTGTCGACCACGGCGAGCTCGTCCGAGACGAGAAGCAGCACGTCCGGCGTGCCGAGCGCGTCCGGCTTTTCCCCGCCGAGGGCCTTCGGCTCCACGTGGCGCACCGCCTCGTAGCCGAAGTAGCCCGCGAGGCCGCCGCCGAAGCGAAGCGCCGCCGGCACGGGGGCGACGCGATGCCGCGCGAGCCATTCGCGGACGTACCGCAGCGGGTCGGCTGCCTCGAGCGACTCCAGCACCACGTCGGTGCCTCTTGCATCGCGGAGCACCCGCCGCACGCGCGTGCCGCGCGCTTCGATCCTTTCCGCGCAACCGAGCCCAATGAAGGAATAGCGCCCGAACCGCTCGCCGCCCACGACCGACTCGAGGAGATAGGAAAAGGGAGTGTTCCCCAGCTTCAGGTACACCGCGAGCGGCGTATAGAGGTCGGCGCGCGCCTCGGCGATTACGGGCACGCGTGTGTATCCGTCCTTCGCGAGCCGCTGGAATTCCAGCTCGTTCATGTCATGCATCCGCTTCATCTGCGTCGTACTGCGCGTCGTACCGCGCTTCGGACTGCGGGAGATCTACTGCTGCCTGCGGCCTGGGGAGAACGCGCCGCCGAGCCGCACGGGGCGCGCGAGGGGAGCTAGCGGCGCCAGCAGCGCCAGCTGCGCCAGAGGAACGACTCGACGGATGCAATGAAGGATTGCACGGCGGGGCACTATACCACGGCAAGCCGCTCGCGCATGGCCCGGATGGCGGCCGCGTAATCCCCGGCGCCGAAGACGGCCGACCCGGCGACGAACGTGTCGGCGCCGGCGCGCGCCACCTCGGCGATGTTGTCGGGCTTGATGCCGCCGTCGACCTCCAGCCAGATGTCCTTGCCGAGCGCGTCGATGCGGCGGCGCGCCTCGCGGATCTTCGGGAGGACCGACGGGATGAACGTCTGGCCGCCGAACCCCGGATTGACCGACATGAGCAGGACGAGATCGAGCTTCTCGAGCGTATGGTCCAGGCAATTGAGCGGCGTGGCCGGATTGAGGACGAGCCCCGCCTTGCAGCCCTGCTCGTGGATGAGCGCGATGGTGCGGTCCACGTGCTCGCTCGCCTCCGGATGGAAGCTGATGATGCCGGCGCCGGCCTTGGCGAAAGCCGGCACCAGCGCATCGACGGGCTTCACCATGAGGTGCACGTCGAGCGGCACCTTGACGTGCGGCCGCAGCGCCGCGCACACGAGGGGCCCGACGGTGAGGTTCGGCACGTAGTGGTTGTCCATGACGTCGAAGTGCACGAGGTCGGCGCCCGCCGCCTCCACTGCCCGCACCTCCTCGCCAAGCCTCGCGAAGTCGGCGGAAAGAATGCTCGGCGCGATGCGGAAGGTCATGGCGGCGCGGAGTTTACAATGCCGCCATGGACGAGGAGAAGCGGCGCAGCGCCGAGGCATCGCCGGAACGCTACGCCATCGCGGTGAGCGCGGCCGTGCAGTTCGTGCCCGAGCAGTCCGACGAGGCGGCCGGCCGCTACGTCTTCGCCTACACGATCACGATCCGCAATACCGGCAGCGTCGCGGCGCAGCTCATCAGCCGCCACTGGATCATCACCGATGGCGCGGGGCTGGTGCAGGAGGTGCGCGGCCTCGGCGTGGTCGGCGCCCAGCCGCTCCTGCAGCCGGGGGAATCCTTCGAGTACACGAGCGGCGCCGCGATCGCGACGCCCGTCGGCACGATGCGCGGCAGCTACCAGATGCTCGCGGGCGACGGCCGGCGCTTCGAGGCACCGATCCCGGAATTCACGCTGTCGGTGCCCCGCGTCCTTCATTGACCGTCGCGATTCCCGCGCTTGTCGTCTTCTCGCCCGGCATCGCCCGCCTGCGGATCGCGGGGCGGCCGCTTTTTCGGCCACGTCCACCAGACGATGAAGATGGCGAGCGCCAGGGCAAGGACGATCTCGAGCAGGATGACCCACATGGCCGCTATTCCACCTCCACCATCTCCGGAATGATCCGGGTTGTCGCGATTCTACTGGCGCTCGCCGCGAGCGGCTGCGCCCTCTGTCCGTGCGCGCCGCAAGGCGACGAGCGTGCCGAGTCGGCGGTGTTTCGGGAAACCGCATTCGATGCGCTGCCGGGCTGGGCGAGCGCACCCCTGGGACCGAGCCTGCGCGCATTTCTTGCCGGCTGCCCGCGGCCGGGCGCGCTCGCGCGCGCGTGCGAGCTCGCCGCAGCGGTGGAGCCGGGCGACCAGACGGCGACGCGCCACTTCTTCGAATCGACCTTCCAGGCCTACAGCGTCGTCTCGACGAAAAGCGGCGAGACGGGGCTCATCACGGGCTACTACGAGCCGGTGATCGCAGGCAGCCGCACGCGCACCGATGAGTACCGCTTCCCGGTGCTCGGCGTGCCGGACGATCTCGTGGTCGTCGACCTCGCGAGCGTCGTCCCCGAGGCACGCCACCTGCGCCTTCGCGGCCGGCTCGAGGGCCGCCGGCTCGTGCCGTATCCGTCGCGCGCCGAGATCGCCGAGCGCGGACTGTCGCTCCCTGCGCCGGTCATCGCCTGGACGGATCCCGTCGAGCTCTTCTTTCTGCAGATCCAGGGCTCGGGGCAGATCGAGCTCCAGGACGGCGAGCGGATTCGGATCGGGTACGCAGATCAGAACGGGCATCCCTATCGTTCCCTGGGACGCCATCTCGTCGAGCGCGGCGAGCTCGCGCTCGAAGACGCTTCCATGCAGGGCATCAAGGCCTGGGCGGCGGCGCATCCGGCCCGCCTGCAGGAAGCGCTCAACCAGAATCCGAGCTACGTCTTTTTCCGTGAATTGCCTGCCGAGGGCGGCCCCACGGGCGCGCTCGGCGTCAGGCTCAGCTCGGAGTTCAGCCTGGCCGTCGACCGGCGCTTCATCCCGCTCGGCGCGCCGGTCTACCTCGACACCACGCATCCCGAATCGGGGGAGCCGCTGCGGCGGCTCATGGCCGCGCAGGACACGGGCGGCGCCATCCGCGGCGCCGTGCGGGCGGACTTTTTCTGGGGCAGCGGAGCCGAAGCCGGCGAGCTCGCGGGACGGATGCGTCAGCAGGGCCGGCTCTGGCTCCTGTGGCCGCGGGGCGAGCCGCTGCCCTCAGGCTGACGGGTCGACGTTCGGACTCATCGGCGGCTGGTGGCCGCCTGGTCGAGCAGGTGCTCGAGCTCGCGCGCGGGAAGCATGCCGGCGAGCTTCTCGCCGTTGCCGAGATAAACGGTCGGGGTGCTGTTCACCCCGAGCGCCTGGCCGAGGGCCAGGTTGCGCTCGACCGGATTGGCGCATTTCGGCGCGGCCTGCGGCACCTTCGGCGCCGGCGCGGCCGCGAGCTCGAGCCATGCCCTGGCGCGATCGGCCGAGCACCACACCGCTTTCGAGTGATCCTTGTTGGCGGGACGGATCACCGGATACATGAAGACGTAGATCGTCACGTCGTCGATCTTCGCGAGCTCCTTCTCGAACTGGCGGCAGGCGGGACAGTACGGGTCGGAGAACATCGCCATGACGCGGGCGCCGCTTCCGCGCTGGATCTTGACCGCCTGCTCGAGCGGCAGCGAGCGGAACGAGATCGCATTCAGCTTGCGCAGCCGCTCTTCCGTGAGGTCGCGCTCGGACCGCAAGTCGAAGAGCCTGCCCTGCAGCACGTAGTTTCCGGCGGCGTCCGTGTAGATGATCTGCACGCCTTCCTGCGTCCGGAAGCGCACTTCGAAGAGCCCGCCGACCGGCGCGGGCTCGATGCCTTCGATCCTTGCGCCGCCCAGGCGCGGCTCGAGGTTCTGGCGGATCAGGGCCTCGTTGGCCGCGGCGGGTAGCGCGATCAGGAAAGCCAGGCAGAAGATGACATGACGAAGCATGGATTCCCTTGCGACCTCACTCCATGGCGCGGCGAGCGAGCAGGTTCGTTATGACCGGAAGGCGCCCGACGAGGTTCAATCCGGCGTTGCGCAGGCGACGAGGGCCGGCGCCCGGGGCCCGGAAGAGATGGTAGAGCGTGTTGACGGTCGTCTCCATGGCGAGCGCGGGCTCCGCCCGGCGGCGCGCATAGCGGCGAAGGAGCGGCGGGTCCCCGGCGCTCTGCGACGGCGCCCGGGAGGCGAGGACCTCGGCGAGGACTCGCGCATCCTGCAGGCCGAGGTTCAGGCCCTGCCCGGCCAGCGGATGAATGACGCGCGCGGCGTCTCCCACGAGCGCGACGCGCGGGGCCGTAATACGACGGGCCGAAAGCCCGCGCAGCGCATAGCTCACGGGTGCGCCGAGAAGCCGAAGCTGCCCCAGGCGAGCGTGCGACGCGCGCTCGACCTCGCGGCAGAGCCCTTCCTCGTCGAGCGAGAGCAGGCTTGCCGCGGCGTCCTCGGGGAGCGACCAGATCATGGAGACGCGGTCCCCGGGCAGCGGCAGCAGAGCGAGTACCGGGCCCCCTTGGAACCACTGGAAGGCGGTGTTCCCATGCGCGCGCTCGCAGGCAAAGTTGGCCACCACGGCGGTCTGCCCGTAGCCATGCCGATGGACGGGAATGCCGGCGGCCTGCCGCACGAACGAGCGGGCGCCGTCGGCGCCGACGACGAGCCCGGCCTCGAGCGCGACGCCGTCGGAGAGCTGCACGCAAACGTGCCGCTCGGTAAGCGCGAGCGCAGTCGGCTCTGCGGGCGCGAGCAGCGTCGCGTCGCCGGCCGCTTCGGCGCGCCGCCAGAGCGTTCGTTGCAGAAGCGAATCCTCCACGGTCCAGGCGAGCGCGGGAACGCCGGCGCGATACGCGTCGAAGGCGAGCCGGCTCTCGCCCTCGTCGCCGAAAATCTGCATCTGGTAGACGGGCGTGACGCGCTCGGCCGGCAGCGCCTCCCAGGCGCCGCAGGCGCGCAGGAACGCCACGTTCCCCGGGCTGATGGCGTAGACCCTGGCATCAAAGCCGTCCTCGAAGGAAGGCCCAGACGGCGCGCCTGTTCCCGGCCCGCCCGTGCGGGAGACGAGCGCGACCGCGCAGCCCCGCGCCCCGAGGGCGAGGGCGAGTCCGACGGGGCCGCCGCCCACGACGACCAGGTCGTACGTCACGGCGCTGAATCCCAAGGGTTTATAATGCCGGGCCTCGGCTTTCCAACGTGGCGAATTAGCTCAGCTGGTTAGAGCAGCGGAATCATAATCCGTGTGTCCGGGGTTCGAGTCCCTGATTCGCCACCACTTCCCTTTCGTGCCATGACGATCGCGCGCCTTGTCGCAGTGTTAGTGCTGACCAGCCTGGCCGCTGGCGCCGCGGCGCAGCTGCGCACCCTGCCGGCCGAGTCGAAGCGGGGCAAGATCGAGCACGTGCGCGAGATGATCGTCGCGATCGACGGCAAGGCGCGGCGCCTCGCCCCCGGCGCGCAGATCCGGGGACCGTCCAATACGCTGCTCGTGCCCATGGCGATTCCCCGGGGCGCGCTCGCCCGCTACACGCTCGACGGCGAAGGGCAGATCCGCCAGGTGTGGATCCTCTCCCCGCAGGAGCTCGCGAAGGAGCCGCCCCTCAAGACCGCGCCGGCGAGCGCCGGGCAGTAGCGGCGCCATGCCGAAGCTTTTCCTGCGCACCTTCGGCTGCCAGATGAACGAGTACGACTCGGACCGGATCCGGGACCTGCTCGGCGAGGCCGAAGGCGCCGAGCTTACGGAGGACCCGGCCGAGGCGGACCTCATCGTCTTCAACACCTGCTCGGTGCGCGAGAAGGCGCAGGAGAAGGTCTTCGCCGATCTCGGCCGGGTCAAGCAGCTGAAGCGCTCGCGCCCGGAGCTTCTCATCGCCGTCGGCGGCTGCGTCGCGAGCCAGGAGGGCGCCGCCATCGTGAAGCGGGCGCCCTACGTCGACGTGGTGTTCGGGCCGCAAACCCTGCATCGCCTGCCCTCGCTCATCGAGCGCCGGCGCGCGAGCGGCGAGCCGCAGGTCGACGTCAGCTTCCCGGCCATCGAGAAGTTCGACCATCTTCCCCCCGCGCGGATCGAAGGCCCCTCGGCGTTCGTCTCCATCATGGAAGGCTGCAGCAAGTACTGCACCTTCTGCGTGGTCCCGTACACGCGCGGCGAGGAGGTCTCGCGGCCTTTCGACGACATCGTCGCGGAGATCGCCGACGCGGCCTCGCAGGGCGCGCGCGAGGTAACGCTCCTCGGCCAGAACGTCAATGCCTGGCGCGGCGAGATCGAGGGCGCGCCGGCCGATTTCGCCGAGCTCCTGCGGCTCGTCTCGGCCATCGAAGGCATCGAGCGCATCCGGTACACCACGTCGCATCCGCGCGAGTTCACGCAGCGGCTGATCGACGCGCATGCCGCGCTGCCGAAGCTCGCGCCGCACGTGCACCTGCCGGTGCAATCGGGCGCCGACCGCGTGCTCGCCGCCATGAAGCGCGGCTACACCGTGCTGGAGTACCGCTCGATCGTGCGCCGGCTGCGGCGCGCGCGTCCCGACGTGTCGCTCACGTCGGACTTCATCGTCGGCTTCCCCGGCGAGACGGAGGCCGACTTCGAGGCGACGCTCGCGCTCGCCACGGAGCTCGACTTCGACGGCTCCTACGTCTTCGCGTACAGCCCCCGCCCCGGCACGCCGGCCGCCGCGCTTGCGGACCGCGTGCCACCCGAGACGAAGCGCTCCCGCCTCATGCGCCTGCAGGAGCGGCTCGACGCGCAGGCGCGCGCGGTCAGCGAGGCGATGGTCGGCACCGCGCAGCGCGTGCTGGTCGAGGGCTTCTCGCGCAGGCGCCGCGAGGAGCTGAGCGGGCGCACGGCGAACAACCGGGTGGTGAATTTCCCGGGCACGCCCGAGCTCCTCGGCCGATTCGCCGAGGTGCGCATCGTCGAGGCCCGCGCCCATACGCTGCGCGGCGAGCTGCTGCATGGCGGGTAAGGCGAGTACCCGCACCGCGCAGCTCAAGCTCGACCCGGTCGACAACCAGCGCCTCGCGCGCCTGTGCGGCGCGCTCGACGCGCACCTGCGCCAGATCGAGTCGGCCTTCGACGTCTCCATCAGCCGGCGCGGCGGCCAGTTCACCGTGCGCGGCGCACAGGCCGAGCGCGCGGTGCAGGCGCTCGAGCACTTCTACGATCGCGCCTCCGGCGAGCTCACGCTCGACGAGGTGCAGCTCGGGCTCACGGAGCTCGTGCAGGGGCTGCCCGGGCCGAAGAGCGAGGGCCCGCAGCTCATCACGCGGCGCAGCGACCTGCACGGGCGCACGCCGCACCAGGTCGAGTACATCGAGAACATCCTCTCCCACGACTGTACCTTCGGCATCGGGCCGGCCGGCACGGGCAAGACCTACCTCGCGGTCGCCTGCGCGGTCGACGCGCTCGAGCGCGACAAGGTGAAGCGCATCGTGCTCGTGCGCCCCGCGGTCGAGGCGGGCGAGCGCCTCGGATTCCTGCCCGGCGACCTCGCGCAGAAGGTCGATCCGTACCTGCGGCCGCTCTACGACGCGCTCTACGATCTCATGGGCTTCGAGAAGACGGGCAAGCTCCTCGAGCGGGGAACGATCGAGCTCGCGCCGCTCGCCTACATGCGCGGGCGCACGCTCAACCATTCGTTCATCATCCTCGACGAGGCGCAGAACACGACGCCGGAGCAGATGAAGATGTTCCTCACGCGCATCGGCTTCGGCGCAAGAGCGGTGGTGAACGGCGACGTCACGCAGATCGACCTGCAGCGCGGGCAGAAGAGCGGCCTCATCGAGGCGCAGCGCATCCTCGCCGGCGTGCGCGGCATCGCGTTCACGCACTTCGGCGCGCAGGACGTGGTGCGTCATCCGCTCGTCGCCCGCATCATCGATGCCTACGACCGGCACGCGGCCGAGGAGGAATAGCGGCGTGCGCGTGCAGTACGCCGTGCCGCGGCGCGGCCTGCCGAGCGCGCGCCGGCTTCGCGCGTGGGCGCAGGCCGCGTGGAAGGACGCCGCCGACGTGACGCTTCGCATCGTCGGCGCGGCCGAGGGCCGCCGGCTGAATCGCGCCTACCGGGGCATCGACCGGCCCACGAACGTGCTTTCGTTCGCGTACGGCGGGCGCCGGGGCGACGTGGTGCTCTGCCATCCGGTCGTCGCGCGCGAGGCGCGCGAGCAGGGCAAGCCGCTCGCCGCGCACTACGCGCATCTCGTCATTCACGGAATGCTGCATCTGCGCGGCCTGGAGCACGATACGCGCGCCGGCGCGGCGCGCATGGAGCGGGCCGAAATCCGCATCCTCGCCGTGTTCGGGGTGGCCGACCCCTACACGCTACAATAGGCCCGGTATCGGCCGTCGATGAACGACCCCTCACGACCCAGCCTTCTCGAGCGCCTCTCCGCGCTCATCTTGCGCGAGCCGGGCGACCGGGAGCAGCTGGTGCAGCTTCTGCGCTCGGCCTACTCGCGCAACCTCCTCGACGCGGACGCGATGTCGATCATCGAGGGCGCGCTCAACGTCTCCGAGATGCAGGTGCGCGACATCATGGTGCCGAGAGCCCAGGTCGACTTCATCGACATCAACGAGTCGGTCGAGACGTTCATCCCGCAGATCATCTCCACCGCGCACTCGCGCTTCCCGGTCATCGACCAGAACCGCGACGACGTCATCGGCATCCTGCTCGCCAAGGACCTGCTGCGCTACTACGCCGGCGAGGACGACTTCAACGTGCGCGAGATGCTGCGCCCGGCCGTGTTCGTGCCGGAGTCGAAGCGCCTCAACGTGCTGCTGCGCGAGTTTCGCGCGAGCCGCAACCACATGGCGATCGTCGTGGACGAGTACGGCGGAGTCGCCGGCCTCGTCACGATCGAGGACGTGCTCGAGCAGATCGTGGGCGACATCGAGGACGAATACGATTTCGACGAAGCCTCCGACAACATCCTGCCCGAGCCGGGCGGCCGCTATCGCGTCAAGGCGATCACGCAGATCGCGGACTTCAACGCCGCCTTCGGCACGAGCTTTCCCGAGGACGCGGCCGACACGATCGGTGGGCTCGTCATCAAGCACCTCGGCCGCCTGCCGAAGCGAGGCGAGGTGCTGCTCATCGAAGGCGTGCGCTTCCAGGTGCTGCGCGCCGACAGCCGGCGCGTCTACACGCTGCTCGCCGACCGGCCGAAGAGCCCCTGAAGCCCCTCGCGCTGACGCCGGCCGGGCCATTGAAGCGTCGGTACGCCATCGCCTTCCTGGCCGGCGCCGCAACGGTGCTCGCCTTCGCCCCGGCGGGGATCTATCCGCTCGCGCTCGTCACCTTCGCCGGTCTCATCGAGCTGTGGATGCGCGCGACGCCGCGGCGCGCGGCGCTCCTCGGGCTCGCCTTCGGCCTGGGGCTCTTCGGCGCGGGCGTCTCGTGGGTGTACGTCAGCCTGCACCGTTTCGGCGGCATGCCGGGGCCGATCGCCGCCGTGGCGACGCTCGGCTTCTGCGCGCTCATCGCGCTCTTTCCGGCCGGCGCCGGGTGGCTGCAGGCGCGCCTGCCCGCCTCGCCCGTCGTGCGCGCCTGCCTCGTGATCCCGGCGTCCTGGACGCTCTTCGAGTGGCTGCGAAGCTGGGTGCTCACCGGATTTCCCTGGCTCTCCGTAGGCTATGCGGCGGTCGGCTGGCCGACGCAGTGGCTCGCGCCGATCACCGGCGTCTTCGGCTTGTCGTTCGTGACGCTCGCCCTGGCGGGGCTCCTCTGGACCGCGCTCCGCGCGAGGCGGCGCTGGCTCCCGGTGCTCGGCATTGCGGCCGTGCTCGCCGGATCGCAGGCGCTCGCCCTCGTGGCATGGTCGGTGCCCCACGGTCCCGTGACCCGCGTCGCGCTCCTTCAGGGAAACATCGCTCAGGACATGAAATTCGACCCGGCGCGCTACGAGCGGATCCTCGAGACCTACGCGCGGCTCGCCGAGGAGTCGCGCGCGCGCCTCATAGTGCTCCCGGAGACCGCGCTTCCGCGCTTTCACGACCGCGTGGCGCCGCACTATTTCGCCCTGCTCGAGGCCATCGGCCGCCGCAACGATGGCGATGTCATCTTGGGCGTGCCCTTCCGCGCGGGCGAAGGGGAGTACTACAACAGCGCGCTCAGCTTCGGCGTCTCGCCCCGGCAGGCCTACCACAAGCGCCACCTCGTGCCCTTCGGCGAATTCGTCCCGCCGGGATTCGCCTGGGTGATGCGCCTGCTCAACATTCCGTTCTCGGACTTCTCGCGCGGCGCGCCGGTGCAGGCGCCCCTTCAGGTGGCCGGCCAGCGCGTCGCCGTCAACATTTGCTACGAGGACGCCTTCGGCGACGAGATTGCCCGGCAGCTGCCGGAGGCGACGCTGCTCGTCAACATGTCCAACGTCGCCTGGTTCGGCGACTCGCTCGCGCCCGCCCAGCATCTGCAGATCGCCCGGCTGCGCGCCATCGAGACCGCCCGCATGCACCTCGCGGCCACCAATACCGGCATCACGGCCGCCATCGATCGCGACGGCACAGTCCTCATGCAGCTGCCGCAATTCGTCGAGGGCCGGCTGGTGATCGACGCTCGGGGATATGCCGGCCCGACGCCCTACGTGCGCTGGGGCGATTGGCCCGCCGTCGTCGCCATGCTCGCCCTCCTCCTCGCCGTGCTCTTCGTCGCATGGCGCGCAGGCTCTGCGGCATTGCGCTCCCGGTAGAATTGCGCTCCCGATGTCCACCGAACAGCAGTCGAGCGTCGCGCGGTTGACGTTCCAGAGCCTCATCCTCCAGCTGAACGCCTACTGGGATCGCCAGGGCTGCGTGCTGCTGCAGCCCTACGACATGGAGATGGGGGCCGGAACGTTCCACACGGCCACCTTCCTTCGCGCCATCGGCCCCGAGCCGTGGAAAGCCGCCTACGTGCAGCCGTCGCGGCGCCCGAAGGACGGCCGCTATGGCGAGAATCCGAACCGGCTGCAGCACTATTACCAGTATCAGGTGGTGCTCAAGCCCTCGCCTGCGGACATCCAGGACCTGTATCTCGATTCGCTGCGCGCGATCGGCGTCGATCCGCGCCAGCACGACATCCGCTTCGTCGAGGACGACTGGGAGTCACCGACGCTGGGCGCCTGGGGGCTCGGCTGGGAAGTCTGGCTCGACGGCATGGAGGTCACGCAGTTCACCTACTTCCAGGAAGTCGGCGGGCTCGCATGCCGGCCGGTGCTCGGCGAGATCACCTACGGGCTCGAGCGCCTCGCGATGTACCTGCAGGGCAAGGAGAGCGTCTACGACCTCGTCTGGACGCCGGGCGTGAGCTACGGCGACGTCTACCTGCAGAACGAGATCGAGCAGTCGCGCTACAACTTCGAGCTCTCCAACGTGGAGATGCTCTTCCGGCATTTCTCGGAATTCGAGTCGGAGGCGAGGCGGCTCATCGAGGCGCAGTGCGTGCTGCCGGCCTACGAGATGGTGATGAAGTGCTCGCATGCCTTCAACCTGCTCGACGCCCGCGGCGCCATCTCGGTCACCGAGCGTGCGGCCTACATCGGCCGGGTGCGGGCGCTCGCCAGGGCGGTCGCGCAGGCGTACTACGAATCGCGCGAGCGGCTCGGCTTCCCCATGCTGCCGAAGAAGGCGCAATGAAGGCGCCCCTCCTCGTCGAGCTCCTCACGGAGGAGCTGCCGCCGAAGGCGCTCGCGGGGCTCGCCGCGCACTTCGCCCAGGGCGTTTTCGACGAGCTCGTGGCGGCGGGCCTTGCATCCCGCGACGCGCGCGTGGAGCGCGAGCTCGCCACGCCCCGGAGGCTCGCCGTGCTGATCGCCGAAGTGCTCGACAAGGCCGCGACGGTGGAGAAGGAGGTCCAGGGCCCTGCGGTCGGCGCGCCGGAAGCGGCGGTCGCCGGATTCGCGCGCAAGCATGGCGTGCCGGCTGCCGCGCTCGAGCGCCGCGCGGGCCCGAAGGGCGAGGTGTACGTCGCGCGCGTGCAGGCGGGCGGGCAGACGCTCGACGAGGTGCTCGCGCCGGCCGTCGATCGCGCCGTGCGCAAGCTCCCCATCCCGAAGGTCATGCGCTGGGGCGCTGGCGACGCGCAGTTCGTCCGCCCGGTGCACGGGCTTGTGCTACTGCACGGCGAGCGCGTCGTGCCGGGACACGTGCTCGGCCTCGCTTCCGGGCGCGAGACGCAAGGCCACCGCTTCATGTCGGAAGGCACGATCCGGCTTCGCAGCGCCGCCGACTACGAGGCCGCGCTCGAGGCCGGGTGCGTAATCGCGCGCCTTTCAAAGCGCCGCGCCGCCATCGAGCGGGCGCTGGCCGCGGCGGCGGACGAGCTCGGCGCCTCGCTCGGCGCTGCGCAGGACGTGGAGCGCCTGCTCGACGAAGTGACGGCGCTCGTCGAGCATCCCACGGTCTACGCGGGCGGCTTCGACCCGGCCTTCCTGGAAGTGCCGCAGGAATGCCTCATCCTCACCATGCGGCAGAACCAGAAGTACTTCCCGCTCTTCGATGCCGAAGGGAAGCTCCTGCCGCGCTTTCTCATCGTCTCCAACATGCGGGTCGAAGACCCGCGGCACATCATCGGCGGCAACGAGCGCGTGGTGCGCCCGCGCCTGGAAGACGCGCGCTTCTTCTATCGCCAGGACCGCAGGCGGCGCCTCGAAAGCCGCGTTCCCGAGCTCGCGAAGGTGGTCTACCACGGCAAGCTCGGCTCGCAGCTCGAGCGGGTCGAGCGCATCCAGCTCGTCTCCGGCGAGATTGCCCGGCGCCTTGCGACCGACGTCGCGGCCGCCGAACGCGCCGCGTGGCTCGCCAAGGCCGACCTCCTCACCGGCATGGTCGGCGAGTTTCCCGAGCTCCAGGGCATCATGGGGCGCTACTACGCGCTGCACGATGGCGAGGCGCCCGTCGTTGCCGATGCGATCGAAGCCCACTACCGGCCGCGGTTTGCGGGCGACGCCCTGCCCGAAGGACCGGTGGCCTGCGCCGTCGCCCTCGCCGACAAGCTCGATGCCCTTGCCGGCCTCTTCGGCGTCGGCGAGCAGCCAACAGGGGAAAAGGATCCCTTCGGCCTGCGCCGCGCCGCGCTCGGGCTCGTGCGCGTGCTGGTCGAGCGGCGCCTCGCCCTGGCGCTCGACGAGCTGCTCGCTTTTGCCTGCGACGCATACCGCAACGAGGCGGTTCGCAAGGCGCAGCCCGAGGCCCTGGACTTCATCTTCGGCCGCTTCACCACCTACCTGAAAGACCTCGGCTTCACGACCGTGCAGGTGGACGCGGTGCTGTCGCTGCGGCCGATGCGCTTCGATCTGGTGCCCCGGCAGCTCGAGGCCGTACGCGCCTTCCAGTCGATGCCGGAAGCCGACAGCCTCGCCGCCGCGAACAAGCGGGTGGCGAACATCCTGCGCCAGGCGAAGGCGAAGAAGGAGGCTTTCGATGCGCCGGTCGAGGCGCGCCTGCGCGAGCCCGCCGAGCGCGCGCTCCATGAAGCGCTGCAGGCGGCCTCCCGCCGCGCCGAGGCGCTGCTCGAGGCCGGCGACTATGCCGGATACCTGCGCAGCTTCGCCGTGCTCAAGGCGCCGGTGGACGACTTCTTCGACTCGGTGATGGTCATGGCCGAGGACGAAGGGCTGCGGCGCAACCGACTGGCGCTCCTCCAGGCGCTGAGGACCGCCATGAACCGGGTGGCCGACATCTCGAGGCTCGCGCTATGAAGCTCGTCATCCTCGATCGCGACGGCACCATCAACCACGACAGCGAGCTGCACATCAAGTCGCCGCACGAGTGGCATCCGATCGAGGGCAGCCTCGAGGCCATCGCGCGGCTCTCCCAGGCCGGCTATCGGGTGGTGGTCGCGACGAACCAGTCGGGCATCGCACGGGGCCTCTTCGACACCTCCACGCTGATCGCCATCCACGACAAGCTGCAGCGTGCAGCGGTGCAGGCAGGCGGGCGCATCGACGGCTTTTTCTTCTGCCCGCACGCCGCGGACTCGGCGTGCGAGTGCCGCAAGCCGAGGCCCGGCATGCTGAAGGAGATCGCCCAGCGCTTCAATCAGTCGCTCGCCGACACCTACATGGTGGGCGACGCGCAACGCGACGTCGAGGCCGCCGCCGCCGCAGGCGCCCGGCCGGTGCTGGTTCTCACCGGGAAGGGCCGCAAGACCCTCGAGGAAGGCCGGCTGCCGCCCGGCACCGAGGTCCATCCCGACCTGGCGGCCTTCGCCCGCCACCTCGCCCCCTGACGGGAGCCGCTGCGGGATGGCCTGGCTTCGCTCCGCCGTGTTCGCCCTTGCCCTCGTGCTGATCACGCCGCCGTACGCGCTCGTCGCGCTCGCCACCTTTCCCCTGCCGCGGATGACGCGCTACCGGATCATCTCGGGCTGGTCGCGCCTCGTCATGGCGCTCGCCCGCGCGATCCTCGGCATTCGCTGGCGGGTCGAGGGCCGGGAGCACCTGCCCGGCGGTCCGGCCGTCATTCTTTCCAAACACCAATCCGCCTGGGAGACGATGGCCTTCCAGCTCATCTTCCCGCCGCAGGTGCACGTCCTCAAGCGCGAGCTCCTCTGGATTCCGTTCTTCGGCTGGGGCCTCGCGCTGATGAGCCCCATCGCCATCGACCGGGCGAGGGGTGTGGCGGCGCTGCGGCAGATTGCCCGGCGCGGGCGAAAGCGCCTCGCGCAGGGGTTCTGGGTCGTCGTTTTCCCGGAGGGCACGCGTGTGCCGCCGGGCGAGCGGCGCCCGTACCAGCTCGGCGGCGCCTGGCTCGCCGCCGACAGCGGCGCCCCCGTCGTCCCCGTCGCCCACAACGCCGGCCTGTTCTGGCCGCGCAATGCGTTCGTGAAGCGGCCGGGCACCGTCACCGTGCGCATCGGTCCGACCATCGATCCGGCCGGTCGCGACGCACAGACCATCAACAGGCTGGCGGAGGAATGGATAGAAAAAGAGCAGGCAAGGTTGTGCCCCAGCAGCTGACCCTCTTCGACGCGCGGTTCATCCGGCTCGGCGAGCGGTTCGTGCCCTACCGGTTCGTGCGGAGCCGCCGCCGGACGCTCGGCATCACGGTCGACGCCCATGGCCTGTCGGTAGCGGCCCCGTTGCGCGCCGCGTTCCGCGACATCGAGGCGTTCCTTCTCGACAAGGAACGCTGGATCCTCGCCAAGCTGGACGAGTGGTCGCGCGTGCCGCGAGCGCCGGTGATCGAGGTGCGCTCGGGCGAGTCGATCCCCCTGCACGGCGTTCCGACCGCGCTCGAAGTCCGCGAGGGCGCTCGTGCCGTGCGCCTGGAAGGCGAGCGCCTGCTCGTCAGCGCGCCGCAGCTTGCCCGTGCGCCGCGCGCGCTCCTCGGCTGGCTCAAGATGCGGGCGCTCGAGACGCTCGCGCCGCGGGTGGAGTACTTCGCGGCGCGGCTGCAGCGCCCGGCGCCCACCGTCGCGCTCAGCAACGCCCGTGCGCAATGGGGCGTGTGCACCGAGCGGGGACTCATCCGCCTGAACTGGCGCCTGGTCCACCTGGAGCCCGCGCTCGCCGACTACGTCGTGGCGCACGAGGTGAGCCACCTCGCCGAGATGAACCACTCCCGGCGCTTCTGGCGCACCGTGGAGTCGCTGTATCCTGCGTGGCGCGAGGCGCGCGAGCGCCTCGAGATCGAAGGCGCATCCATCCCACGCATCAAGGAGCCGCGATGAGAATCCTGCATACGATGCTCCGGGTCGGCGACCTGGAGCGCTCGGTGAAGTTCTACACCGAGGTGCTCGGCATGAAGCTGCTGCGCACGACCGAACGGCCGGAGCAGAAGTACTCGCTCGCGTTCGTCGGCTACGACACCGAGGACAAGGCGTCGGTGCTCGAGCTCACGTACAACCACGGCGTCGGGAGCTACGACCTCGGGAACGCCTACGGGCACATCGCGATCGAGGTCGACGATGCGGCGGCCACCTGCGAGGCGGTGCGCGCAAGGGGCGGCAAGGTCACGCGCGAGGCGGGCCCGGTGAAGGGCGGCACGACCGTGATCGCCTTCGTCGAGGATCCTGACGGCTACAAGATCGAGTTCATCGAGCGCAAGCGCTGATCCGCGCGTAGTCCTCCGGAGAGAGGTTCTCGGGCCGCAGGCGCTCGTCGATGCCGAGGGCCGCGAAGTCGACGCCCGGCAGCGCGTTGCGGAGCGTCTTGCGGCGCGACGAGAAGGCCTGGCGCAGAAGCGCTGCATCCACCTCGAGCGGCGCACCGAGCGGCACCATGCGCACGACTGCCGACTCCACCTTGGGCGGCGGACGGAACGCGCCCGGCGCCACCCGGAAGAGCTGCTCCATGCGGAAGATCGCCTGCAGGGCGACCGACAGCCGTCCGTAGGCGGGCGTCGAAGGCCGGGCCACCATGCGCTCGACCACCTCCCGCTGCAGCATGAAATGCAGGTCGCGAAGGCGGGGCGAGAAGGCAGCCAGGTGGAAGAGCAGCGGGGTGGAGATGTTGTAGGGAAGGTTGCCGACGACACGCAGTCCCTGGGGCAGCCGGCCGAAGTCGAACGCCAGCACGTCCTCGCAATGCACCCGCAGGCGGCCGCCGAAGCGGCGCTCGAGCGCCGCCGCGAGGTCGCGATCCACTTCGACGGCATCCATCTGCCCGAGCACCTCGAGAAGCGGCCCGGTGAGCGCGCCTTCCCCGGGGCCGATCTCGACCATGGCATCCCCGGGCGCCGGGCCGATGGCGGCGACGAGGCGCGCCAGCACGCCCGGATCGTGGAGGAAGTGCTGGCCGAAGCGCTTACGCGGGCGATGCGAGCTCAACGGCGAGCCTGACCGCTTCGATGAGGCTTCCGGGGTCCGCCCGCCCCGTGCCGGCGAGATCGAGCGCGGTGCCGTGGTCGACCGAAGTCCGCACGAACGGCAGGCCCAGCGTGACGTTCACGCCGCGGCCGAAGCTCGCGTACTTGAGCACCGGCAACCCCTGATCGTGGTACATCGCGAGCACGCAGTCGGCGCTGCGGGCGCGCTCTGGCACGAAGAGCGTGTCTGCCGGAAGCGGGCCGTGCGCGTCGATCCCGGCGGCGCGGGCTTCCTTCACGGCAGGGGCGATGATCCTGTCATCCTCCTCTCCGAGGTGCCCGCCTTCGCCCGCGTGCGGGTTGAGGGCGCTAACGAGGATGCGCGGGCGTGCGATGCGGAACCGGCGGCGGAGGTCCGCGTCGACGATCCGCAGGATGGCAAGCAATCCTTCTCTCGTGATCGCCTTCGGCACGTCCGCCAGCGGAAGGTGCGTCGTCGCCAGCGCGACCCGCAGCCCGCCGCCGACGAGCATCATCGCGACCTGCGCGCCGCAGCGCTCGGCCAGGTACTCCGTATGGCCGGTGAACGGGATGCCGGCGTCGTTGAGCACGCTCTTCTGCACCGGCGCGGTGACCATGGCATCGTACTCGCCGGAACGGCAGCCCTCGATCGCGCGGTCGAGCATGCGGAGCACATAGCGGGCGTTCGCGGGGTCCGGTCGCCCGGGCACTGCCTGGACCTCGAGGGGCACGTGCTCGAGGTCGCCGGCGCCCGGAACGAGCGTCCGGTCCCCGATGATCACCAGGCACGCCGGAAAGCGCTCGCGCGCGAGCGCCGCGCAGAGCTCCGGGCCGACGCCCGCGGGCTCGCCCGAGGTCACCGCGATGACGGGCGCGCGGCCGGCCATCGCCCTAGCGCTCGTCGAGCCGCAGGTCCACGTAGGCCTCGTCGCGCAGCTGGCGCAGCCACTGCTGGAACGCCTCGTCGGACTTGCGCTCGCGCAGCGCCTGGCGCGCTTCGAGGCGGCGGCGCTCCGGGCTCATGTCGGCCGAGCGGCGCTCGAGCACCTGGATCAGGTGATAGCCGAACGGGGTGCGAACGGGCTGGCTGATCTCGCCGGGCTCGAGCTGCCGGTAGGCGCGCTCGAACTCCGGCACCGTATCGCCGGGATAGACCCAGTCGAGCTCGCCGCCGCGCGCCGCGGTGGAGTCGTCGGAGTTGGCCCGCGCGAGCGCCGCGAGGTCGGCGCCGGCGACCAGCCGCTCGCGCAGGAGCTCCAGGCGCCGCCGCGCCTCGGTCTCCGAGACCGCCTCGCCGGTGCGGATGAGGATATGGCGAAGGCGCGTCTGCTCCACCGGCGTGCCGGCCGAAGCGCTGCGGCGGTCGATGAGCTTCAGGACGTGGAAGCCGGCGGAGCTGCGCAGCACGTCGCTCACCTCGCCGGGCTTCATGCGCGCGAGCGCGGCACTGAAGAGCTCCGGCAGGCGCTCGCCGGTGCGCCAGCCGAGCAGTCCGCCCTGGAACGCGTCCGGCGCATCGGAATGGCTCGCGGCGACGCGCGCGAAGTCGCCGCCGGCCACCGCTTCCTCGCGCGCGCGCGTCGCCTTGCTTCGCGCCGCCTCGATCTGCTCGGGGCTCGCCTGATCGGGCACGCGCACCAGCACGTGCGCGACGTTGTATTCGTCGTGGCTCGCCTTCTTCTTGCCCATCTCCTCCAGGAAGAGGTCGATCTCCGTGTCGCTCACCTGGATCTTGTCGTTCACCTCGCGATCGCGCACGCGGGCGAGCATGATCTGCTCGCGCAGGTCCTCGCGGAAAGCGTCGAACGACACGCCGTCGGACTCCAGGGCGCGCCGGAAGTCGGCGAGCGTCATGCCGTTCTCCTCCGCGATGCGCTGCACGGCGCGATCGAGCTGGACCTCGTCGACCCGGATCCCCATGTCGCGCGCCCGCTGCAGCTGGGCCTTGTCGAGGATCAGCCGCTCGAGCAGCTGGCGCTCGAGGACGTTCCGCGCGGGCGCCTGCGTGCCCATGCGGGCGAGCTGGCGCTCCGCCCGCGCCACGGCCTCGTCGAGCTCGGTGGCGGTGATGACTTCCTTGTTGACGACCGCGACGATGCGGTCGACGAGGACGGTGCGCTGCGCCGCGGCGGAGAGCGGCAGGAGCAGCGTGACGCAGAGAAGAAGGAGCTTCACCATCGTGGCTTCAATAGACCATGTCAAAAGGCAGCCGCGGCAGGGCCTCTCGGGGCACCATGGCGGAGTCCCGCGGGTTTGAGACGGAGTAGCCGGAAACGTTCCGCTCCAGGAGCTCCAGCAGGTCGGTCGTGCCCACCTGCCCGATGCCATTGAACTCCAGCTGGAAGAAGAGCGCCGTCGAAGCCACCTCTGCCGACGCCTGGAGCCTCTGGAAGACCGCGCGGAAGATCCAGCAGCCGGCGTTGTACTCGATTCCCGCCAGCCCATCCAGCAGCCGGCGGTCGAGCACGGAATAATTGTAGCGTGCGACGCCGAACCAGCCGGGGGCGATGGGCCACTGCCCGGAGATGTCGATCTGGCGCAGCATGGTGCGGTCGAAGCGATAGCTCGCGTTCAGGACCCGTCCCGGGGAGGGCGAGTAGCGCGCGCCGAAGGCGTAGCGCTCTGTCCGGCTCTCCTCGCGGTTGTACTGGACCGTGGCGTCGAACGTGAGGTTGCGAAAGAGCCGCCCGCCGACGGAGGCGAGCATGTCGGAGCTCGTCCGGTCGCGCCGCGGCGTGGTTGGCGTGAGCGTGACGCGCTCGTCGGCGAAGTAGTAGCGCTGCCCCACGGTGGCGCGGAAAGCCTCCTGGCCGGCGGCGTTCAGGAACCGCGTGGTCAGGGCGGCGGTGAGCTGGTTGGCATCGCCGAAGCGGTCGCCGCCGGTAAAGCGGTTCTCGGTGAAAAGCTGAGGAAAGTTGAACTCGGCAAGGCCGGTGTCGAAGATGGGAATCGCGTCCTGGTCGCGGAAAGGCGCGTACACGTAGAAAAGCCGGGGCTCGAGCGTCTGCACGAGGTCCTGCCCGAACCAGCGCGCGTCGCGCTCGAAGATGAGCCCGGCATCGGCGCTCAGCCACGGCACCGAAACATCCTGCTTGGGGGAAATCCCCATCGCCTGGTTCGACAGGCGGTAGCTCGTGTGGTGCATGCCCACCTTGGGAGTGAAGAACCACCCCGGCGCGAGAAGGGGCGCCGAGACGCTGGGGTTCGCCCGAAAGCGGGTGCCTTCGACGCGCGTGTCGTGCGTGAAGCGCACGTACTCGAGCGGCCAGACAGTGTCGAGCAGTCCGCCGATGTCGTTCCGGTCGAGCCAGAACGTGAGCTCCGGCATCCGGTGATACGGCGGCACGACCTGCACGAGTGGATCCTGCAGCGTCTGGTAGCGGTGAAGGCGGGCCAGCGCGTAGTAGGAAGCTTCTCCAAGATAGCCCGTGTAGACGAGATGCGCAGTTTGCGTGAGGTGCCATTGCGACGTCCGCCGCACGTCGCTCGAGAAGTCGACCAGGTACCGGTCGTCGGACACGCGGTTGTAGTCCACGTAGGCGCGCAGATTGCTCGCAACGACATGCTCGTGCTCGAGGGAAAATCCGTAGCGCGACTCGCGGGTGTTGCGGTCCTTGCCCAGGTACTCCAGCCGGGTATCGCCGCGGAAGCTCGGATTGAGGTACCGGAAGAAGTTCTTCAGCATGAGCCCGCGCTTGGTCATGTACACGGGCGTGATGGTCGCGTCGTACTCCGGGGCGATGTTCCAGTAGTAGGGCACGCCGACCTCGAAGCCGCGCTGCGTGCCGTTGCCGAAATGCGGGGCGAGGATGCCGCTCTTTCGCTGGCGCTCGAGCGGGAAGGTGGCGAACGGCGCCGCGAGGATCGTCCGGTCGAAGAAGCGCAGCCGCGGATGCTCGGCCCGGCCTTCGTAGTTCTCGTAGTCGAGGTCGAGCGCCTCGGCTTCCAGCCGCCAGTCCTCGTTGCCGACCGGGCAGGTGGTAAAGGTGGCGTTCTCGATGCGGTAGCGGTTCGGGCCGAGGAACTCGAGCGTGTCGCCTCCCCCTCGCGCTTCCAGGTTGCCCTGAAGGAGAAACCGCGGCGCCTCGAAAGCGCCCGTGTCGCCGAGCGTCTCGAAGCGCAGGCGCGGCCCGAAGAACCGGTCGGTGCCGACCTGCAGCCGCACCCCGCCCTCGCCTTCCAGGCGCCCGAGCTCGGAGTTGAGCCTGAGCGACTCGCCGAAGATGGCGCGCTCGCCCTGGCGGATCTCGGCGCTGCCTTGCGCGCTGACCTCGAAGTCCCCGACGCCCTCGACCCGCTCGGCGTCGATCGTGGTGGGGACGCCTGCTTCGACCGGTGCCTGTGCCCACGCAGGCGCTGCGGCGGCCGGTACGACCAGCAGCGCGACCGTCAGGGCCGCGAAGCGGTACGGCATCACAGGGCGGGAAGCGAAGTTCTTGGCTCGTGTAGAATTTTTAATGATACACGCTGATGCGCGCCGCGCCGCGCTCGAGGCCTGGCTTGCCCGCTGCCTTCCCGGCGCATCGTTCGTTCTCTCCCCGGCTTCCGAAGACGCAAGCTTCCGGCGCTACTTTCGCGCCGCCCTCGACGACGGGCGAAGCTTCGTGGCGATGGATGCGCCGCCCGAGCGGGAGGATTGCCGGCCGTTCGTTCGCGTCGCGGCGCTTCTCGCCGAAGCAGGCGTGCATGCACCGACGGTTCACGCGCAGGACCTCGAGCAGGGCTTCCTCCTCCTCTCCGATCTGGGCACGACCACCTATCTCGCGGCGCTCGACGAGCAGCGCGCGCCGGCGCTCTTCGCCGACGCGACCGAGGCGCTCGTGCGCTGGCAGCTCGCCACGAGGCCGGGCACCCTGCCGCCCTACGACGAGGCGCTCCTGCGGCGCGAGCTCTCGCTCTTTCCCGAGTGGTATCTCGGCCGCCACCTCGGCGTCGAGCTCGGCCCGGCCGAGCGGCACGCGCTCGAGCAGGTCTTCGATGCGCTGGTTCGCAGCGCCCTCGCCCAGCCTCGCGTCTTCGTGCACCGCGACTACATGCCGCGCAACCTCATGGTGTGCGAGCCGAACCCGGGCGTGCTCGACTTCCAGGACGCCGTCCACGGCCCGATCACCTACGATTTCGTCTCGCTCATGCGCGACGCGTTCATCAGCTGGGACGAAGAGCAGGTGCTCGACTGGACGGTGCGCTACTGGGAGAGGGCGCGACGTGCGGGGCTGCCGGTGGATGCCGACTTCGGCGAGTTCTGGCGCAGCTTCGAATGGATGGGGTTGCAGCGCCATCTGAAGGTGCTCGGCATCTTCGCCCGCATCAACTACCGCGACGGCAAGGCGAAGTATCTGGCGGACACGCCGCGCTTTCTCGCCTACGCGCGCGACACGGCCAAGCGCTATCGCGAGCTCGGGGGCCTGGTCGGGCTCCTGGCGGAGCTCGAGCCTTGAAGGCGATGCTCCTTGCGGCCGGCCGCGGCGAGCGCCTGCGGCCGCTGACCGACCGGGTGCCGAAGGCGCTCGTGGAGGTCGGCGGGAAGCCCCTGATCGCGTGGCACCTCGAGCGGCTCGCCGCCAGCGGCCTGCGGGAGGCCGTCATCAACGTCGCGCACCTGGGCGAGCGGATCGTCGAGGCGATCGGCGACGGCTCGCGCTTCGGCCTGCGCATCGCCTACTCCCGCGAGCCCGAGCCGCTCGAGACCGCCGGTGGCATCGCATTCGCGCGGCCGCTGCTTTCCGGTCAGCCGTTCCTCCTTGTCAACGCGGACGTCTACTGCGAGTACGACTTCCGGCGGCTCCTTGGCCGCAGTCTCGCCTCCCCTGCGGGGCCCACCCTTCTCGCGCACCTCGTGCTCGTTCCCAATCCGGCCCACCGTCCAGGGGGCGATTTCGATCTGGACGGCGCACGCGTGAGCGGCGGCGCCGAGCGTCGGCGCTACACTTATGCAGGCGTCGCCCTCATGTCGCCGGCGCTGGTCGCCGGCGTGCGACCGGGCGACAAGGCGCCGCTCGCGCCTCTGCTCTACCAGGCAGCCGAGCGCGGCTTGCTTTCCGGCGAGGTGTACGAAGGGCTGTGGCAGGACGTCGGAACCGCGGCACGCCTGGCCGAGCTCGAATCCCTGCTTGCTTCCCGCACTCATGAGACCCGCTGACGACAGTTCCACCTACCGCGCGCGACGCGAGCGCCTCGCCGCCGCCATGGGCGCCGGCGTCGCCGTCGTGCCCACCGCGCCCGAGCGCATCCGCAACCGCGACACGCACTACCCCTACCGGTTCGACAGCCACTTCTACTATCTCACCGGATTCCCCGAGCCCGAAGCGGCGCTCGTCGTCGTGGCGGGCGAATCGCCGCGGTCGCTGCTCTTCTGTCGCGAGAGGAACGAGGAGCGCGAGATCTGGGACGGCTTTCGCCACGGGCCGCAGGCGGCCCGCGAGCGCTTTGGCTTCGACGAGGCGCACCCCATCGACGCCCTCGACGGCGCGCTCGCCGGGCTGCTCGAGAACCAGCCGGCCCTTTTCTACCCCGCAGGCGCCGACACCGCCTGGGACCTGCGGGCCATGGGCTGGCTCAACGCGGTGCGCGCAAAGACGCGCGCCGGCATCGCGGCCCCCGAGCGCATCCAGGACGTCCGCGCGCTCATCGAAGAGATGCGGCTGCGAAAGGACGCCCACGAGGCCGCCCTCATGCGCCGCTCCGCGCGCATCGCTGCGGCTGCGCACCGCCGGGCAATGCAGACGACGCGCCCCGGGCGCTACGAGTACGAGATCGAGGCCGAGCTTCTCTACGAGTTCCGTCGCCAGGGCGCGCAGTTTCCGGCGTACTGGCCGATCGTTGCCGGAGGGCCAAACGCCTGCGTCCTCCATTACGTGTCGAATAGCGATCGCCTGCGCGACGGGGAGCTGCTGCTCATCGACGCGGGCTGCGAGCTCGACGGCTATGCCTCGGACATCACGCGCACGTTTCCGATCGGCGGGCGCTTCAGCGCCGCCCAGCGTGACGTGTACGAGATCGTGCTCTCGGCGCAGGCCGCAGCGATCGCCAAGGTGCAGCCCGGCTGCCACTGGAACGAGCCGCACGACGCCGCAGTGCGTGTCCTCGCCCAGGGCATGCTCGACCTGAAGCTCCTGGATGGAACGCTGGACGGCGTGCTCGAGAGCGAGTCGTACAAGCGCTACTACATGCACCGCACGGGGCACTGGCTCGGCCTCGACGTGCACGACGCCGGGGAATACCGGCGCGAAGGCGACTGGCGCGCGCTCGAGCCCGGAATGGCGCTCACGGTAGAGCCCGGGCTCTACATCCGTGGCGCGCCCGATGTCCCCGAGCCGCTGCGCGGCATCGGGGTGCGGATCGAGGACGACGTGCTCGTCACGGCAAGCGGCTGCGAGGTGCTCACGGCCGAGGCACCGAAAGCGGCCGGCGACATCGAGGCGCTGATGCGCGATGCAGCCAGCCGGGCCTGACATCCTGATTCGGGGCGCAGGGCCCGCCGGCTGCGCGCTCGCGCTCGCGCTCCGCGGCTCCCGCCATAGCGTTGTCCTCGTGGATCGGCGCAGCGCTTCGGCCATGCGTGACGGCCCTCGCCCCGCGTTTCGACCGATCGCGCTCTCGTACGCGAGCCGGCTCATCCTCGAGCGGCTCGACGCGTGGCGCGGGCTCCCGGTGAGCCCGATCGAGACCGTGCAGGTCTCGCAGCGGGGGCGCTTCGGCCGCACGCAGCTCACGGCGCGCGATGCCGGGGTGCCGGCGCTCGGATACGTGGTCGATTATGGAGCGCTCCTCGAAGGGCTTCGCCAGCGCCTGACGACCCCGATCGCGGAGCACGAGCCGCAGGCCGCGGGCTGCGTGGTTCACGCCGAAGGCGCTGCGGCGGATGCCGGCAGGCCCTACGGGCAGCATGCCGTGGTTGCGAACGTGCGGTTCTCGAAGCGCGCAGGCACGACCGCGCACGAGCGGTTCACGCCCGAAGGACCGCTCGCGCTGCTGCCCTTCGACGGCCGCTACGCGATCGTCTGGAGCATGAGCCCGGCACGCGCGGAGGCGCTCGCCGCAAGCGCGCCGAACGTCTTCCTGCGCGCGCTGGCCGAGGCCGCAGGCGGCGCCCTGGGGTGGCCCGAAGCGCTCGCCGAGCGCAGTGTCCATCCGTTGTCGCTGCGCGTCCGGCGCACGCGGGTCGCGCCGCGCGAGGCTTTCATTGGCAACGCGGCGCAGATGTTGCACCCGGTCGCCGGGCAAGGCCTCAATCTCGCGCTGCGCGATGCGTGGACGCTGGCCGAGGTGCTGCGCGAGGCGCGCGACCCCGGGGACGCCGCCGTGCTCGGCCGCTATGCCAGAGCGCGACGTGCCGACGCCACCGCGACGATCGGCATCACCGACCTTCTCGCGCAGGTTTTCGTCGCGCGGGGACCGCTGGTGGGCGCCGCCCGCTCGCTTGCCCTTGCAGGCCTCGAAGTCCTGCCACCCGCGCGGCGCTTCTTCGCAAGGCGCATGATCTACGGACCGTCGGCCTTCCCTTGACGCATCGCGAGCGAGGACAAAAGCGGCTAGAATCCGCTTCCCTCATTCTCGTTCGTGTCTTTCCCGCCTGCGGCAATGAGAATCGGAGCGCATGTCCTTGCCAACGGATTGCTGGTCGCTCCGATGGCCGGCATCACGGACCGGCCGTTTCGCCGCCTGGCGCGCCGCTTCGGCGCGGCGCTCGCCGTGTCGGAAATGCTCTCTGCGCGCCCCGAGCTGCGCGACTCCCGCAAGAGCCGCCACCGCCGCGATCATTCGGGAGAGGCAGGCCCCATCTCGGTGCAGATCGCGGGGGCCGACCCGGCCACGCTGGCCGATGCGGCCCGGTTCAACGTGGACGAGGGCGCGCAGATCATCGACATCAACATGGGCTGCCCGGCGAAGAAGGTGTGCAACGTGAGCGCCGGCTCCGCGCTCCTCGAGCACGAAGGCCTGGTCGAGCGCATCCTGCGCGCAGTGGTGCGCGCCGTCCCGGTCCCCGTGACGCTCAAGATCCGCACCGGCCCCCATCCCGGGCGCCGTAACGCGGTGCGCATCGCGCGCATTGCCGAGTCCGAGGGCGTGCAGCTTCTCGCCATCCACGGCCGCACGCGCGCCTGCGGCTTCGGCGGAAGCGCCGAGTACGAGACGATCCGCGAGGTCAAGGCCGCCGTTCGCATTCCCGTCGTGGCGAACGGCGACATCCGCAACGGGCGCGATGCGAGGCGCGTGCTGGAGCGCACGGGCGCCGACGGCATCATGGTGGGACGCGCGGCCCAGGGCCGGCCCTGGGTCTTCCGCGAGATCGCCCACTTTCTTGCGACCGGTGAAGAGCTTGCGCCGCCCTCGGCGAACGAGATGCGCGAGATCCTGACCGAGCACCTGCAGGGCCTGTACTCGCTCTACGGCGAGCCGCATGGCGCCCGCATCGCCCGCAAGCACATCGGCTGGGCCGTCGCCGGGCTTCCCGGTGGCGAAACGCTGCGCCGCCATGCGAACGCGCAATTCGATGCCGGTGCGCAAATGCGCGCCGTGTGCGAGTATTTCGACGGACTCGCCGCCAACGACGGGCGACGAGTCGCTGAGCCCATCTTGGTGGAGAGACTCGCCGCATGAGCCGCACGAACGAGCTGGCCGACTGCGTCAGGCGCTCCCTCGAGCGCTACTTCAAGGACATGGACGGAGAGAAGCCGACCTCCATCCACGAGATGGTCCTGAAGAACGTGGAAAAGCCCATGATCGAGGTCGTCCTCGCGCGCGCGGAGGGCAACCAGACGCTCGCCGCCGAGATGCTCGGCATCAACCGGAACACGCTGCGGAAGAAGATGCAGCAGCTGCGGATCAAGGGCTAGTGTCGAGGATCTCCCGGGCGCTCCTCAGCGTCTCCGACAAGGCCGGCATCGTCGAGCTCGCGCGGGCGCTGCAAGGGCTCGGCGTGCAGATTCTCTCCACCGGCGGCACCGCGGCGCTCCTGCAGAAGGAATCGGTGCCCGTCACGGAAGTCGCGACGTACACGGGCTTCCCCGAGATGCTCGACGGGCGCGTGAAGACCCTGCATCCGAAAATCCACGGAGGCCTCCTGGCGAAGCGCGAGGATCCCGCGCACCTGCAGGCCATCGCTAGGGCCGGCATCGAGCCCATCGACCTCCTCGTCGTCAATCTGTATCCGTTCGAGGCCACAGTGGCCGACCCCGAGTGCCGGCTCGAGGACGCGATCGAGAACATCGACATCGGCGGCCCGGCGATGCTGCGCTCGGCGGCGAAGAACCACGCCGCCGTGGCGGTGGTGGTCGACCCGGGCGATTACGAGTCCGTGCTGCAGGAGCTGCGCGCGCAGGGCAACGTCAGCCCGTCGACGCGCCTTGCGCTCGCGCGCAAGGCGTTTGCCCACACGGCTGCGTACGACGGCGCCATCGCCAACTACCTCACCTCCCTCGACGACCAGGGCGGCCGCAGCGAGTATCCGCAAATCCTCACGCTGCAGCTCGAGAAGGCGCAGGACCTGCGCTACGGCGAGAATCCGCACCAGAGCGCCGCTTTCTACCGCGACCGTCGTCCCGTCGAAGGCGGCATCGCGGGCTACCGGCAGATCCACGGCAAGGCGCTTTCCTACAACAACATCGCCGACGCCGATGCGGCCTGGGAATGCGTCAAGAGCTTCCCGGGCCCGGCCTGCGTGATCGTCAAGCACGCGAATCCCTGCGGCGTGGCGGTGGCCGAGGATCTTCGAGCGGCCTACGAGAAGGCGTTCAAGACCGATCCCGTGTCCGCGTTCGGCGGCATTCTCGCCTTCAACCGCGCCCTCGACCGCCCGACCGCCGAGGCGATCGGACGCCAGTTCTCGGAAGTCATCATCGCGCCGCGCATCGAGGCCGACGCGCGCGTCGAGCTCGAGAAGAAGGCGAATCTGCGCCTGCTGGAGGTGCCGTATTCGCAGGCGGCCCAACGGCACGACTACAAGCGCGTCGGCGGGGGCCTCCTCGTGCAAAGCACCGATGTCGATGCCTCCGAGCGAGCCGCCTACAAGGTCGTGACGAAGCGCCACCCGACAGAGGCCGAATGGGCGGATCTCCTCTTCGCCTGGCGCGTGGCCAAGTTCGTGAAGTCGAACGCCATCGTGTACTGCGGCGGCGGCATGACGCTCGGCGTGGGCGCCGGGCAGATGAGCCGCGTCGACAGCGCGCGCATGGCGGCGCTCAAGGCGCAGGCCGCGGGCCTCGACCTCGCGGGCTGCGCAGTCGCTTCCGACGCGTTCTTCCCGTTCCGCGACGGCCTCGACGTCGTGGTCGATGCGGGCGCCGCCGCGGTGATCCAGCCCGGCGGGAGCGTCCGCGACGCGGAGGTCGTCGCCGCGGCCGACGAGCGCGGCATCGCCATGGTCTTTACCGGCATCCGCCACTTCCGCCACTGATGAAGCTCCTCGTGATCGGCGGCGGCGGCCGGGAGCACGCTCTCGCCTGGAAGCTCACGCAAAGCCCTCGGGTGCAGAAGGTCTACGTCGCGCCCGGAAACGCCGGCACCGCGCTCGAGCCAGGGCTCGAGAACGTCGCGATTACCGACGTGCCAGGGCTCGTCGAGTTCGCCAACCGCGAGCAGATCTACCTCACCGTCGTCGGGCCCGAAGCGCCGCTCGCCGCCGGCGTCGTGGATGCGTTCCGGGCGGCGGGACTGCGCATCTTCGGCCCCACGCGGGCGGCCGCGCAGCTCGAGGCCTCCAAGGACTTCGCCAAGTCGTTCATGGTCCGGCACGCCATTCCGACCGCCCGGCACGCGACCTTCGAGGATCTCGCCCAGGCCAAGGCCTACATCGACGCGCAGGGCGCGCCCATCGTGGTCAAGGCCGACGGCCTGGCGGCAGGCAAGGGCGTCGTGGTCGCCGCCACGCGGGCCGAAGCGCACGCCGCGGTGGAAGCGATGCTCGGGGAGTCGCGGCTCGGCGCGGCGGGCGCGCGCGTGGTGATCGAGGAATGCCTCCAGGGGGAGGAGGCGAGCTTCATCGTCATGAGCGACGGCACGCACGTCCTGCCTCTCGCGACGAGCCAGGACCACAAGCGCCTGCGCGACGGCGACGAGGGTCCCAACACGGGCGGCATGGGCGCGTACTCCCCGGCCCCCGTGATTACGCCCAAGGTGCACTCGCGCGTCATGCGCGAGATCGTGCTCCCGGCCGTGCAGGGCATGGCCAAGGATGGCATCCCGTACGTCGGCTTCCTTTACGCGGGCCTGATGATCGACGCGCAGGGAAATCCGCGCACGCTGGAGTTCAATTGCCGCCTGGGAGACCCGGAAACGCAGCCGATCCTCATGCGCCTGAAATCCGACCTGCTCGAGCTCATCGAGCGCGGCGTCGACGGCACGCTCGACAGCGCCGAGCCCGAATGGGACCGGCGCGCGGCGCTCGGCGTGGTGCTCGCGGCGCACGGCTATCCCGACGAGCCGCGCAAGGGCGATCGCATCGAGGGGCTGCCGAAGCCGACCGAGGATCTGCACGTCTTTCACGCCGGCACGCGCCTGGAGGGCGGCGTGCCGGTCACGAGCGGCGGAAGGGTCCTCTGCGTGACGGCGCTCGGCGACGCCGTGCGCATCGCCCGCACGCGCGCCTACGAAGCCGTGGAGCGCATCCGCTTCGACGGCATGCAGTATCGCCGGGACATCGGGCATCGCGCCATCAAGCGCAGCTAGCGCATGGATCCGCAGGCGGTCCACGAGTACTTCGCCGGCCTTCAGACGCGCATAGTCGCGGCGCTGGAAAGCGCCGACGGCGCGGCCTTCCGCCGCGACGAGTGGTCACGGCCCGAGGGCGGCGGCGGCATCACCCGCGTCATCGAGAACGGGCGGCTCTTCGAGCGCGGCGGCGTGAATTTCTCGCGGGTACGGGGCCGGGCCCTCCCGCCTTCGGCAAGCGCCTCGCGCCCGCAGCTGGCCGGCCTTCCTTACGACGCGATGGGCGTCTCGCTCGTGCTTCACCCGCACAATCCCTACTGCCCGACCGTTCACATGAACGTGCGCTTCTTCAGCGCCGGCGCGACCTGGTGGTTCGGGGGCGGCATGGACCTGACGCCGTACTACGGCTTCGAGGAGGACGCGCGCCATTTCCATCGCGCCTGCAAGGCGGCGCTCGACCCATCGGGCCCCGAGTATTACCCCCGCTTCAAGCGCTGGTGCGACGAGTACTTTTACCTGCGCCACCGGGGCGAGCCGCGCGGCGTCGGCGGCATCTTCTTCGACGATTTCGCCGAGCGCGACTTTCCGTTCGCCTTCGCGCTGACGCGCGCGGTGGGCGACGGCTTCCTCGGCGCCTATCTGCCGATTCTCGAGCAACGCAGGAACGCCGCGTTCACCGAGCGCGAGCGCGCATTCCAGGCGTACCGGCGCGGCCGCTACGTGGAGTTCAACCTCGTCTACGACCGCGGGACGCTCTTCGGGCTGCAGTCGGGCGGGCGAACCGAGTCCATCCTCATGTCCATGCCGCCGCGCGCCGAATGGCGCTACGACTGGAAGCCCGAGCCCGGGTCGCCCGAGGCGAGGCTCTACGAGGAGTTTCTCAGGCCGCGCGACTGGGCCTGAGCCCACCGGACCGGATCGCGATCCTTATCGAGGCTTCCTAGGCGAGCTCCGCGGCGCGCCGGTAGTGGCGCTGCGCATCTTCGGCCCGCCCGAGGCGCTCCGCCAGGCGCGCGAGCTCGAGGCGCGCCGCGCGACTCTCCTGGAAGGAGAGGCTGGCGTCGAGAAAGCTCTCCGCCTTGCCCCAGAGCTCGGCCTGCGCGCAGAGCCGGCCGAGCGTCGCGAGGAGGCCTGCGTCGCTGCTGCGCTCGGCGAGCCAGCGCTCTCCCGTCTCGAGGCGCGCGCGCGCCTCGGCGACCCGCTCGGTCGCCTCCAGTCCCGGGGGCAGCTCGCCGTAAAGCGACACGAGCTGGGGCGACCACTCCTCCCGCAGCGCGCGCTCGAGGATGTCTCGCGCAAGCGCCGCCCGCCCGAGCGCGGTCGCCTGGCGCGCCGCCGCCGCCGCGACGCGCGGATGCACCTGGTCCTTCGACGGGACGCTCTTCCATCGCCGCTCGAACGCCTGGGTATCGGCTGCGTCGCGCTGCAGGAGCTCGACGGTCGCCTGGAGCCGGTACTCCTCCGCCAGCGCAGGCGGAATGGCGTCGCGCTTGGCGAGCTGGTTCGAGAGCCTCAGCACCTCGTCCCACTTGCCGGCGCCGCGCTCGGCCCGCAGCAGCAGCCGCTGGCTCGCGACCTGCCGCGCGCCTCCCGCCGCCTGCAGCTCGAGCAGCGCGGCCCGGGCGCCGGCGAAGTCGCGCGCCTCGAGGGCGAGCTCGGCCACGGTCGCAAGACGGGCCGCGTTCCATTCCGGTCCCGCGGCCGCGGCGCGCTCGAGCCAGCGGTCGCGCGCGCCGAAATCGCGCAGATGATGCGCGGCCCGCGCAGCGAGCAGCGCCGCAAGCCCGGGTCTCGGGCCCGTCTCGTAGGCGGCCGATGCCTCCTTTTCCGCGCGGGCATAGCGCCCCTCGTAGAACGCCTGCAGCCCGGCGGCCAGCGCGGCGTGCGCGCGCTCGCGTCGGCGCCGCTCGCGGAAGCTCCTCACGTAGGCGGGCAGCGAGACGGCATGGCCGAGGAGCCGGACGACGGCGTGCAGCAAGACGAAGGCGATGAGCGCGACCACCGCGAAGAAAAGCATCGAGGTTTCCACCCGGTAGGGCGGGTAGACCAGCATGACGTAGCCGGAATCGGCGTCGCCGACGATCACGAGCGCGACCGCCGCCGCGAACACCGCGAGGAGCCAGAGGAGCGCCCTCATTCGGCGCCGCGCTCGCGCCGCGCCTTGAAGCTGCGGACGGCCTCCAGGCTCTCTGAGATCGCCGGCACCTGGAAGCTGAGCGTCACGGCCGCGAGCTGCTGAAGCTCGGCCAGCGCCTCGGCTGTCGGCTTCGCCCGAGCGTCGAAATAGCGCTGGATCCAGTCGCGCGCCACGCGCAGGCTTTCGCGATAGCCCGCCTCGTCGCGCGCGAGAAGGGAAAGCCGCGCGCTCAGCAGGCGAAGCCGCAGGTTCTCGCGCAGGAAGTAGGCCTGGGTCGGCGTGAGGAGCGCCGGCTCCGGCCCCTCGATGCGCCGCACGGTGACGAGCTGGCGAAGCTCGCTCCAGACCTCTTGGGCTAGCCTGCGCCAGACGCTCGCTTCCGGCTCGGCGCTCGTGCGCGCCTCGCCGGAGCGCTCGGCGCGCATCTCGTAGCCGAGCGGCAGATCCTCGACTGCCGCGACGAGTCCCTCGAGCCGCAGGCTGAGGGCGGGATAGTCGACGCTCGGAAGCGCACGCAGGCGCTCGATGTCGCGTGCTAGCGCACGGCGCAGCGTCTGGAACTGCGGGCGCTCGGCGCCTGCGAGGCGCGAATCGGCGAACTCGAGCGCGAGGAGCGCGCCGCGCACGTTGCCGGCGAGCTGAAGCTGCTGCGAAGCGATCGAGAGCACGTGCTCGATCTCGGCGAGCAGCCACTCGTCGCGGTTTCGCGCGAGCTCCTGGTAGAGCGCCTCGATGGAGAGCTGCTCGCTTCGCGACTGCGCGAGCTCGGCCTCGAGCTTCGCGCTCTTCGCCTGGGCCTCGCGCAGGCCCTCGGCCGCCTGGCGCGCCGCCTGCCGCGCCTCCTGCGCCGCCGTCTCCACCTCGCGCAGGCGCCGCGCCGTTTCCTCCTGCGTCGCGCCGATGCGCTCGCGCGCGTCGATCCAGACGAGCGCGGCGAGCCCGGCGGCGATGAGCACGGCGAGCAACGCGAGCGGCACGGCCCAGGAGCGCTGCCGCGGGGCGGTGCTCGCCGGCGCCTCTGCCACGGATTCCGGCTGCGTTTCCTCGGTCATGCAGTGCCGAAGTATGCCACCAGCCGCTCGAGGACCTCCGCGTCGCTCGAGCCGGCGAGGACGACCTCGGCGGCGCCGGCCCGCTCCGCGGCCTGCGCGACGCGTGCGTGCGGCACGAAGATCGGCGCGCGGCGCAGGTGTTGCGCGGCCGGCTCGGCGAAAGCGGCGAAGAGGTTCTCCACGGTGGCGGCCGACGCCGCGACCGTGCCATGGATGCGGCCGCTGCTCAGAGCCGCGACGATCTCGTCCGGGACCGGCGCGGGCGGCACGCGCCGGTAGCACTCGGCATAGTCCACCGTGGCGCCGCGCCGGCGCAACGTGTCGGCCGCGAGCTCCCTTCCGCCCTCCCCGCGCGCGATGAGCACGCGCCTGCCCGCCATTTCGGCGAGCTCCGGCAGGGCGAGAAGCGCCTCGCTGTCGGCTCCGGCGCGCGGCGCCAGGACCTTGCGTACGCCGTGCTCCTCGAGCGCCGCGCGCGTGCCCGGGCCGACGGCGGCGGCGGTCAGCTCGCCGGGCCAGCGCGGAATCATCTCGAACGCCCGCTCCACCGCAGTGGGGCTCACGAACAGCACGAGGTCGTAGACGTCGAGCTGCGAGAGACGCTCGCGCGCGGGCGCATCGTCAACGGGCGGCGCGATGCCGAGGGCGGGGTACAGATACGCCGTGCCGCCCGCCTGCCGGACGAGCGCCGCGAGCCGCCCGGCGCGCTCGAGCGGCCTCGCGATCAGGATGCCGCGCCCGGCGAGCGGCCTAGCGCTGGAGGCCAATCAGGATCTCTTGCGCGCCCTGCTCGAGGAGCCGGCGCGCCGCCTGCTCGCCGAGGCTCTGCGCATCCTCGAGCCGGCCCTCGCAGCGAGCGCGTGCCACGCGCTTGCCGTCCGGCGACGCGACGAGCGCGCTCAGGCAAAGCCTTCCTCCGTCCTGCCCTTCGGCATAGGCGGCGAGCGGGATGACGCAGCTTCCGCCCAGCGCGCGGCTCACCGCTCTTTCGGCGCGCACGCACGCGGCCGTCCTTTCGTCCGCCAGCAAGCTGACGAGGTCGATGACCTCCGGCCGGTCCGAGCGGCATTCGATGCCGAGGGCGCCCTGCCCGGGCGCGGGCAGCATGGCGGACTCCGGGATGGGCGCTCGAATGCGCCCCTCGAGGCCGAGCCGCACGAGGCCTGCCACGGCGAGGACGATGGCGTCGTACTCGCCGCGGTCGAGCTTGGCGAGCCGCGTCTCCACGTTGCCGCGAAGCAGCGCGACCCGCAGGCCCGGGTAGCGCAGCGCGATCTGCGCCTCGCGGCGCAGGCTCGAGGTGCCGACCACGGCACCCCGGGGCATGGCTTCGAAGCAGTCGTAGCGTGCACTGACAAAGGCATCGCGGGGATCCTCGCGGGCCGTAATGGCGGCCAGCACGAAACCGGGCGGGAGATCCGCCGGCACGTCCTTCATCGAATGCACCGCGAGGTCGGCGCGTCCCTCGAGCATCGCCGACTCGAGCTCCTTCACGAAGAGCCCCTTGCCGCCCGCGCTTTCGAGCCGGCGGTCGATGAGCTCGTCGCCGCGCGTGGAAAGCGGCAGGAGCTCCACGGCAAGGCCGCGATGGCGGGCCTCGAGCGCCGCCTTCACGTGCTCGGCCTGCCACAAGGCAAGCCGGCTGCGGCGCGTTGCGATGACAAGCCGCTTCATGATCCCCGCTTCATCATCCTTTGTCCGCGACCAGCTCCTTCAGCCCGGGCCATTGCCGGCGGCTCACCGCGAGGCGCTCGGTCACGCCGTCGAGCACGACCACCCAGGCGGGCTCGTCGCCCGCCGAGCGCTCGAAGCCCCGGATCGCCGCGCGCGCGACGAGGCAATTGCGATGGATGCGGACGAAGCGCTCTGCGAACTCGCGCTCCAGCGCGACGAGCGACTCCTCGAGGAGGTACTCGCGCTCCCGGGTGCGCAGGGTGACGTACTTCTGCTCGGCGCGCAGGAAAACGATGTCGCGCACCGGCACGAGCGCGATCCGGTTGCGCTCCACGATCGAAAGGTACTCCCGCGGACGGTCGGATGCACGCGCCAGCTGCTCCGGAAGCGTGCCGGCCGCAGCGACCTTCTTCAGGGCCGCGGCCAGCCGCTCGGCGCGCACCGGCTTCAGGAGGTAGTCGAGCGCATTGAGCTCGAAGGCATCCACGGCATGCCGGTCGTGCGCCGTGACGAAGATGGTCCTCGGCGCCTGCTCGAGGCCCGAAAGGTGCCGCGCGAGCTCGAGCCCCGCCATGCCGGGCATCTCGATGTCGAGGAGCAGGACCTGCGCCCCGCTCGCCGGGATGCGCTCGAGCGCCTCGAGACCGTGCTGCGCCTCGCCCACGACCTCCGTCGGGACGTCGGCCGCGACATCCTCGAGCAGCTCCTTCAGGCGCTCTCGTGCCGGTGCCTCGTCGTCCGCGATGAAGATGCGCAGGCGCGAGGAGGGACCTTCGGCGCTCACGCGCTCCTCCCGTGCGGCTGCGTGCGATACGGCATCTCGATGCGCACCCGGTAGCGGCCCTCGGCGACGCCGGTGTCGAGCTTGGCCTCGGCGTCGAAGAAAAGCGCGAGGCGCTCCCGGATGTTCTCGAGCGCCATGCGATTGCCCGTGCGGCCGCGCTGCTCCTCGCGGAACGGGTTCTCGACCAGCACGCTCACGCGGTCGCCCCGGCGCTCGATGCGAACGAGCACGTCGGCCGGCCCGGTGGCCGGCTCCACGCCGTGGTAGATGGCGTTCTCGAGCAGCGGCTGGAGGACGAGCGGCGGCATGAGCGCGTCCGAGGGCGCCGTGTCGAGCTCCCAGGTGATGCGCAGCCGCTCCCCGAGGCGCAGCTGCTCGATGTCCGCATAGCGCTCGATCAGGCGGATCTCGTCCGCGAGACGCACGAACCGGCGCGCGTCGGCCATGAGGGTGCGAAACAGATCCGCCAGGTCCTCGAGGGCGCGCTCGGCGCGCCGGGGATCGCGCCGGATGAGCGAGAGCACGGCGTTCAGGCTGTTGAAGAGGAAGTGCGGCCGGATGCGCGCCTGCAGCGCCTGCAGGCGCGCCTCGGCGAGCGCCGGCGAATACGCTCGCGTAAGCAGCCGGAAATAGGCGAGCAGACACGCCACGAGCGCCGCGCTCAGCACGAGCATGTGCCAGAGGCTGGAAGGCGCCTCGCCGAGCAGGCGCGCATGCGCCGCGTGCGAGAGCGCGGTGAGGGCGAGGATGAGCGCGAGCACCGCGCTCCAGCCGGCCCAGTAGGGCAGGCGCGCAAGGCGCGGGGAGAGGAGGAACAGGACCACCATCGCGGCGACGAGGAGCGGCTCCACCACCATGGCGCTTCGCATGAAGCGGTCGGCGCCCTCGACGATGCTCGATGCGCTCATGAGCGCCCAGGCGAGCGCCACTGCGTTCACCGCGACCAGGACGCGCGCGAGCACGCCCAGGTTGCGGAAGTCGGGCAGCAGGTCCGTCGAAAGGTCTTGCCTTATACTGGCCATCGTTTCTGTCGTCAGCGCACTTCATTCTCCGGGCATGCCGAAGAAGAAGCAACTTTGGTCCGGCCGTTTCGCCGAGGCTGTGGACGAGCAGGTGAAGCAATTCACCGCATCGGTGCCGTTCGACCACCGGCTGGCCCCGTTCGACATCCAGGGGTCGGTGGCCCACGCGCGGATGCTGGGCGCGGCGGGCATCCTCTCCCGGCGGGACGTCGCCGCCATCGTCCGGGGGCTCGAGCGCATCCGCCGCGACATCGAGGCCGGCCGCTTCCGCTGGTCGGTCGACGACGAGGACGTGCACCTCAACATCGAGCGGCGGCTCACCGCGCTCGTGGGCGACGCCGGCAAGCGGCTGCACACCGGGCGATCGCGCAACGACCAGGTGGCGACGGACCTGCGCCTGTGGCTGCGCGCGCAGATCGACGACATCCGCGAGCGCCTTGCCGAGCTCGTGCGCGCCCTGCTCGATCAGGCGTCGCGCCATGCCGGCCTCGCGATGCCCGGCTTCACGCATCTGCAGGTCGCGCAGCCGGTCACGTTCGGCCATCACCTTCTCGCCTATGTCGAGATGTTCCTGCGCGACCGGGAGCGGCTCGCCGACTGCCGGCGCCGCGTGAACCGGCTGCCGCTCGGCGCGGCGGCGCTCGCCGGCACCACCTTCCGGATCGACCGCGCGCGCGTGGCCCGCGAGCTCGGCTTCGAGGCGCTCTGCGAGAACTCGCTCGACGCCGTCTCGGACCGCGACTTCGCCATCGAATTCTGCGCCGCCGCCTCGCTCGTCATGGTCCACCTCTCGAGGCTCTCCGAGGAGCTCGTGCTCTGGTCGAGCCCGCGCTACGGCTTCGTGCGGCTGCCCGATCGCTACTGCACCGGCTCTTCGATCATGCCGCAGAAGAAGAACCCCGACGTGCCCGAGCTCGTGCGCGGCAAGAGCGGACGGGTGTTCGGCAGCCTGGTCGCGCTTCTTGTGCTCATGAAGGCGCAGCCGCTCGCCTACAACAAGGACAACCAGGAGGACAAGGAGCCTCTCTTCGACGCTGCCGACACGGTGCGCCGCTCGCTCGCGGTCTTCGCGGGGATGGTCCGCGACCTGGAGCCCGTCCCGGAGGCGATGCGCGCCGCGCTTCTCGAAGGTCACGCCACGGCTACCGATCTGGCCGACTACCTCGTGCGAAAGGGCGTGCCTTTCCGGGATGCGCACGAAGCCGTCGGGCGCGCAGTGCGCGAAGCCGAGCGCCGCGGCTGCGATCTCGCCTCGCTGCCGCTCGATGTCCTGCGCCGGTTCTCGCCGAAGATCGGCGCGGACGTCGGCCGCATCCTGACACCGGAGGGGTCCCTCGCCGCCCGCAATCACGTCGGCGGGACGGCGCCGGCGCAGGTGAGAAAGGCCATCGCCAGTGCCCGCCGACGCCTCCGCTAGGACCGTGCCGACGCGCGCGGGCGAACGCCGCCCGTTCACCCAGATCGGCAAGTACCCGGTGCTTCGCAAGCTGGGCGAGGGGGCGACCTCGGAGGTCTACCTCTGCAACGATCCGTTCAACCGCCGGGACGTCGCCATCAAGGTCGCGATGCCCGAGCGCTTCGACGACCCGGCCCGCGGGCGGCTCTACCGCAAGCTCTTCCTGACCGAGGCCTCGCTCGCCGGCAAGCTCCAGCACCCGCACATCTGCCAGATCTACGATGCGGTCGCCGACGAGCGGCTGCACTACATCGTCATGGAATACGTGGACGGCGGCACGCTCGAGCGCTTCTGCCGGCCGGAGATGCTGCTGCCGGTGGACCGCATCCTCGAGATCGTCTTCAAGTGCTCGCGCGCGCTGGAGTTCGCCCACAAGGCGGGCGTCACGCACCGCGACATCAAGCCGGCCAACATCCTGCTCACCGGCGAGACCGACGTGAAGATCACGGATTTCGGCGCGGCGCTCATCAGCTCGGGCGATACCACGCAGGTGAGCGCCATCGGCTCGCCGGCCTACATGTCGCCCGAGCAGGTCAAGGAGCAGAGCGTAGACCACCAGACCGACATCTATTCGATGGGCGTGGTGATGTACCACCTGCTCACGGGGCGGCTGCCTTTCCAGGCGGCCAACAACTTCAGCCTCATCTACCAGATCACCAACGTGGAGGCCGAGGCGCCGTCGGTCTTCCGGCCCGACATCCCCGAGGCCGTCGAGGCCATCGTGCGCCATGCCATGGCGAAGGACCTGAGCGAGCGCTATCGCACGTGGGAGGACTTCTCGCTCGACCTCGCCGAGGCGTTCCGCGCGCAGCACCCCGGCGCGCACCGGGCGCAAAGCTTCGCCGACTCGGAGAAGTTCGAGACGCTGCGCCGGCTGCCCTTCTTCGCCCACTTCTCCGACGCAGAGCTCTGGGAGGTGGCGCGGATCTCGACGTGGCGCCATGCCGCCGCGGGGGAGCTCCTGATGCGCGAAGGCGAGCCCGGCGACTACTTCTGCATCCTCGCCGGCGGCCAGGTCAAGGTGACGAAGAACGGGAAGCTCCTCAACCTGCTCCGCGCGGGGGAGCCGTTCGGCGAGATGGTCTATCTCTCCAAGGAGTCGCGCGTGCGGGGCGCCGACGTGTCGGTGGTGCACGAGGCCGACATCATCTCGGTCCCCACCCAGGAGCTCGCGCGCGCCTCGGAGAGCTGCCGCCACAAGTTCGACCGTGCCTTCATGGAGATCCTGGTGGAGCGGCTCTCCATGGCCAACCTGAGGCTCTCCGGCGTCTGAGCCCCGGGCTTCGCCGGCGGCTGGGAATCGGACCCGGCACCGATGCGGCCCGGCTGGTCTCCGGCGGCCGCCTTCATCGCTGCTATCGCGTCATCGCGGACGGCACGCCGCGCTTCCTGAAGACCTGCCGGGCGGCCCACGCCGACACGCTTTCCGCCGAAGCCGACGGGCTCGCCGCGCTGGCGGCCAACGGGCTGCGCGTACCGGCGGTGTTCGAGCTCGGCGTGGAAGGCGATACGGCGTTCCTGCTGCTCGAGTTCCTGGAGCTTCGCGGCAACGCCGACTTCGCTGCCCTCGGTCGCCGGCTCGCCTCGGCGCATCTTCGTGCCGGGCCCCGCTACGGCTGGCACCGCGACAACTTCATCGGCACGACGCCACAGCGCAATGCCTGGTGCGACGACTGGGCGGAGTTCTTCCGGACGCGACGTATCGAGCCGCAGCTCGCGCTCGCGCGGAAGAACGGTCATGCACTGGAGGCGCCGGCGGTGGAAGCGCTTCTCGCCGGGCACGATCCGCGGCCCGCGCTGCTGCACGGCGATCTCTGGAGCGGCAATGCCGGCTTCGTAAGGGAGGCTGCGGGCGTCAGCCCCGTCGTCTTCGATCCCGCCGTCTACTACGGGGATCCGGAAGCCGACCTTGCCATGACGGAGCTCTTCGGGGGATTCCCGGCGGACTTCTACGCTGCGTACGACGCCGTGCTACCGCGCGCGCCGGGCTACGCGACGCGTAAGCACCTCTACAACCTCTATCACCTGCTCAACCACCTGAACCTTTTCGGCGCCGGATATCTGGCGCAGGTGCAGGCGACGCTAGGCCTTCTGCGCGACGCCCTCGAGTAGCTTCTGCAGCTCGCCCGACTCGTACATCTCGCGCATGATGTCGGAGCCGCCGACGAACTCGCCGTTCACGTAAAGCTGCGGAATGGTCGGCCAGTTGGCGTACTCCTTGATGCCCTGCCGGATCTCGGGGTCGGCGAGCACGTTCACGCTATGGAAGCTCTTCACTCCGCAGGCTTGCAGCACCTGGCAGGCGAGCGACGAGAAGCCGCACTGCGGGAACTGGGGCGTACCCTTCATGAACAGGACCACGGGATGCCCGGTGACCTGCTCCTTGATTCGCTGTTTGATGTCCATGACAGCATTCTAGCGCTTTCGCGCCCCGCTTCCCCGCGTCTTCCCGCCCACTACCCCTTCCACCTGCCGCCGGTGACCCGGTCGATGCCGGCGAGGTCCGCCATCGTATCGACGGCCCCGAAGCCCTCACTTGCGAGAAGGGTTCTGACCGCCTCGCCCTGTCCTTCCCCATGCTCGAGGAACAGCCATCCGCCCGGCTCGAGGTGGGCCGGCGCGCCGGCGGCGATCTCCCGCAGCGCCGCCAGGCCGTCCGCGCCTGCGACGAGCGCCTCTTCCGGTTCGAATCGCAGCGCCGCGAGGTGCGGATCGCCGCTTGCGACGTACGGCGGATTGGACAGGACCAAGTCGAAGCGCTCTCCCGCCAATGGCTCGAACCACCGCCCCTCGCGAAACTCCACGTCGAGGGCGAGACGGCGCGCGTTGGCGCGGGCCACGTCCAGCGCCGCCGCGCTCGCATCCGTTGCCACCACGCGGGCCGCCGGGCGGTGGCGCTTGATGGCGAGCGCAACCGCGCCCGAGCCGGTGCCGAGGTCCACCACCTTGGTGAAGGAACGGGCGAGCGCGAGCTCGACCAGCAGCTCCGTTTCCGGCCGCGGGATCAGCACGTCGGGTCCCACCAGGAGCTCGAGGTCGTAGAAAGCTTTGCGGCCGAAGAGGTAGGCGACCGGCTCGCCTGCCTTGCGGCGGCGGACGAGCTCGTGAAACCGCGCGCGGGCCGATTCGTCGAGCGGGCGCTCGGGATGGGCGAGAAGCTCGGAGATCGGCACGCCGGCCGCTTCGGCGAGCAGCAGCCGCGCCTCGCGCCGCTCGAGCCCGCTCGCCGCGAGCGCCTCGGCGAAGGTCAAGCGGTCTCTTCGGCGAGCTGCGAAAGCTGCTCCGCCTGGTGCTCCGCGCGCAGCGCCTGGACGAGCTCGTCCAGCTCGCCGTCCATGATGCGATCGATCTTGTAGAGGGTGAGGTTGATGCGGTGGTCGGTCACCCGGCCCTGCGGAAAGTTGTACGTGCGGATGCGCTCCGAGCGGTCACCCGAGCCGATGAGCGACTTGCGCGTGGAAGCGGTCTTCGCCTGCTGCTCGCGCACCTGCTTGTCGCGGATTCGCGCCGCCAGCACCCCGAGCGCCTTCTCGCGGTTCTTGTGCTGCGAGCGCGAGTCCTGGCACTCGACCACGATCCCGGTGGGCAGGTGCGTCACTCGGATGGCCGACTCCGTCTTGTTGACGTGCTGGCCGCCGGCGCCCGAGGCCCGGAAGGTGTCGATGCGAAGCTCTGCCGGGTTGAGCACGACCTCGTCCACCGCATCGGCTTCCGGCAGGACCGCGACGGTGCAGGCGGAAGTGTGGATGCGCCCCTGTGCCTCGGTCTCGGGCACGCGCTGGACGCGGTGGCCGCCCGACTCGAACTTGAGCCGCGAATAGACGCCCTGGCCGGCGATGCGAATGACCACTTCCTTGTAGCCGCCGAGCTCCGAAGGACTCTCCGAGATGAGCTCGACCTGCCAGCCCTGGCGCTCCGCATAGCGCGTGTACATACGGAGCAGGTCGCCTGCGAAGAGCGCCGACTCGTCCCCGCCGGTTCCCGCGCGGATCTCGAGAAAGGTATTGCGCTCGTCGTTCGGATCCTTCGGCAGAAGCGCCGTCTGGAGCTCGCGCTCGAGGCGCTCCATGCTCTGGCGCGCCGACTTGAGCTCTTCCTCGGCGAAAGCCTTCATGGACGCGTCCGCCGCCATCTCCTTCGCGGCCGCGGCGTCGCGCTCGGCCTGGCGGTAGCGCTCGTAGAGCCCCACCTTCTCGGCGAGCTCGGCGTGCTCGCGCGAAAGCCGCCTGAACTGCTCCAGGTCGTGCGCCGCGTCCTCGGCGGCGAGCAGACGGTTCAGCTCGTCCAGCCGGCTCACGAACCCGTCGAGCTTCGCGCGCAGCGTCGGCTTCACTTGCCTCCGTAGAGGCGCTCGAGCGTCTCGGCGATCGCGCGCCGGTCCTCGACGCCGCTCGCGCCGATCGCCTGCGTGGGGGCGTGGAGGAGCTTGTTCGTGAGCGCGAGCGAGAGCTGCTCGAGGACCTCGGCCGGGTTCGCGCCGTGGTCGAGCCGGGCGAGGGCCTTGCGCACTTCCTCCTGGCGCGCCGCCTCGGCGCCGTCGCGCAGGGCGCGGATGAGCGGCACGTTCTCCCGCTGCTTCATCCACTGCATGAACTGCCCGACCTGCGTGTCGATGATCGCCTCGGCCTGCGCCACCGCCGAGCGCCGCGCGTCGAGATTGGCCGAGACGATCTGGGCCAGGTCGTCCACCGTGTAGAGGAACACGTCGTCGAGCTCGGCCACCTCCGGCTCGATGTCGCGCGGCACCGCCAGGTCCACCATGAAGATCGGCCGCCGGCGCCGCGCCCGCAGCGCCCGCTCGACAAGCCCCTTGCCGAGGATCGGCAGCGACGAGGCCGTCGACGAGACGACGATGTCGTGCTCGTGCAGCTGCTCCGCGAGGTGCTTCAGCTCGAGCGAGCGCCCGTTGACGCGGTGCGCAAGGCGGCTCGCCCGCTCGAGCGTTCGGTTCGCCACGGTGATGCGGGCGGGCCCCTGGGCCGCGAAGTGCGTGGCGCAGAGCTCGATCATCTCGCCTGCACCGATGAAAAGGACGCTCTGCTCGCGCAGGCTCGGAAAAATGCGCGCGGCGAGCTTGACTGCCGCCGCCGCCATGGAGACGCTCGCGGCGCCCACCTGCGTGGTGCTGCGCACCTCCTTGGCGACTGCGAAGGAGCGCTGGAAGAGCTTGTGGAGCACCGTTCCCAGAGTGCCGGCCGCCGCTGCCGCCCGGGCTGCTTCCTTCATCTGCCCGAGAATCTGCGGCTCGCCGAGCACCATCGAGTCGAGGCCCGAGGCGACCCGGAAGGCATGCCGCACCGCCTGGTCCTCGGGGCGCGTGTAAAGGTAGGGGGCGAGCTCGTCGGGGCGAAGCTCGTGGTACCGGGCGAGCCATGCCGCGGCCGCCGCCGGCTGATCGCCGGAGAGGTAAAGCTCCGTCCGGTTGCAGGTGGAGAGGATCGCCGCTTCGGCAGCGAACCCGTTGCGCAATGCCGCAAGCGCCTCGCGAAGGCGCTCGACGTGGAAGACTACCCGCTCCCTCACCGCCAGCGGCGCCGTCTGATGGTTCAGTCCGAGGGCGTAGAGGGAAGACATGGGAACAAACAGCCGGCGGATACCCTGCGCACTTGCGCTAACGTCCGAGATTATAAGCCTTTTCGATTCGTGCTCTATAATCGTCGGCGACATGAGCACGCTCGACCGGATCAAGGACCTCGCCGCGAAGGAATTCTCCATCGATCCTGCGGGCCTCGACCCGGCGGCACCGCTCGACAAGCTCGGCATCGACTCGCTCAGCTTCATCGAGTTCATGTTCAAGATCGAGGAGGAATTCGGCGTCAGCGTCTCCGACGAGGATCTCCGGAGCATCAAGACCTTCGCCGACCTCGAGCGCCACATCGGCGCCGCGCTCGCCGCCGCGGGCAAGAGCTGAGCGGTCCTCATGGCAGCGCGCCGCCGGGTCGCCATCACCGGCATCGGTATCGTCTCCCCGCTGGGCCAGTCGCTCGCCGCCTTCCACGCGGCGCTCGAGGCCGGACGCTCCGGCATCGCGCGGCTGCCCGAAGCGCTCGCGGCCAGAACCGGCGTGCAGGTCGCGGCGAGCATCGACTGGACGCCACCGATGGCGCCGGGCGAGGCGGCCAACCTGGATCGTGTCGCGCAGTTCGCCCTCGTGTCGGCCGGGCAGGCGCTCGAGGCCTCCGGGCTCGAGCTGCAGGCGGCCGACCGCGAGCGCATCGGCGTGTACTGGGGCACGGGCATGGGCGGGGCGAGCACCCTCGAGACGGCCTACGAGCGCGTCTACGGCAAGAACGACTGGCGCGCGCGCCCGCTCACCGTCGTAATGGCGATGAACAACGCCGCCGGTTCCGGCATCGCTCTCAAGCACGGCCTGCGCGGCCCGTTCGCCAACTTCTCGACCGCGTGCTCGTCCTCCGCCATGGCGCTCGGCGAAGCGATGCGCACCATCGCCGCCGGGCGAGCGGACGCGATCGTTGCGGGCGGCGCCGAGGCGCTCCTCCTGCCTGCCTCGCTCGCTGCCTGGTTCGCCCTGCGCACCCTCGCGCCGGCCGATGCGGCCGATCCGGCAGCGAGCTGCAAGCCCTTCGACAAGCGGCGGGCGGGCCTCGTGCTCGGCGAGGGCGCCGCCGCGTTCGTTCTCGAGGACGAGGCGCTCGCGCGCGCTCGCGGCGCGCGCATTCACGCCTACCTTACCGGCTACGGCAACACGTGCGACGCGACGCACATTTCGCGGCCCGACCGGCAGGGGCAGGTGCGCGCGATACGCGAGGCCCTCGGAGAGGCCGGGCTTTCGGCCGAGGCCATCGGGTACATCAACGCACACGGTACCGCCACGGCGGTCGGCGACGTGGTGGAGGCCGAAGCGATTCGCGAGGTCTTCGGGGACGCGCCGGTTCCCGTGAGCTCGACGAAGTCGATGCATGGACACCTCCTCGGCGGCGCCGGGGCGCTCGAGCTGGCGGCGGCGCTCCTCGCCCTCGAGCGGGGGATCATTCCCCCCACCGCGCATCTCGAGGCGCCGGATCCCGCCTGCCCCATCCGCCATGTCCCGCAGCGGGCCGAGCGCATTCCGGCGCCGGCGGCGGTCATGTCCAACTCTTTCGCCTTCGGCGGCTCGAACGTGGTCCTGGTCGCCGAGCGCGACTAGGCTCGGCGCTCAGCTTACGACGCGGAAGAGGCGCTGCAGGGACTGGAACTCGACCGGCTTGGTGAGGTGATAGTCGATTCCGGCGGCCGCCGCGCGCTCGCGGTCCTCGGGCTGGCCGTACCCCGTCACGGCGATGATCGTGACCTCGCGCAGCGCGGGATCGGCCCGCACCTCCTGCGCAAGCTGGTAGCCGTTCAGCTTGGGCAAGCCGATGTCGAGCAGGATGATGTGCGGCCGGAACTCGCGCGCGAGCGCCAGGCCGCTCGCTCCGTCGGCCGCCAGCCTCACTTCGTGGCCGTCGTTCTCCAGCAGATAGCGCAGCGCGTTGGCGGCATCGAGGTTGTCGTCGACGACGAGGACGCGCTGCCCCCCGTCCGAGCGCAGCGGCGCCTGCGCCGACACATGCCCGTCCGGTGACCCGGGCTGGCGGATCGGCAGGCGAACGACGAACTCGCTCCCCTTCCCGGGGCCCTCGCTGTGCGCCTCCACCGTGCCGCCGTGGAGCATGACCAGGCGCTGCACCAGCGTGAGGCCGACGCCGAGCCCGCCCTCGGCGCGATCGAGGCCCTGCTGCCCCTGCCTGAAAAGCTCGAACGCCGTGTCGCGCAGCTCGCGCGACATCCCTTGGCCGTTGTCCTTCACCGAGAAGACGACCTCGTCGCCTTCCCGGCGGACCGATACCGCGACCCGGCCGCCGTTCGGCGTGAACTTCGCCGCGTTGTGGATCAGGTTCTGCATCACCTGGTTGATGCGCACGGCATCGACCTCGATCTCGAGCCGTTCCGGCGGCAGCTCCAGGTCGAGCGCGTGCTGCTTGGCCTCGATCCACTGCATGGACGCGTCGACGGCGTCCCGCACGACCCGGCCGATGTCCGCCGGCGCGCGGTTGAGCGAGACGGTCGAGCGCGTCATGCGGCTCACGTCGAGCAGGTCGTCGACGAGGCGGGTCATCTGCACCGTCTGGCGCTGCAGGACATCGCGCACCCAGAGCTCGGCCGCATCGGTCGTCGGCTTCTTCGACAGCAGGTGCAGCGCGTTGCGGATCGGCGCGAGCGGGTTGCGCAGCTCGTGGGCGAGCATGGCGAGGAACTCGTTCGTCTGGCGCTGGGCCTTCTCGAGCGCCTCGATGCGCCGCCGGTCGGTGAGATCGCGGGTGACTTTGGCGTAGCCGCGCAGCTCGCCCTGCCCGCCGTAGACGGGCGTGAGGACGATATGCGCCCAGAAGGTGCTGCCGTCCTTGCGCACCCGCAGCCCCTCGTCCTCGTAGCGGCCGAGCTCGCGCGCCTGCTGCAGCTCCTGCTCGGGCCACTTCTTGCGCCGTCCCTCCTCGGTATAGAAGAGCGAGAAGTGCCGGCCGATGACCTCCGCCGCCGAGTATCCCTTGATGCGCTCGGCCCCGGCGTTCCAGCTGGCGACCCGGCCCTCGCGATCGAGCATGTAAATCGCGTAGTCGCGCACGCCCTCCACCAGCATGCGGAAGCGCTCTTCGCTCTCGCGCAGGCTCTCCTCGCGCTGGCGCCGGTGCGAAAGGTCGCGCGTGATCTTGCAGAATCCGCGCACCGCGCCCGCCTCGTCGCGCAGCGCCGTGATCACCACGTTCGCCCAGAAGCGCGAGCCGTCCTTGCGCCGCCGCCAGCCCTCGTCCTCGTAGCGCCCCTCGGCCGCCGCGACGCGCAGCTCCGCGGCCGGCACGCCGCGCGCATTCTCGTCTGGCGGATAGAAGACGGAAAAGTGCTGCCCGAGAATCTCGCCTTCCTGGTAGCCCTTCAGCCGCTCGGCCCCGGGGCCCCAGGTGACGACGCGGCCATCGGCATCGAGCAGGAAGATCGCGTAGTCGCGAACGCTCTCGACGATGCGCCGGTAGGGATCTTCGATGCCAGGAAGCAACTGTGTTGGAGCCGGGTCCGCCATGCCGGAGCGCCGCGGTGAATCGTGGGAATCATACTCTCCGGGGCCCGGCCGTCCGCCCGTGCAGGCCGGCAACCGAGGACATCAAAGGGGTGGTGGCCAAGGGCGGAATCGAACCACCGACACAAGGATTTTCAGTCCTCTGCTCTACCAACTGAGCTACTTGGCCTTCGGGAGGCCGCGAATTATAAAAAGAAAAGGCCCCTTTCGGGGCCCTTTCTCTGCGGCTCAAATGCCTTTGAAAGGCATTACATGTCCATGCCGCCCATGCCGCCCATGTCGGGCATGCCGTGGGAGTGGCCGCCGCCCTTCTTCTCCTCCACCAGCTCCGCGACCATCGCGTCGGTGGTGAGCATCAGGCTCGCGACGGACGCCGCGTTCTGCAGCGCCGTGCGGCTCACCTTGGTCGGGTCGATCACGCCCATCTGCACGAGATCGCCGTACTCCTCGGTCTGGGCGTTGAAGCCATGCGTGCCCTTGCTCTCGAGGACCTTGTTGAGGACCACCGAGGGCTCGTTGCCGGCGTTCGCGACGATCGTGCGCAGCGGCTCCTCGAGCGCGCGCAGCACGATCTTGATGCCGGCGTTCTGGTCCTCGTTCTCGCCCTTGAGCTTCCCTTCGAGGGCCTGCTTGGCGCGGATGTAGGCCACGCCGCCGCCCGGGACGATGCCCTCTTCCACCGCGGCGCGGGTCGCGTGCAGCGCGTCCTCGACGCGGGCCTTCTTCTCCTTCATCTCGACTTCGGTCGC